>JAEWRJ010000039.1 GCA_023460055.1 Bacillota bacterium | reverse complement strand
GTTGAGGGCAGCGGCATATTAGGCTGAGAGTAGATAAATGCGGCCTTTTGGCTTGAGTGAAAGAAGGCAGAAAATGAGAATGTATGCATTCTCGAAAAATTCAGAGGAGGATGGTCGGATTTGGGAGTATTGTTAAAACTGGGGATTGTGCTGGTGGCGGGGTTGATCGGGGGCAGGCTGGCCCGGATGGTGAAGCTGCCGGAGGTGACGGGGTATTTATTATCGGGGCTGTTCCTGGGGCCGAGCTTGTTTAACCTGATCAGCGCGGCGGATTCGGCGTCTTTTTCCGTCATCAGTGATGTGGCGCTGGCAGCCATCGCCTTTTCCATCGGCAGCGAGTTTTTGGTCAAGGATATGAAAAAGCTGGGCCGGGCCATTGTCATCATCACCCTGCTGGAAGTTGTCGGCGCTGTATTTGCCGTGTTCTTTGTGGTCTATGTGCTGTTTGGCCAGCCCTTTGCCCTGTCGATCGTCATCGCCTCCATGTCGGCGGCCACGGCGCCGGCCGCCACGCTGATGGTCATCCGCCAGTACAGGGCCTCGGGGCCTCTGAGCAAAGCCATTTTGCCCGTGGTGGCCCTGGATGATGTGTTCGGCATCATCGCCTTTGGCATCGCCATTTCAGCAGCCAGGCTGACCATGGGCAGTACGGGCCAATCCAGCCCGGCGATGTTTGTTCAGCCCTTGATCGAGATCGTCGGATCCCTGGGGCTGGGCGCTTCCTTTGGCTTGATCCTGCTGTTTTTCGCCAAGAGGGCCAAGGGGGAGGAGGAAACCCTGATCATCGTGATCACGGCCATCGCCCTGACCACGGGTCTTTCGGTGCTGCTGGGCTGGTCGCCGCTGCTTGCCTGCATCATGGCCGGCGCTGTGGTCTTCAACCTGCTGCCCGGCCCTGTGCGCATCCACAATGCCCTGCATCATTTCACACCGCCGGTCTACCTGCTGTTCTTTACGCTGGCGGGGGCCAGCCTCGACCTGAACATCCTGTCGGACGTGGGGCTTCTGGGCGTTGCCTATATCCTGGCCAGGGCGGGCGGGAAGATACTGGGGGCCTGGCTTGGCGCGAAGGCTGTCAAGGCGGAGGATGCCATCCGCAAAAACCTGGGGTTTGCCCTGCTGCCCCAGGGCGGTATCTCCATCGGGCTTTCCGTGATTGTCCGCCAGCAGCTGCCGCAGTACGCGGCGCCCATCGTTGCCGTCATCATGTTCAGCGTGCTGGTCTTTGAAACCACCGGCCCCATTTTCGCGAAGATCGCCATCAAGCGCGCCGGGGAAATCGGCGGCATGGACAGGGAACCGGTCATTCAGCCGGCAAGCGCGCCGCGGCCGGATACTGCCTTTGAGGATGGTCATACGGCATCCATCCCCTTCCCCGCGGCGCTCGCCGAAGCGGCGGAGAATGCCTGAACAAGCCATGTACGAAAGGGAGGAAAAGCATATGCAGGTACTATTCATTGTGCTCAATAAAACCAAATACCTGGATGATATCCTGGCCAGATTCCTGGAGATCGGGGTCAAGGGCGCCACGATCCTGGACAGCCAGGGCATGGCCGGCGCCATCACCCGGCAGGAGGGGGACATGCCGAACTTCGGCTTCCTGCACTCCTTCATGGAAAACGCCAAGCCCTACAGCAAAACCATTTTCACGGTGCTCAAAGATGAGCAGATGGTGGAAACAGCCGTCCGCGCCGTCAAAGAGACGCTGGGGGAGAAGGCCCGGACCGGCGCCGGCTTTATGTTTTCGGTGCCGATCGGGAACATGTACCTCATGGGCGAGTAGTACATAGAACCCATAGTTCATCAAAGGGCGCAAGCGGTCGAAATCGAGCCGATTGCGCCATTATTGACAAACGGGAGTACAGGCTTATAATTAGTTAGTCAATCTAAGTAACGGGAGGACGCATGGAAGATTTTAGCACGCAGCTGAATGTGCTGCTGGTGGATACGTTCAACAGCATCCTGCGCATGGAAGAAAGTATGCTGAAATCCGCCGGCGGGGCAAACCTGTCCATCGGAGAGATGCACTTGCTGGAGGCTGTCGGCAAAGGGGATCCGGAGGGCTGCACCATCAGCTCGCTGGCCAGGGAGCGCAGCGTCACGCTGCCTTCCGTGACCGTTGCTGTCAACAAGCTGGTCAAAAAAGGCTATGTTGAAAAGCAGCGCTGCGAGGAAGACAGCCGATCCGTTCGCGTCAGGTTGACGCAGCAGGGCCGCCGGGCGGAGCGCATGCACAGCTATTTTCACGAGAAGATGGTTGAGGCAGTCGCCAAGAGCCTGGAGGAGGATGAAAAGAACATTCTCCTCAAGGGCATCATCAAGCTGAACGACTTCTTTTCCCGCAAGTCGGTCAGTCAGGAGGCATAATGAGCTTTACGATCAAGGGGACGGGCAGCGCGCTACCCAAGCTGGTCGTCACCAATGACGATTTGTCGCGCATCGTGGATACCAGTGACGAATGGATCACCACACGCACCGGCGTGAAGGAACGCCGCGTTCTAAGTTCCGAGACGCTGACCGATCTGGCCCTGGAAGCGGCCGAAAAGGCGCTGGCGGATGCCGGGGTCAAGCCCGAAGAACTGGATTTCATCCTCTGCGCGACCATACGGGGCGATACCATTTCACCCTCAATGGGCTGCCTTTTGCAAGGCAGGCTGGGCGCAAATTGCCCGGCGATGGATATCAACGCCGCGTGTTCCGGCTTTATGTACGCGCTGGATGTTGCAGGCGCTTTCTTCAGCAGCGGCCGTGTCAAAAAGATGCTGGTCGTCGCGGCGGAGGCCCTGTCGCCCGTGGTGGACTGGACCGACCGCACCACCTGCGTGCTGTTTGGCGACGCGGCGGGCGCCGTGGTGCTGGAAGAGGGGGATGACCTGCTGGCCATCCGCCTGCAGACACGCGGCACGCCCGAACCCCTGCGCGTGACGGCCTTCCCGGCCCGCTCGCCCTTCATGACGAACGCGCCCGCGGCGGAAGACGAGGCGGCTAAGGTGCACATGAACGGCCAGGAGGTCTACAAGTTTGCCGTGGGCGCCATGACGGATGGTCTGCGCGGCGTGATCGCCGGCGCCGGCCTGAAGGACGAGGACGTGGACTGGGTGCTGCCCCACCAGGCGAATATCCGCATCATTGAGGCTGCCAAACAGCGGCTGAACATAGCGCCCGAGCGCTTTTTGCACAACATGGAACGCTACGGCAATACATCCGCCGCCAGCATCCCTGTTCTGCTTGACGAGTGCAGGCGGGCAGGCACATTCCGCCCCGGTGATATCCTGGCCATGAGCGCGTTCGGCGCGGGCCTTACCAGCGGGGCCTGCCTGATCCGCTGGAGCATATAAATCCATCAAAAACTGCGGTTTTTGATGGTATGGAAGATGCCGGCCATCCGCCTGTCACTGCGTTCCCGGGCGGCGGATGGCAAGGAAACCCTTGCTATGCAAGGCTACCGCCGCACCGCGCATGTCGCGGCGGCGGATCAAATCCGGAGGGTTCACCCCTCCGGGCCTCCCGGGGGAGGCTTGAGATCGTCTGTTACACTGATTTTTATTGGTGTCAGGAATAAAGATAAAAATTTGGAGGTACTTGGATATGGTATTTGATAAGGTTGTGGAACTGCTGAAGAACTACAGGGATACCGACAGCGAGATCACCCGTGAGACCGGCTTTGCCGATCTGGGCCTGGATTCCCTGGACCGCGTGGAGCTGGCGATGAGCCTGGAGAGCGAGTTTGACGTGACGCTGGAGATGAACAACGCCGCGATGAACACCGTGGGTGAAGTGGCCGATGCCGTTGAAGCGGAGCTTGCGAAGAAAGCCGGAGCGTAAACCATGAAAAGCCCCCTGTGCGCCCTTCTGGGCATAAAATACCCCGTGTTTCAGGGCGGCATGGCGTGGGTCGCCGACGCTTCGCTGGCCGCCGCGGTCAGCGAAGCGGGCGGTCTGGGCCTGATCGCCGGGATGAATACGCCCCCCGAGATCCTCAGGGAAGAGATCCGCAAGGCGAAGACGCTGACCGATAAGCCCTTCGGCGTGAACATCATGCTGATGAGCCCCTACGCCGACGCGGTCGCGCAGGTGGTCATTGATGAAAAAGTCCCCGTGGTGACCACGGGCGCCGGCATGCCCGGCAAATACATGCCCGCCTGGATCGAGGCCGGCATCAAGGTGATCCCCGTGGTGGCTTCCACCGCCGTGGCCAAGCTGGTCGAGCGGCGCGGCGCCTGCGCCGTTGTCGCCGAGGGCGGCGAAGCGGGCGGCCATGTGGGCGACCTGACCACGATGACCTTGATCCCCCAGATCTGCGACGCGGTCAGCATCCCCGTCATTGCCGCCGGCGGCATTGCCGACGGGCGCGGCGTGGCGGCGGCCTTTATGCTGGGCGCTTCAGGCGTGCAGCTGGGCACGCGCTTCCTGGTGGCGACCGAGTGCACCATCCACCACAACTACAAGCAGAAGGTGCTGGATGCCCGCGATATCGATACGGGTACGGCGGGCAAGCGCCTGGGCCATCCCGTGCGCGCGCTGAAAAACCAGTTCATGCAGGAGTTTATCCGCAGGGAGTATGACCCCTCCATTTCCAATGAGGAGCTGGAGAAGTACGGCTCCGGCGCGCTTCGCCTGGCCGCCCGCGAGGGCGATGTGGTTCACGGCAGCGTCATGGTGGGCCAGTCGGCCGCCATGGTGCACAAGGAGCAGCCCGCCCGTGAGATCGTTGAAGAGATCATGGCTGAGGCCGAAGTACTGCTCATGAGGGCGCCGCAATGGGTGTAGCCTTTGTGTTTGACGGCCAGGGCGCGCAGTGGCCCGGCATGGGCAAGGCCCTGAGCGAAGCCTCTGTCGCGGGGAAGGCTGTTTTTGACATGGCCGACAGCATCCGCCCCGGTACAAGCGCGCAGTGCTTTGAGGGGGGCAGAGAAGAACTGGCCGATACGGCCAACACCCAGCCCTGCCTGTATACCGTGAACCTGGCGGCGGCGATGGCCCTGAAGGAAAGGGGCGTCACGCCCGCCTGCCTGGCGGGCTTTTCGCTGGGCGAGCTATCGGCGCTGGCTTTCGCCGGCGGCATGAGCCCTGAAGAGGGCCTGCGCCTCACCATCACGCGGGGCCGCCTGATGGCGGACGAGGCCGGGCGCTATCCCGGCGCGATGGCGGCGGTGATCGGCCTGACGGCAGCCGACGTGGAAGCGCTGTGCAATGAAACGGAGGGCTTTGCCCCCGCCAACTACAACGCGCCCGCGCAGACAGTGGTATCGGGCCTCAAAGACGCCCTGCCCGCCTTCAAGGAAGCGGCAGTCTTGCGAGGCGGCCGCGTGATGCCGCTCAATGTCAGCGGGGCCTTCCACAGCGTGTATATGCGCGGCGCTGCGGATGGCTTCCTGCGGGAACTGGAGAAGGTGGAACTGCGTAAACCCGCCATCCCGGTCTACGCCAACCTGACGGCTGCGCCCTATGGCGACGAGATCAAAGACACATTGGCCGGCCAGATATCCGGCCCGGTCAGATGGGTCGAGACCATCCAGAGGATGCAGCGTGAGGGCATTGATACCTTCGTCGCGATGGGTGCGGGCAATACGCTGTGCGGGCTGATCAAAAAGATCTATCCCGAGGCCGTCTGCCACGCGGTGAGCGATGCCCAGAGCCTGGAAGCGGCTGTATCGGAGCTGAGCGGACACAAGGAGATATCAACATGACAGAACAGACTGCGCTGATCACCGGCGCTTCGCGCGGCATCGGCCGCGCCATCGCGCTGGAACTGGCAGGGCCGGGCATGAGGCTGGCGCTGATCTACCGGGGCAATCAGGCCGCCGCGGAAGAGACGGCGGCCGCTTGCCGCGAAAAGGGTGCGCAGGCCGAGATCTATGCCTGCGACGTGGGCGACTTCGAGGCCAGCAAGGAGACCGCGGACGCCGTCATCGCGCGCTTTGGCGGCGTGGACATCCTGGTCAACAACGCGGGCATCACCCGCGACGGCCTTTTGATGCGCATGAGCGAGGACGATTACGACCGGGTGCTGGATACGAACCTGAAGGGCGCTTTCAACTTCATCCGACACCTCAGTGCTCAGTTCGTCAGGCGCAGGTCCGGGCGCATCGTCAACATCACCTCCGTGGTGGGGCTGACGGGCAACGCCGGGCAGGCCAACTACGCCGCGGCCAAGGCCGGCCTGGTCGGGCTGACCAAGTCCGTGGCCAAGGAGCTGGCTTCCAGGGGCATCACCTGCAACGCAGTCGCCCCCGGCTTTATAGGGACTGAGATGACCGAAGCCATGACAGAGGAGAGCAGGCAGGCGCTGAAGAAAGCGATCCCGATGGGGCGCATTGGCCAGGCGGAAGAAATCTCCAAAACCGTCAGCTTCCTGTGCAGCGAAGGCGCTGCCTACATCACCGGCACGGTGATCAGGGTGGACGGCGGGCTGGCGATGTAAAGGGACGAGGGTACGGGGATACGGTTTCACACAGGGGGACGAAATCGAGCGCTGCCCTTGGGCAGAAAGAGCGAGATGCAGTCCCAATGAGACAGGAAGCGCCAAAGCGTCAGCGCAGGTCGCGACCATGTCGAATTGAGGGAGAGACTTCGATAGACCAACAGACAGGGATGCACAGAGGGGGACGGAGGCGCTTCGCGCTACACAGAGAAAAGATTAAGTGTCTTTATCTCTCTATGAGCCCCGAGAGTATTTTGACAGATTATCAACAGGTAAACGAAACGTGAGACTTGCTGATACTCCCCTCTGTGCAAGGCCTTTAGGCCGCCTCCGTCCCTCTCTGTGCCTCTGTGAGAAACGTTCTCCCCTGTTCGGATTGCGATTCCAGGGTGGGTTTAATAGGAGAAGTATATGAAACGAGTAGTTATTACGGGCATGGGCGCTGTGACGCCCATCGGCAACAGCGTCAGCGCCATGTGGTCTGCCATGCGCGCGGGTGTGTGCGGCATCGGCCCGATCACCAAGTTTGATACGGCGGATTACAAGGTGAAGATCGCGGCGGAGCTGAAGGATTTTGATCCCTCCCTGGTGATGGAAAAGTCCGAGGTGCGCAAGACGGACCCCTTCACCCGCTATGCCCTGGCCGCGGCGGCGGAGGCGATGGCCCAGAGCGGGCTCACGGTCGCCGACCCCTACCGCTTCGGCGTATATGTGGGATCGGGCATCGGGGGCATGGATACCCTGCTGCGCGAGCATGAAGCGCTGCGGGTCAAGGGCCCGCGCTTTGTGTCGCCGCACTTTATCCCGATGATGATCTCAAACATCGCGGCCGGAAACCTTGCCATCCGCTACGGGGCCATGGGGCCCTGCCTGCCGGTGGTGACGGCCTGCGCCACCTCCACCCATGCCATCGGCGAGGCCTACCGCGCCATCAAGCTTGGGATAGCGGATGCCATCCTGGCCGGCGGGACCGAGGGCACGATCAACACCCTGGCCGTCGCCGGGTTTACCAACTGCATGGCGCTGACGGCGCGCAACGAACCGCAGAGCGCGTCCATCCCCTTTGATAAGCGGCGCGACGGCTTTGTGATGGGCGAAGGCGCCGGTATCATGGTGCTGGAGGAGTATGGCCACGCCAAAGCGCGCGGCGCCCGGATCCTTGGCGAGATCACGGGCTATGCCAACCTGTGCGACGCCTACCATGTCACCGCCCCGCAGCCGGAAGCGCTTCCCGCCGCCAGGGCAATCAGTAAGGCGATGCAGGAGGCCGGGATCACCCCCGATCAGGCGGGCGATCTCTACATCAACGCGCACGGCACCTCCACCCCGCTCAATGACAAGACCGAGACTTTGGCGATCAAGCGCGCGCTGGGCGACGCGGCTTACAAGGCCGCCATCAGCTCCACCAAGGCGATGCCCGGGCACATGCTGGGCGCCGCGGGCGGGGTGGAAGCC
>JAEWRJ010000038.1 GCA_023460055.1 Bacillota bacterium | reverse complement strand
CTGATGATCATGTTGACGCTGGTTTTGTGCAAGCCCGCATATTTCCCTGCATCTTCGCTGCTTAAGTTATCCACAGCTTTAAGCTTCAAGGCCATCAACCGCTTGTACACATGCGGGGGATGCTCCTCTTTTAGAGCGGCTAATATCTCACTGCGTTCATCCTCTGTGAAAATTGCCTTCTTTACATTCATCTGTTTCGCTCCTTTATAGTATACTTTATTATACTACAAAAAAGGCCTAATGGAAGTGTTAATGTTTATAAGTAGTATTATGCTCATCCTGACTCAAAGCCTCATCGCAGCGTTGCGGTGCCATCACTTGTGCTTCTTGCCCCAAACCAAAATCCTTCACAGCTTTGGATGCCATAAGGTTTTTCATCCGTATAAACTGAATAAAAACTACCCGCAAACTGCTGTAAAACGTGGCAGATGCGAGTAGTTTTTCATTTTTTATTCAGTATGGAGGGGCTTTTGTTACGGCTTCTTTGCCTTGCGCTGATACTACTCCGCCTAATCCTTCTTCCTGCTGGCCGCTTTTGCCCGCTGGTCGTGGCCCAGCTCGCGCTTTCTGATGCGCAGGGCCTTGGGGGTCACTTCCAGCAGTTCGTCATCATCGATGAACTCAAGGCTTTCTTCCAGCGTCAGGGGCTGCACGCTGACCAGGCGCAGGCTATCCTCTGCGGAGGAGGAGTTGCGGACATTGGAGACATGCTTCGTTTTGCAGACATTGACGACGATATCGCCGGGGCGGTTGGACTGCCCGCAGACCATGCCGGCGTAGACGGGTGTCTGCGCGCTGATGAAGAGGTTGCCCCTGTCCTGCACGTTATAGAGGCCGTACTGGGTGGAATCGCCTGTTTCAAAGCAGACCAGGCTGCCCACGCTGCGGTGGGGGATATCGCCCCGGTAGGGTTCGTAGCCGTGGTACACGGCGCTCATGATGCCCTCGCCGCGCGTGTCGGTCAAAAACTCGCTGCGGTAGCCAAAGAGGCCTCTGGAGGGAACCAGGAAGCTCAGCCGCACTCGGTCAAGGCCTGCCATGCTCTCCAGCATACCCCTGCGGCGGCCAATCTTCTCAATCACGGCACCGGCGTAGGCCTGGGGCACATCGCACATCAGCCGCTCAATGGGTTCCATCTTTTCGCCGTTCTGGTAGTGGAAAAGCACCTCAGGCCGCGATACCTGGAACTCATAGCCCTGGCGGCGCATGGTTTCGATCAGGATGGACAGGTGCAGCTCGCCGCGCCCGCATACCTCGAAAGTATCCGGCGTTTCACCATCGGTGACGCGCAGGCTGACATCGGTTTCCAGCTCGCGGTACAGGCGGGCACGCAGGTGGCGGCTGGTCACATAGGTGCCGTCGCGCCCGGCAAAGGGGCTGTCGTTGACAGAAAAGCTCATCTTCACCGTTGGCTCGCCGATGGCCACAAAGGGCAGCGGTTCAGGCGCGCCGGCCAGGCAGACAGTATCGCCTATGCTAAGATCCGGCAGGCCGCTGAGCGCCAGGATGTCGCCCATGGAGACCGCTTCGGTCGCCGTGCGGTTCAGGCCCATGTAGGTGCTCAGCTCCGTCACGCGGAAGGGAGGGCTGATCTTATCGTCGTTGTAGTTGCAGCGGACGGCCATCATGCCGGAGGTGAAGGTGCCCCGCGCGATGCGGCCTACGCCGATGCGGCCGACGTACTCATTGTAGTCGATAGTGGAGATCAAGACTTGCGCCGGGCCTTCCGGGTCACCCTCAGGCGCGGGAATGTGATTCACAATGGTTTCAAAAAGCGGCTTGAGGTTTGTGCCGGGTGTTGAAAGATCCAGCGTGGCTGTGCCCTGGCGGGCGCTGATGTAGAGGATAGGCCTGTCAAGCGTGTCGGCGTCAGCTTCCAGGTCGATCAAAAGATCCAGCAGCTCTTCCACCACTTCCTCGCAGCGGGCATCGGGCCTGTCCACCTTGTTGATGACCATCAGCACGGGCAGCTTCAGGTCCAGCGCTTTTTTCAGCACAAAGCGTGTCTGGGGCATCGGGCCTTCAAAGCTATCCACCAGGAGCAGCACGCCGTCCACCATCTTGAGCACGCGCTCGACCTCGCCCGAAAAATCGGCGTGGCCGGGGGTGTCAACGATGTTGATTTTCAGGTCGCCATAGTGAACGGCGGTGTTTTTGGCCAGAATGGTGATGCCGCGCTCGCGCTCAAGATCGTTGGAATCCATCACGCGCTCCTGCACCTGCTGGTTCTGGCGGTATACGCCGCCCTGCTTGAGCATCTGGTCCACCAGCGTGGTCTTGCCATGGTCGACGTGGGCGATGATGGCGATGTTGCGTATATCAGAACGAATCAAGTAAATAATCTCCTTTATTTATCCGGGTTTATTGTGCGCAGGCGGAAAAAACCGCCCTGTCGGGCGGCTGGCTGCGCAGCTTCGCGCCCAGCAACAAAAGAAAATCAAAACGCCTCAATGCTGTAAAACCTCAATACAGGCGGCCACCCTGGCCGCCGAAGGGATTATAGGCTTGTTTCTCCTGTATGTCAATATTGGGCGACGGAATTGACAAGCGGGAGCAACGTAGTGGGGGCTCTGAAAAAGCGGCGCGGTCATTCGCCTGACAGGCATAACCTTATTAATCCGCGCTCGATCGGGTAACTTGATAGCAATGGCCGGTTTGGCGAAGGGCGGCCCGGGACAAGGGATGATCGCAGGGTTTGGACCTGTACAGGGGGAAAGGTGGTGACACAATGAAGGCCTGGAAGAAGAATCTGCCTCTCAAGGTGGCTGTCGCCATTGCTTTTATTGCGATGGTGTTTCTCAACTATCTGGCCCAGGGCCTGCCGCTTAATGGGCGCACGCCGGGCGAAGTCTCCGATTCTATGCCCAATCTCTTTGCCCCCTCGGGATTCACGTTCTCCATCTGGGGGCTGATTTATCTGGCGCTGGGCTGCTTCACCGTCTACCAGTTCGGCCTGCAGGGCAGCAGGATACGCCCCGAGGCGCGCGTGAAAGTGCGGGGGCTGTTTATCTTCTCCTCGCTTGCCAACATTGCCTGGCTGTTGTGCTGGCACTATGATTACATCGGGCTGTCTGTGGTTTGCATGATCATATTGCTGATCAGCCTTGCTTTGATCAACCTGATCCTTGATGAGGAAAGGCCGGACCGGCCGGATCAGGCCTTTTACCGGCTGCCCTTCAGCCTTTACTTCGGATGGATCACGGTGGCGACAGTCGCCAACATCACGGCTCTCCTGGTCAGGATCGGGTGGAACCGCTGGGGCTTTTCAGAGGACCTGTGGATGATCATCATCTCGCTGCTTGCCGCTGTGACCGGCTTCGCGGCCACGGTCAAGCGCAAGGACCTGGCCTATGGCCTGGTGCTGGTGTTCGCTTACATCGGCATTCTGGCCAAGCGCCTGTCCGCTGCCGGCCCTGCCGCAGGCAGCGGCGTGATCACAGCGGTGATCGTTTCGCTGTCCATCCTGGTGATCGGCGCGATCTATACCGCTGTCGCGATGGTTCAGGGCAGGGGAAGGCTGGCGGCGGTGAAGAAGCAGCTATAACCGGCATGAAAAAGGCGGCGGACACTCGGTTGTATCCGCCGCTTTATTCATTAATCTCCGAAGGTCTCCATCGGCTCGATGTCTGATAGTTTCAGGCCGGGGTTCTTTTCTTCCGCCAATCGGATGCTCCACTCGTTTTCAAAGAACAGCACAGGATGCTCTCGGCTGTCGCGCCCGCGGTGGCTGGTGGAGGTGAGCTGAAGATCATCAAGATCTTTTGGGCTTTCGACCACCCAGCGCACAAAGCGCCAGGAGAGCTGATCCATCAATAAGTCAACGCTGTACTCGTTTTTGAGCCGGTAGCTCAGCACATCGAATTGCAGCACGCCGACCACGCCGACGATGCTCTGCTCCAGGCCCAGATCATCCCTTGTGAAGGTCTGGATCGCGCCTTCCTCGCTTAGCTGCGAAATGCCCTTTAAGAACTGCTTGCGCTTCATGCTGTCAAGCGGGCGCACCCTGGCGAAGTGTTCAGGCGCGAAGATGGGGATATTTTCAAAGCGCAGCTTGGTCTTTTCGCTCAGCGAATCGCCCAGGTGGTAGATGCCGGGGTCAAACAGGCCGATGATGTCGCCGGGATAGGCCTCTTCCACCATGGCGCGTTCGTCAGCCATGAACTGTTGGGGGGCTTTCAGCTGGATCTGCTTGCCGGTGCCGGAATGCCAGGCGCTCATATCCCGCTTGAACTCGCCGCTGACCACGCGCACAAAGGCCAGGCGGTCGCGATGGGCGGGGTTCATGTTGGCCTGGATCTTAAATACAAAGCCCGTGAACTCCGGCCTGTCAGGCGTTACGCTGCCCTGATCGCTCTCCCTGGGCGTCGGGGGCAGGGTGTAGCCCAGAAAACGGTTCAAAAAGGGCTCGATGCCGAAGTTGGTGATGGCGCTGCCAAAGAACATCGGGGTCAGATCACCCTTGCGGATAGCCTCCAGGTCAAACGCGTCGCCCGCCTCATCCAGCAGCTCGACTTCATCGCGTAGCCGCTTCAAATAGTGGCCGGCCAGCATGCCCTCGATCGCGGGATCATCAAGCGATACCTCGGTTTTCCGTGCCTTGGTGGCCCCGTGGTCCCCTGAGAAATAGAGTTCGACCATCCTTGTATCGCGGTGGTAGACGCCCTGAAAATCTCCATCGGTGCCGATGGGCCAGTTGACCGGGCAGGCGCGGATGCCCAGCACCTGCTCCAGTTCTTCCATCAGGGAGAAGGGATCCTTGCCCGCGCGGTCCATCTTGTTGACGAAGGTGAAGATCGGGATGCCCCGCATGCGGCAGACCTTGTACAGCTTGATGGTCTGCGCCTCCACGCCGCGCGACGAGTCCAGGAGCATCACGGCGCTGTCGGCCGCGACCAGGACGCGGTAGGTGTCCTCGCTGAAGTCCTGGTGACCTGGGGTGTCCAGGATGTTGATGTGGTAGCCCTCGTAGCTGAACTGCATGGCGCTGGACGTGACGGAGATGCCGCGCTGCTTTTCGATCTCCATCCAGTCGCTGGTGGCGTGGGCCGCCGCTTTGCGGGCTTTGACGGACCCGGCCTGGCGTATGGCTCCGCCGTAGAGCAGCAGTTTTTCGGTCAGCGTTGTCTTGCCCGCGTCGGGGTGGCTGATGATGGCAAAGGTGCGCCTGCGCTGCACCTCTTTTTCCAGTTTGCTTAATTCACTCATTTGACTTTCCTCTTCATTCTATATGTTATTCAGGGTCGGTTGTGACATGAAGAAGAAAGCCGCTACTTGTGCGCCTCGTATTTTTCGCCCCAGACGCCCAGATACCAGGCCCCGGCGAAGCCGATGACGGCCAGAGCCAGGCACAGCAGGATCTGCCCCGGACCCGCGTACTCGCGGGGAATGATCATGATGGTGGAAGCCAGCACCAGGCCGACAATGGCGTGGGAGGCGACGCTGAAGTGCTTGTTAAACAGGCTGTCGATCACCCGCGCGAACAGGAAGGCCACCAGCGCGATGCCAAGCAGCAGCGGGATCACCGTGCCCAGTTGCAGCCGGCCTACATCGTCCATGATGCTCTTGTACAGGCCCATGAAGATCAGGATGGAGCTGCTGGAAAGGCCGGGCACGATCAGGCTGAAGCCCCAGATGAGGCCGGAGATCAGGGCCCAGACAGGCGTGAGGGTGAGGTTCATGCTGCCCGTTCCTTCCAATATGATGAGGAAGACCAGAAGCCCCGTGAAGGTCAGGATCAGGGCTGTCATATCCGCCGCGGGCTTGCGGCCCTGGCTGCGCGCGGTCTTCAGCAAAGAAGGCACGGTGCCCAGGATCAGGCCCACAAACAGGCTGATGGGGTAGGGCGAATCCTCCGCGAAAAGCAGGGCCATGAGCTTGGCGAAGCCCACAAAGCCGATGCCCACGCCGATGACGATCGGTATAAACAGCCAGAGGTTCTTTTTAAGGGCCCGGAAGGGATGGCTCAACAGCTCCATCATCGGGCGGTAGATGCCGAATACAACGGCCAGCACGCCGCCTGAGACGCCGGGCAGGATGGCCCCGCCGCCGATCAGGGCGCCCTGCAGGACGCGCATCAGCATCAGGGCCGGGCTTTTGTCGGAAACGGGCTTCTTGTTTTTATCATCTGCCCTCATATCGGGCTGGTTTGACTGCATGGTTTCATCCTCCTCTAAATCCAACGGGTTATTCTACCATAGAAGGGGGAAAAATAGGAAGCGGCGGCTTCATCACGGGGCCTGATTGACATCAACGTAAACTCCCAGGCTAAATGTCACCTTCTCGTCCACTGTGGAAGTTACTCTGGGAATTAACTAAAAATAATGACATCCATAACAATAATCTTATCGAATTGACGGAATAAAGCATCACCTATATAATGGGAACGTTTGAAGTCAGAGGATAATGAAGGAGGATCAAGATATGCCGTTTTCTGAGGGGATCATGGTTGCCCTGTTCTGCGTCGGCATGGTGTTCGCGCTGCTGACCTCGGTTTTTTTGCTGATCAAGATAACTTCGGCTGTCGTGCTGAGGCTGTCTAATACTGACTCGAGCCGTTAACGCGCCGCTGCGCCGGTTATCCTGGCTTAAAGCTGTACCACAATAAGACAGGCGCGGCCGCGCCTTCACTTGTGCTTTCTGCTCGGGGCCAGAATCTCCCGCCGCTTTGGATGCGCAAGCGCTTTTGTTGGTATTATAAAGGGGCAATGGCGCGAGCGCGCTTTTGCGACAGGAAAGGAACAAGCATATGTTTATACAAGCCTTGGAAAAGATTTGGGCGGGTTCCGGTTTCGCCGCCCTCACCTGGCAGCATGGGTTGATGATATTGATCGCCTGCGTGCTGATCTATCTGGCCATCGGCAGGAAGTTTGAGCCGCTGCTGCTATTGCCCATCTCCTTTGGTATCCTGCTGGCGAACCTGCCTTTGGCCAATCTGATGGAGGGGCCGGCGGGGACAGAACCGGGCGGCCTGCTTTACTACCTCTATCAGGGGGTGAAACTGGGCATTTATCCCTCGCTGATCTTCCTGGGCATCGGCGCAATGACCGATTTTGGTCCGCTGATCGCCAGGCCCTCCGCCCTGTTCATGGGCGCGGGCGCGCAGTTCGGCATTGCCATTGCGTTTATGATCGCGCTGCTGCTGGGCTTTGACCCCAAGGAGGCCAGCGCCATCGGCATCATCGGGGGAGCGGACGGCCCGACCGCTATCTTTCTGACCACCAAGCTGGCTCCGCATCTGCTGCCTGCTATCGCGGTCGCCGCTTATTCATATATGGCGCTGATTCCGATGATACAGCCGCCCATCATGCGCCTGCTGACGACGAAGGCAGAGCGCGAGGTGGTGATGAGCCAGACGCGCGTGGTGACAAAGCTGGAAAAAATCTGTTTCCCCATCATCGTGACCATCTTTTGCGTGCTGCTGCTGCCGTCCGTCGCCCCCCTGCTGGGCATGCTCATGCTGGGGAACCTGTTTAAGGAGTCGGGTGTCGTGGACCGCATTTCCTCCACTGCGCAAAATGAGCTGATCAATATTGTGACCATCTTCCTGGGCGTTACCGTCGGCGCGACCGCCAAGGCGGAGACCTTCCTGAGCATGCAGACCATCAGCATCATCGCCCTGGGCCTGACCGCCTTTATGTTCAGCACGGTCGGCGGGCTGCTGATCGGCAAGCTGATGTACAAGCTGTCCGGCGGGAAGATCAACCCCCTCATCGGATCAGCCGGCGTTTCCGCTGTGCCCATGGCTGCCCGCGTTTCGCAGATTGAAGGCGCTAAGGCCCGCCCCGGCAACTACCTTTTGATGCACGCGATGGGCCCCAACGTGGCCGGCGTGATCGGTTCCGCGATCGCCGCGGGGGTGCTGCTTTCACTGTTCGGCTGACGGCATAGCGCCTAATCTATCGAAATGTTCATCCCCGCAGCGCCGCGATGAAAAAAAGGAAGGGTATCCCCTTTCTTTTTTTAATGAACAAACGGATGCAAAGCTAATTCCCCGCTCATTCTATCCCTCGTCATAGCGCAGGTTCATCCGATCTCTCCATAAGCAAAGGATTATGGATGGCATAATAATAGTCTTGCTTGCCTTATTTATACATCCAGTATATCATGGCATCACACATCATGGATGTCTTATCAGGTGAATGAACCGCGTTTTCGGGAAGGGATTAACGGCCGTGATTAACTGGCCGATCCAAATAAATCTTTAGGGGGATTCGGGTTATATGAAGAAATTGGTAGCAGTGCTCATGGCCGCCCTGATGCTGGTTGGCATGGCATCCGTCGCGTCGGCCGAGTGGACATTTGAGCGGAAGATCGACATCATCTGTCCTTGGGGTGTGGGCGGCGGCGCTGACAGCACCATCCGTCCCATGGCTAACATTCTCAAGGAGCTGCTGGGCCAGCAGGTTGACGTAGTCAATGTAGAAGGCGGCGGCGGCATCAACGGCGTTGAGTTCACCTACAAGCAGCCCGCTGACGGCTACACGTTCATGCTGGGCACACAGAGCCTGATCATGCAGGATCTCCAGGGCAACATGTCCATGAACTACAAGGAGGAGCTTGTTCCTGTTGCAAAGCTGGTACACTCCATCAACATCATTGCGGGTTCCAAAAAGGCCTTGGACCAAAAGGGTATCGCCAACTTCTCCGAGATGATGGCTTATGCCAAGGATCATCCCTTTGAAGTGACCATTGGTATGCTGACTGCGACCGGCGCTGATGGCGTGAGCATGAAGCAGACCATGGAAGGTATCGACGTGCTGGAGATGCCCTACAACAGCGGTGCCGAGATGACCGCGGCTCTGATGGGCGGCCATATCGACATGATGATTACCGGTACCGATGAGATTCAAGGGCTGATCGAGTCCGGCGATGTTATTCCGCTTGTTGCCTGTGCGGAACAGCGCATGAAGCGCTACCCCGACATGCAGTCCACCGGCGAGCTGGGCATCGAGTCCTATGTTGGAACCTGGCGCGGCCTCTACGCGAAAAAGGGCACCCCGCAGGAAGCCATCGACGCGATGGTCGCTGCCCTTGAAAAGGCAGTTGAAGACACCACCTGGGTCGAATTTCTGGAGCGCGCCGCTTATGATGAGCGTGAAGGATTCACCTACGGTGAAAAGTTCGAAAACCTGATCGAATCTGAGTATGCGATGTTCACTGAGTATCTGACTGCGGAAGGCGTTCTCGCTGCCAAGTAATAGATGCCCCTGAAATCAACTATGATCGGAAAGGGGAGTTGCTCCCCTTTCCGATTGTTAAAGGAGTTGAAAACCTTGTTTGAACTGATATTGAACATCCTGCTCCTGCTTGGTTTGGGATATACGCTTGCTTTCCATGTTGTGGAAGCGCCTGTGCCGCTCAAGGTGCAAAAAAATCCCTACGCCCTGCAGCCCCACGTTTGGCCGACTGTACTGATTGTGCTGCTGATGGTGCTGATCTGTGTGAACATATTTGGCATTATCAAGAAGAACAAGGGGAAAGAGAGCTTTAGCCTGAAGGCCTTTGGCGCCGTCGTTCCTGCTTTTTTCAAGAGCAAGCTCTTCCTTGGCATCGCCATCGTGGTGATCTCCTCCTTCATCCTGGAGCCGTTGGGCTTCATGGTGACCTGCTTTCTCCTGCTGGTTGCCTACGGCTACTTGCTGGGAGACCGCAAATATGCAAGGCTTATACTGGTGGCGCTGGCAGTCACCATCTTCCTGTATGTCGTTTTCGGCGTGCTTCTCTCAGTCAATCTGCCGCGCGGCACCGTTCCCTTCCTGCGGAACTTTGCGCTGGCGGTTGAGTCGATCTTACGTTAAGGAGGCGCTGGCAAAATGTTTGATACCCTTATCCAAGGTTTTGCGGTGGTATTGGACCCGTCCATCCTGCTGATGGTGGTGTTTGCCGTTGTGCTGGGCACCATCTTCGGCGCTCTTCCGGGCGTGAGCGCTACGATGGCGGTTGCCCTGGGTCTGCCTTTTACCTATACAATGAGCCCGATTCAGTCCATTGTATTTCTGGTGGCCATCTACTGTTCCTCCATCACCGGCGGAAGCATCGCGGCTATCCTGTTTAAGATACCGGGAGTTCCATCCAGCGCGCCGACCACCTTTGATGGCTATCCGATGGCTCAAAAGGGCGAGGCAGGTAAGGCGCTGGGCGTCGCGCTGGTGACATCCGCCATCGGCGGTCTCTTCTCAGCTTTCGCGATGTTCATGCTCAGCCCGCAGCTGACGCAGGCGGCGCTGAGCTTCGGCCCCAGTGAAATGTTCGCGGTGACCTTTTTAGGGCTGTCTATCCTGACCAGCCTTGACAGCAAAAACGTCCTGCGCACCATCATTTCAGGTGTGCTGGGCCTTCTGCTGGCCGCCATCGGGCAGGATCCCTCCTATGGCGTGCAGCGCATGACCTTTGGCTCCAACCAGCTGCTGTCGGGCATTGAGATGATCCCCGTGCTGATCGGTGTGTTTGCGGTAACCGAAGTGCTCAAGCAGACCGCAAAGCCTGAACGGCTGAAAGCGGAGGACGGCATCGGCGGGGGAAAGGTGAATACCACGATTCCCAAGCTGAAGGAGTGGCTGACGATCAAATGGGTTGTTGCCCGCAGTGCCATTGTCGGAACTGTGGTCGGCATCCTGCCCGGAGCCGGCGCTACCATCGCCAGCTTTCTGTGCTACTCGATGGAGACCCGCATCTCCAAGCATCCTGAAAAGTTCGGTACAGGCATTATCGACGGCATCGCAGCCTCTGAGACGGCCAACAACGCGGCGACCGGCGGCGCGATGGTTCCCCTGCTCAGCCTGGGCATTCCCGGCGGCAACGCCGCGGCGGTCATGATGAGTGCCCTGGTGCTCAAGGGCGTGCAACTGGGGCCGCTCCTGCTGATCAATCAGCCCGAGTACCTGAGCGCCACCTTTGTATCCATGATTGTTTCGAATATTGTGATGGTAATCGTAGCCATCGCCATTGCCAAGGTGTTCGCCCAGATTCTGGCCATCCCCTATTCCATTCTTGGGCCCATCATCGTGATGCTGGCCATTATCGGCTCCTATGCCACTAACATGAGCATCATGGATGTGAAAATCATGGCCATCGCGGGCATTGCGGGCATTCTTTTCTCGGTGCTCAAGTTCAACAGCGCTGCCCTGATACTCGGCCTGGTGCTGGGCCGCATCTGCGAAAGCAACTTCGGCCGTGCCTATACGATGAGCCGCGGCAATGTCGGCACAATGTTCTCAAGCCCGATTTCAGCCACATTGATGATCGTGTGCATTGCGGCTTTGCTGTATCCGATCCTTGCGCCTGTCGTAAAGAAGCAGTTCAAACTGGGCAAGGAATACAAGACCAAGTAATTCTCCATCCTGTAGGACAGGCGCGGCATTGCGCCGCGCCTGTCCTTTCTTATCAGAAAGGGGCTGCTTATGAAACTGCACGC
>JAEWRJ010000037.1 GCA_023460055.1 Bacillota bacterium | reverse complement strand
GTACAACATCCAGTACCATCCGCCGGGGTTCAGGCCGCCGCGTTTGATGTGTCGTTTGGCCGGGGATGCGCTCATCTTGGATACCCCCTTAAAAAAGAAAGAGCGGCCGCCCGCAAACGAGCGGCCGCGTCGGTTGATCGTTAAGCTATCCTTTCAGGCGATCTGTCAGGGCTTCAAAGCGGCAAGCGCGTCAGCTGCTGCCTGCGGCGTGGTCTCGCCCTTGAGTACCTTGATGACTTCCTGGTTCATCGGGGCATAGAGATCCATCATCTTGGGCCATACAAAGCGCGCATCGGTCTCCTTGCCGGTGTTGAGGGCGAGGAATTCGTTGGCGTGCGGATCGGACAGGGTGATCGGGGCGTTGATCATCGGGTAGAAGCCGGTGGGCAGCTGCTCGCTGGCCAGGGCCGCGCCTTCGGGAGAGGCCAGCCAGGCAAGGAAAGCCTTGGCTTCTTCGGGATACTTTGTGGCGGCGTTCATGGTGATGGCCATGTCCGGGTGGAAGGTGATGCGGGTCTGCTTGCCTGCGGGGGCCGGGATCGCGAACACGCCCCAGTTGAAGCCCACATCGCCGAAGGTGCCGGCGGACCAGGAACCATCCACGTACATGGCGGCCTGCTCGATGGCAAACAGGTTGGCACTGTCGTTATAGGTGACGGCGGAGAAGCCTTCGGGCAGGTAGGGGGCCAGTTTGGCCAGGTCTGTAAAGGCTTCGACCATGGCGGGATCATTCAGTTTCTTTTCGCCGGACTCATACTTGACCCGCTCATCGGCGCCGCCGACATAGTTGGGCAGCATGCCCAGGAACAGGCACTCCAGGATATCCCACTCATCGGCCACGCCGTTGCCCATAGGGGTGATGCCCTTGTCCTTGAGGGTCTGCAGCACGGTCAGGAACTCTTCAAAGGTCTGGGGGATGGCCAGGCCGTTGGCCTCAAAGATATCCTTGTTGTAGTATACGGCATGGGAGACGGCCGCGAAGGGCACGGCAAACATCTTGCCGTCGGCGGTCTGCCAGGGGGCCAGGGAGGAGGCGGCAAAGTTTTCCTTCACGCCGGGGATGTCCGTGACATCGGCGAAGTAGCCGGCTTCAAACAGCTCCACGCCCGTGGCGTAGGAGCGCGCGTACATCAGGTCCGGCCCGGTGCCGTTGTCCAGCTGCAGGCGCAGGGTGGCGTTGTATTCATTGGCGATGGTGGGCTGGAAGGTGATCTCCACCCCGGTCTTTTCTTTGTACAGGGCGAGCAGATTGTTCATCTGCTCAACGTCGTCAGCGCGCCATGAGCCCATGGTGAGCTTGACCGCCTCGGCCTGGCCGAGAACGGGGAGAAGGGTCAGCAGCATCATCATAGAAAGAAGCAGAGCGGTCAGTTTCTTCATAGTAGATAGAACCCCCTCATAAATATTGAATTACCATAAACAATATAGCATAGCGAAAATCAGGTTGCAAGAGCGGCGGCAGTTTATTTGTCAAAAATTCTACATTTCCCACCTGATTGCACAAATTGCTCGGTTCTATTTAAATGATTGTTGATAGGACGGTTTGCCTGTGTTAGCATCTATTATGAAACTAGGCATAAGAACTTCATCTACTATGAGTTGAATGTATCCGTGTTTGAGGAAGCGATGCTGTGGCTCGCCCAGTTTAACGGGCAAAGGCATCACGAGGAGGAGGAGGGAATACAATGAACACACTGAGACGCCTGATGTGCCTGCTGCTGTGCCTGTACCTGGCGGGCGGAAATGTCCTTGCCGAGGCAAAGCTTGATCCTGAGCGGGAGGCGGTTCTGCTGGATAGTGCCGGAGCTTTGCTCCGCTTTATCCGCGAGGGGGATGAAGAGGCAGCCCTTTTGATGATGGATGATGCCATGCGCAATGCTTTGGCCGGGCAGATCGGCACCATGTGGCCGCAGATGGCGGCGCTGGGGGGGGAGTTTTTAAGCACGGGCGCGGCGCAATCGCTTTCTCAGGACGGCTTTGATATTGTGCTTCTGGAGCTGCGTTTTAAAAACTTGACGCTGATCCAGCGCGCTGTTTTTGACGCGCAGGGGAAGGTTGCCGGTCTGTTCTTCGCTCCCGGCAGTTTGACGCCGCAGGCGCCTGAACAGAATGTTGAGGAAGAGAGGGAGAATGAAATCGCCCTCACGGTGGACGCGGGCGAGGGCTATCCGCTGGACGCGCTGCTCACCCTGCCGAATGGCGAGGTCAAGGCCGGTATCGTGCTGGTGCAGGGTTCCGGCCCTTCTGATAAGGATGAAAGCGTCGGGGCCAACGCCCCCTTCCGGGATCTGGCGCGCGGCCTGGCCGTTCAGGGCATCGCGTCGCTTCGCTATGACAAGCGCAGCTACGCCCATGGAAAGAAAATGACAGTGGAGGATGGATATCCGCGGTTGACGGTCGATGAGGAGACGGTGGACGACGCGGCGGCGGCGCTAAGTCTGCTGAGAGAACGTCCTGAATTGGCTGGCAGGCCCGTCTGGCTGCTTGGCCACAGCCTGGGGGCTATGCTGGCTTCCTATATCGGCTCAAAGGCCGGCGCGCCTGACGGGTACATCCTCCTGGCGGGCAGCCCCCGCAAGCTGTGGGAAGTAAGCCTGGAACAGAACCTGGCCATTGCAGGGGCGTATGAAGCGGCGGGTGACACGGCTAGCGCCGAAGCGGTGCGTGGGATCGTAGCGGCGGAGCAGGAAAAGGCGAACGCGATGGACAGCCTCGCGGATGAGGACACCGTGTTCGGCTTGCCTGTCCCCTACCAGCAGCATCTGCAGGGCATTGACGCCGCGGCGCTGCACCTGATGGATAGAAAGCCCGTCCTCGTGCTGCAGGGAGAGCGGGACAAGCAGGTGAGCATGGATGATTTTCAATTATGGAAGGACAAGCTGAAGGATCACCCGGCGGCGGAGTTCATCAGCTATCCCGCGCTCAACCACCTGTTCGGGGATTATCAGGGGGAGCCTGTCACGCTGATGAATATCGCCGCTGAGTACGCGACCAGAACGCCAGTGGATGGGCAGGTGATCCTGGATATTGCCGGCTTTGTGCTGAGATAGGGTAGGAGTCTCAGGTTATAACTTTCATATTGACATCTAACTCTGATAAAGTTAAAATACAAAATGAAAGTTAAAAGGAGTGAGGCACATGGAGTATATCCAGCGGGTGCTTGGGCTTGATGTTGCGCGGACGGACTGGAAGGGCCGACAGAAACTTCATTACTTTATGCTGGAAGCGTATCACTTTGAAGAGGTCAGAATTGGCGGCCGTTCCTGTCTCTTTGTCAAGCCGCAGGATAAACTGGCGCCTATGAGCGCTCTGAAAAAGCATATTGATATCCTCGGGAAGCAGATCGACTGGCCGGTCGTATTTGAACTGGAGGAGATTTCTTCCTACCGAAAGACTGCCTTTATTGAGGGAAGGATACCATTTGTCGTTCCCGGCAGACAACTGTATCTCCCCTTCATCGGGGTTGTGCAGCGTGAGCGGGGAGACGCTGAACCTTCGGACGCAAGCGTTGACAAGCTGATTCCTTCGGCGCAAATGCTGCTGTTCTATCTGATACTGGAGAATTGCCGTGACATATTTGTCAGTGAAGCTGCCCGGCGTTTTGATATGACACCTATGTCCATCTCGCGCGCGGCCAGGCAGCTGGAGATGGCGAGGCTCGTCAGACGGGAAAGCCGGGGCGTACGCAAGTACATCATCAGTCATGATGCGCCGGAAGCCTTGTTTAAGAAGGCACTTCCCTTCCTGATCAATCCTGTTCGAAAGGTGGTTTTCATCAAGCGCGATGATATGCGGGAGGGTCTGTTCGATGCCGGCATTTCCGCCCTGTCGAAACGAGGGAAACTGAATCCTCCGGCTGTTGCTGTATACGGTACCGCTCTAAGTGAAACGGTTTTCAAGACAAGGGTGAATGAACTGATAGATGATAAAGACTATGTGGTTTTAGAGATCTGGAAATATGATCCGACAATGATCGTCCGGGGAAATGAAGCCGATCCCCTATCCTTGTATATGAGCCTTGCTCATGAAAAAGACGAGCGCGTTGAACAGGCGCTGGAGGATATGCTGAAGGAGGTTTTCTGATATGGTATCCGGTTTGGAATCCTTCAGGCGCTGGTTTGAGGGCTGTGAAGAGCAGTATGTGATCATCGGCGGGACAGCCTGCGATCTTCTGTTTTCCGGCTTCAATATGGAGTTTCGGGCAACAAAGGATATTGATATGGTACTGATCGTTGAGGAATGATGTCTTCAGGCTATATATACTGCTTGGCCCTGAAACACAGGTACTTGTGTCCGATCCTATCGCGCGGGATATAGCGGAATTCATTGCTGAGATGAAATCGGAACCGATCGACTTAAAAGCACTTGGCCTAAGGACAGAAAAAGGGCAGATAATCCAGGCGATTTCCGGGGCATACTTGAAACGAGTGTGAGCTTATCCAATCAATATGGATTATTCCTGGCCGTATAAGCCCAGGCTCTCAAAAAGTACCGCGCGCTTTTCAGGCTTGAGGTCAACCACCATATCATCGGGGGAAATGCCTCTGTCCCTCAGGCCGTAGATGCAGTCGCGCAGAAAATCATTGCTGCCGATGATCAAAAACCAGGGTTTATTGTCGAGTATCAGGCCGAGCAGGGCGTGCTGAAATGTCGATCTGCTTTTCACATGGTACAGCGTCAGGCGCGGCGCCTCAAGGGCTTCAAGCTCTTCCTTGAAAGGATAGCTGTCCCTGCGGTTGACGGTGATGGCCGTCATCTCCGGGATGCCTTCCGGGTTATTCGCGTAGCTGATAGCCAGGGGACGCATCGCTCCAACGGCCACGCCCATTGTCAGGATCACCACGGGCCGCCCGTCCCGCTTGAGGCGCAGGGCGCTGCCGGTTTTGAACAGGGATGCTTCGTCGCCGGGCTTCATACCGGTGATCATGAGTTTGTAGCGCGAGTCGCTGCTGTCCAGCCGCGTGATTACGCCAACCGTATCTTCTTCAACCAAGGTCAGGATGGACATATGCCGCACCAGGGTCTTATCACGCTTTTCCCCCGCGTCAAATCCGGGCAGACCCAGGTGAACATGCGCCCCCTCATCCCAGTCAAAACCGGCGGGTTTGTCAAAGTAATAAACGCGGACCAGATCACCCAGATCGTCCACGCGGCTGATCCGCACACGATAGATCTCCATAAGCCCTCCATTAACATAGGGATAAGTAATCATACCCAAATAAATCGCCCGCTCCTTCAATAAAGGGAGCGGGCGAGGGGGGATCAACTTTTCTGAAGCCGGAGTCTACAGGAGCTTAGGGGTTGGCTGTGGCTGCATCAGTCACGGGGGTTTCCGCAACGGGGGCGACTGTCGCCTCTGCGGGTTTTGCGGTCTGGCTGCATCCGGCCAGGGCGAGGGCTACGACTGCCACAAACAGCAGCAGGGTCAGTTTCTTGATGGTTGATTTCATTTCTCTTTCCTCCTTCGTGTGCGTCTGCACCCGATGTTGCATTGTATTCAACAATGCATTTTCATTATACGCCGTTCTTTGAAATATGTCAATAATGACACATTAGCTTAAAATTTCATTCATAAATTCAAGTTGGCGATGTGCGGGCAGCTATTGACAGTTGCGCGGATGCTCAACTATAATGATTACGGTTGAATGGATGTTCAACCGTATAGAATGTGACGGAGCGGAGGAAGGCAGAATGACCAGGAAAACTTACCCTCTGAAGGTGGACTGCGCGGCCTGTGCCGCCAGGATAGAAAAGAAGATTGCGGCGATCGAAGGCGTAGGAGCCTGCTCGGTCAACTTTTTCGCGTCCAAGCTGAATATAGAAACCGATGACGCGCGGCACGCGGAGATCATGAAGGAAGCCGCCCGGGTGATCAAGCGCATAGAGCCGACTGCGGTACTATCTTTATGAAGAAAAGGCTTTGGCGGATTATCCTGGCCGCCCTGCTGTTCACGCTCGGCCTGATCCTGCCGGTATCCGATTCTGTCAGGATCTCGCTGATGATGGCCGCCTACGCGCTGATCGGCTATGATGTGCTGCGGAGCGCTGTACAGGGCATCATGGGCGGGCAGGTGTTTGACGAGAACTTCCTGATGTCCCTGGCCACCATCGGCGCGATCGCCATCGGCGAATTCCCGGAAGCCGTGGCTGTCATGCTGTTTTATCAGATCGGCGAGCTGTTTCAAAGCTACGCTGTGGATAAGTCCCGACGCTCCATTGCCGGCTTGATGGATCTGCGGCCCGATGAAGCCTGGCTTATCAAAGACGGCGAGCCGGTGAGCGTAGCCCCTGAAGAGGTGAAGGTGGGCGATCATATCCTGGTGCGGCCCGGCGGCAAGATACCGCTGGATGGACTGGTGCTGGACGGCCGCTCCGCCCTCAACAGCGCGATGCTGACTGGAGAATCTCTCCCGCGCGATGTCGCGCCGGGCGATGTGATCTATAGCGGCAGCGTCAACCTGACAGGCCCTTTGACGGTGGAGGTGACCAAGACCTTCGGCGAGTCCACCGTTTCACAGATACTCGATCTGGTGGAAAACGCCGGCAGCCGAAAATCCGAATCCGAAAACTTTATCACCCGCTTCAGCCTGGTCTATACCCCCGTGGTGGTGGTGCTGGCGGTGCTCCTGGCGGCTGTACCTCCCCTGTTATTTGGGCAGAATTTCCAGGAATGGCTGTACAAGGCGCTGCAGTTCCTGGTGGTCAGTTGCCCCTGCGCCCTGGTGGTCTCCATCCCGCTCAGCTTCTTCGGCGGCCTGGGCGGCGCGTCCCGACAGGGCATCCTAATCAAGGGCAGCAACTACCTGGAAGCGCTGGCGCAGGCCAGAACGCTGGTGTTTGACAAGACCGGCACGCTCACGCAGGGCAGTTTCCATGTATCCCGCGTGGAGCCACGGGGTATGGACAGGGACGAGATGATCAGGATCGCCGCCTATGCGGAGGCGCACTCCGGCCATCCCATCGCTCAGTCGCTTCGCGCGGCCTATGGGCAGGATATCGACCTCACCCTGGTCAGCGAGGTGAGTGAGGTGGCCGGCCGCGGCCTGTCCGCCCTCGTGGACGGCCGGCGCGTTGTTATCGGCAATGCCGCCTGGATGCGCGAGAACGGCATCACGCCTGAGGAGCCCGCTCATCCCGGCGCGCTGATCCACCTTGGGCGGGATGGCGCTTACGCGGGTTACATTCTCATTACCGACAGCCTGAAGTCCGGGTCAAAGGAAGCCATCCTGCAGCTGAAGGCCCTGGGGATTACGCGCATCGCCATGCTGTCGGGCGACAGCAAGCCGTCCGCCGAGTCTGTGGGGGCTGAGCTGGGCATTTCCGAGGTGCATCACAGTCTGCTGCCGCAGGATAAGGTAGCCCTGCTTGACAGCATGCTGTCCCCGCGCGCCAGACTCGCCTTTGTGGGCGACGGCATCAACGACGCGCCCTCTCTGGCCCGCGCCGACGTAGGCGTCGCCATGGGGGCCCTGGGCTCGGACGCAGCCATTGAGGCGGCCGATATCGTCCTGATGGATGACAATCCCCTCAAACTGCCGCTGGCCATCCGCATCGCCCGCAAGACCCTGAGGATCGCCAAGCAAAACGCCGTGTTTGCCATCGGCGTCAAGGCGCTGGTGATGGTGTTCAGTGTGATCGGCATTGGCAGCCTCTGGTACGCCGTGTTCGCCGATGTGGGCGTGACGATCCTGGCGGTGCTCAACGCCATGAGGACGCTGAAGAGGGAAAACAAACTGATTAATGCTGAAGGCTGAATGCGGAATGCTGAATGACGGGGAGGAGACGGGGCTGCGTCCTCTGTGCGAGACGTAACCCAGTTTCATTTCTTTATTTATATATTATAAAACAGCCTGTGGGGACAATCGTGTCTCCATAGGCTGTTTGTTAGATATGTTTTAGTTACTCCACCTTGTCGTGCAGCCCTTCAACGGCTTGGAAGCCGGTGTCGCGCAGCGCCATCACGGGCGGGGCGGGGGTGAAGCTGACTTCCTCGGTGCCGGGCTTGATCTCGTCCTGGGGGGCAGCCCAGAGCACGGCGTTTTTGATCACCTGCTGGATCTCCGCCTGGTGGTAGATCGGGAAGGTCTCGTGGCCGGGCTGGAAGTAGAAGACCTTGCCGCGGCCGCGGCGCCAGGTGCAGCCGGAGCGGAACACTTCTCCGCCCTCAAACCAGCCCAGGAATATCAGCTCGTCGGGGGCAGGGATATTGAAACGTTCGCCGTACATCTCCTCGTGCGGGATGACGAAATTAGGGCCGAGGCCTTTAGCGATGGGGTGCGAGGGTTCCACCGTCCAGACCACTTCCGATTCGCCGGCTTCGCGCCAGCGCAGGAAGCCCGTGGGGGTGCCGCAGACCTTGCGGAAGATCTTGCTGGCGTGGCCGGAGTGCAGCACGATCAGGCCCATGCCCGCGACCACGCGCCGCCATACGCGTTCGACGATCTCGTCTTCTACCTTGTGGTGGGCGACATGGCCCCACCAGATCAGCACATCGGTGCTGTCCAGCACCTCATCGGTCAGGCCGTGCTCGGGCTCTGTCAGGGTGGCTGTCTGCACGTCGTGGCCCGCTGCCTTTAAAAAATCACGGATACAGCCGTGAATACCATCCGGATAGATCGCCCGGACGCTTTCATGCTCTGTTTCATGGATAAACTCATTCCAAACCGTAACACGGGGCAAACTCATGGTATCTTCCTCCTGTACGTTTCTCCCCATCATTATACCACCAGCCTAATCAGAATCATATAGCAGGCGGTCCCCGCCACGATGCTCAGCAGGCTGTTGCGCCTGCGCCGGTAACTGATGGCGACCAGCGCGACCGACACGGCTTCCGGCAGCCAGCGGGAAACGCCCGAGAATTCCACCCCCCTCAGGCAGTAGACGACCAGCATGCCGACGACGGCACAAGGCAGCACACGGCCCAGGTACAGCACCAGCGCGGGCGTTTTCTTGCCCGGCGGGAAGAGAATAAAAGGCGCGAAGCGCAGCGCCGCCGTCACCAGGGCGGCGGTCAGAACCACCAAAACTTCCTGCGTGTTCATGCGCGCGGGCCCTCCATCCAGCCGATATCCCGCTTGCGGGCAATCAGCAGGCATACAAGGATCAGCCCCATCGCCGGCAGGATCAATTGATCTTTTCCAAAGACGATCAGAGAAAGCAGCGCCGAACCCAAGCCGATCAGGGCGGGCAGCTTGTCGCGGGCGATTCGCCATTGCTCCACAAAAGTGACGATAAACAGGGCAGTCATCGAAAACTCGATGCCCCGGAAGTCAAAGGGCAGAGTCTCTCCCGCCAGGCCGCCCAGCAGGCATCCTGCCACCCAGTAGCTTTGATCCAGCGCCGAGACGCCCAGGTAGTAGCGCCCCGGGTCCAGATCCGGCTTGGGCAGGCCGCTTGCCACGATGGAAAAGGTCTCGTCTGTCAGCGAAAAGATCAGGTAGTTGCGCCCGCGCTTGACGCGCCTGTACTCATCCAGCATCGACAGGCCGTAAAACAAATGCCGCGCGTTGATTAAAAAGGTCATCACGGCTGCTGTGATGATGCCGGCACCCCCCGCCAGCAGGTCGATCAGCACAAACTGCATCGACCCGGCATAGACGATCAGCCCCATCATCGGTGCCCAGAAAAAGGGGTAACCCCTGGCGGTCAGCAATACGCCGAAGCCAAAGCCCATCACCAGGTAGCCCGCCGCCACCGGGATGGTCTTCAGCAGCGCCTCTTTGAGTTCTTTGCCCGTCTTCATCAAGCCCAGCCCCTTCCCTCAAGTCTTTGGACATTGTAGGAAAGAGTTCATGCAAATGCAAAGGAGGGCATGTATTTAATTTGTTTTGAGAGCATTGGTGTTTCCTTGCGCGCCTCCGCCTGCGCCATGCAGAAGACGCCGTTTAAATAAGTTTCTGTACAAAGCGAGGGATGCGTGTTATGTTGAAACTGGGAAACCATTAAGGTACAGATAAATCTGGCTCCAAATGAGCCATGACCCGGCATATCAAGGAGGAAACACCCATGATCCGCATCGTATCGGACTCATCCACGCTGTACACCAAGGCAGAGGCGGAAGCGATCGGCATAGACATCGCGATGCTCACTGTCACCGTCAACGGAAAGACTTATCGGGAACAGCAAGAGATCAAGACAGAAGAATTCATCGATATCATCCATCAGGGGCATGTCCCAAGCTCGTCACAACCGGCAGTTGGCGAGGTGCTCGATATTTACAACAAGTATCCGCAGGACGAGATCCTCAACATCACCATCGCGGACGGCCTGTCCGGCACATACCAGACGGCCTGCGGCGCGGTATCCATGGCCCAGACCCCCGAGCGCATCACGGTGTTCAACTCAAGGACCCTGTGCTATCCGCAGCGTGTTCTGGTCCTGCGGGCCCTTGATCTGGCTAAAAAGGGCTTTGATGCTCACGCGATCATCGCCGAGCTTGAAAAGCTGCTTCATACCGCGAAAAGCTACCTCATCCCCAGGGATTTTGACTATCTGCGCCGGGGCGGCCGGCTTTCTCCCCTCATGGCGAACATTGGCAAGCTGATCAAGCTGGCGCCTGTGATGACGCCTACGGCGGATGGAAAGCAGCTGACCCGCCTCTCCCTCCAGCGTTCGTTCAAGCGCGCCGTACAGGCTATTGCCGATGACATGAAGCGTATTGGCGTGGACGCGGGCTATCACATCGCCATCTCGCACGCGATGGCGGGGGATCTGCTGGAGACCGCTTCGGAGATCATCGGCAAGGCGTTTCCGGGCATCAAGATACTCACCTTTACCTTAACCCCTTCCTTTACCGTTCAGGGCGGGCCGGGCTGCGTGGCCATCCAGGCCATCAAAGCGTAAAACGCGGGTATCCTCCGAGGGCGCAGGATGCCTTGACGCTTCTATGAATAGTGACCCCTGGCTGTCCGCGCGGGCCGGGGGTTCCTTTCATATGAAGAAATATATTTGCTCAGCCGTACAATGAAGGCGTTAAACCTTGACACCGGCATGTTCCGGCCTTATAGTTTGAATTATAAAAAATACACATTGGGGGATGGATATGCAGCCTATTGCCGTTGTGGAGGGAATCGTCGGACAGGGCAAGCGGGTAGGGCGGACGATGGGGGTCCCCACGGCCAACCTGCCCTTTCCCTCGGCAGAAAACAGGCCGGAAAACGGCATCTATGTGGCGGAAGTGGTCTTCCCCGATGAAAACATGCGGCGTGAAGAGGGCGTGCTCAGCCAGGGCTATCACCCCACCCTGCCCGAGGGGGAGCCCACGGTGGAGGTGTTTTTGCTCAACCGCCATGAGGATCTGTACGGCAAGCGCATCCAGATCCGCTACCTTCAGTACATCCGGCCGGAGATCAAATTTGACAGCAGGGAAGCGCTGCGCCTGAAGATGCAGGAGGATATAGCCGCCGCGCGGGCGTGGTTTGTTAAGCGCGCGGAGGAAGAGAAATAAATATGCTCAGAGAAACGGCCGAGGGCTATTACAAACAGGGCTACAACTGCGCGGAGGCCATGCTGCGCGCGATCAATCTGGTCTGGGGGCTGCGGCTGTCAGATGAAAGCCTGCGCCTGGCGGCCGGGTTTGGCGGTGGCATGGGCTGCGAGGACGCCTGCGGCGCGATGACCGGGGCAGTCGCCGGCCTGGGCGCCCTGCTGGTGAAGGACAAGGCGCATGCCACGCCCGGTTTCGGCGCCCTTTGCGCCCAATGGGTGGAGACCTTTACCCGCGATCTGGGCAGCAGCCGCTGCGCCGACCTCAAGCCCATCATGAAAACGCAGGAGGCCGGCTGCCTGGAGACGGTGATCCGGGCCGCCGACAGCTTTGGAACCTTTATGCAGGCGCGGGACATGGGGCCCGTATCCCAATAGAGATGGAGGAAAACGTATGAAGCAGTACCCGGTGAACACACTCACCCTGAAAAACGGTGAGACCATCGCCTACCGTGAGGCGGGCAAGGGCGAAAAGACCCTGCTGCTCATCCACGGCAACATGTCGTCCTCGGTGCACTGGCAGCCTTTGATGGAAGCGCTGGAGGGTGAATACCGCCTGGTAGCCCCCGATATGAGGGGGTTTGGGGACAGCAGCTATCACCGGCCCTTTGACTCCCTGCGCGAGCTGGCGGAGGATATGGAGGATACCGTCCTGCATCTCGGGCTCAGGGATTTTACGGCCATCGGCTGGTCCACCGGCGGCGGCGTGGTGCTGGAGATGGCCGCCGATATGCCCGAGCGTGTCAACAAGGCCATCCTGCTGGACAGCGTGCCGCCTACGGGCTACCCCATGTTCAAAAAAGATGAAAAAGGCCAGCCCATCCTAGGCCAGCCCCTTCGGACCAAGGAAGAGATCGCGGCGGATCCCGTGCAGGTAGCCCCGGTGCTGGCGGCCTACGCCTCCGGCAACCGCGATATGCTGCGCGCCATCTGGAACGCGGCCATCTACAACATGAACCAGCCCTCCCCCGAAGACTACGAGCTCTACCTGGACGCCATCTTCAAGCAGCGCAACCTGGTGGATATCGACTATTCGCTGATGACCTTCAACATGACCGACTCGGCCACGCTCTTCTCGCCCGGAAGCGGCAGGCTGTCGAAGATAGAATGTCCCGTCGTGTTGCTGCACGGCGAGAAGGACCTGGTGGTCCCCCTTGCCTGGGCGCGGATGGCAATGGGGCAGATCGAAGGATCCCGGATGATCACCTTCTCAGATGCCGGCCATTCGGTGCTGACGGATGATCTGGGCTTGTTTGCCGATACGGTCAGGAAGGAAATGAGTTGATCAGACCCATGAACGTCATGCAGGCCATTGAGTCCAGGCACAGCTACCGGGGCTGCTATTTTGATCAGCCCGTCCCCAGGGAGGACCTGGAGCGTATCCTGCGGGCGGGCCTCTGCGCGCCGTCGGGCTGCAACAAGCAGACGACCAGCCTGATCGCTGTGGATGACCCCGCCGTGCTGGCAAAGCTGCGCAAGGTCATCCGGCCGCCGATCGGGCAGACGGCGCCTGCCATGATCTGCGTGCTGACAAAACGGATCATCGCCTACGGCGACCGGTGCTACAGCGTACAGGACTACGCCGCGGCTACCCAAAACATGCTGCTGGCCATCGTCGCGCTGGGTTATCAGAGCTGCTGGATCGAGGGGCATATCACCGACGCGGACGCCATCGGCCGGCAGATGGCCGATATCCTGGGCGTTCCAAAGGAATACGACCTGGTCTGCTTCCTGCCCGTGGGCGTCGCCGCGGAAGCGGTCAGGCCGCCCCAAAAGCTGCCCTTTGAGGTCCGCGCCTGGTTTAATGGCTTTGGGCTGGAAGAATGAATGCATTTCGGCATTAAGCCCCCTGGACTTCAGTCAGCTGCATCGAACAAAAACAAGAGAATCCGACATTTTGTCAGTTGTATCGAACAAAATTGGCCGGATTCTCTTTTTGTCAGTTATATCGAACGAAAACCGGTGAGACGCGGGCAGTTTCTCCACTGCACTCTCGATATCCTTATGCTATCGAGAGTACACTCACAGTTCCGCGAAGGTATCCCAATCGGATAGGTCGCCTGCCTCAAAGCCCCGCTGGAACCATTCCTGCCGCTGGGCGCTGGAGCCATGGTTGAAGGTGTCAGGGTCCACATAGCCCTGGGCGCGCTTTTGGATGGCATCATCGCCAACGGCGGCGGCCGCGCTCATCGCTTCCGACAGGTCTCCGCGCTCCAGATAGCCGCGATCCTGCATAAAGCGCGCCACCACGCCGGCCAGATAATCCGCCTGAAGCTCAAAGGCAACGCTGTAGCGGTTGAACTCGGTCTCGCTCATTGTGCCGGCGGATACTCGCCGGCGCAGGCCGTTTAGCTGCTCGGTGATCCCCAGCAGCGTCTGCACATGATGGCCGGCCTCATGGGCGATCACGTAGACCATGGTATAGTCGCCCTGCGCCGCGCCGTATTTGCGGGTCAGGGTGTCGTAAAAACTCAGATCCAGGTATATGGTTTGATCCCCGGGACAGTAAAATGGCCCGACGCCTGATGAAGCCGCGCCGCAAGCTGTATTGATCATCCCGCTGTAGATGGTCATCTCAGGTGCCCGGTACTGCGCGCGGTACTCAGAGGCGGGCAGCACCGCCGTCCAGGTATCCTCAATGTCTGCCAGGGCGACGGACAGGAAGCCCATCAGCTCCTTCTCCTGCGCGGTTTCGGTATATGTGCCCTGCTCCTGGGTGCTGGTCTGCACGGTACCGGGGGCGAGCACGCTGCCCAGGATATCACCCACGTCGCCGCCGCCCAGTACGGAAACCAGCAGATAGATCACCAGGCCGACGACGCCCAGGCCGCCGCCGCCAAGGGCGACCCGGCCGCCGGTGCCAAAGCCTCTTCCGCGCTGGTCATTGACGTTTGTACTTCTTCTTCTGCCTTGCCATTTCATGTTCGGTCCGCTTTCCGGGCATCAGCCCTGATGGATTTACAATCGTTATCGATAAAGGTGTTCCATATTCATTGTACCCGCGGAAAGAGAAGAACCATTCATACAAGCCGCCGGGGGCTTTGCGGCATGGATTCTCGCTCATGCCTCCCGTCCCGCGTAGTTATACTGATTCCAAAATTTAACGCATCGTCGCGTCGGTCCTTTTGCCTCGGCGCTGTGTCGCCCGTAGCTTGACGTAGCGCTGCTACGCCTGCGCTCCCGCTCCTTGCGCACAGACATAATGACTCAACGCTTTGAATGCGTTAAAGTTCCTCATCAGTATTAGCGTCTAGCAGGCAGTAGAAGGTGATCCACTTGTTGGGCTCACCGGTTTTGCCAACCTTCCAGGGGCTTTGCGCGGGCGTCATATCAAGCGGATAGCGGCCTTGGGCGTCACGCCTGCCTTCCATGACGTTCCACGCGTCTTCAAACCTTTCATCCCTGCCATAGCCCATCCTGCTCAGCGCGCAGAGTATTTCCCAGGCGTTGGTACGCCAGGTGAGCGGGAACGAGCTGCGCCTCATATCGTCGTTGACCAGGCGCGTATGATCACTGCTCTTGAAGATGCCATGCCTGTTCAGGGAATAATCAATTAGCTGACGGCAGCGGACATGATCCCGGTATTCCGGCAGCTCCGAAAAGGCCAGCAGCGCCTTGGACGAGCCGCGCACGCAGCTCTTGGGCGGCCGTTTATTGGGTTTCTCGTGGAGGTCGCATAAGCAGCCGCCGTCCGGTCGGGCAGTACTCAGCATCAGGTCAATCGCCTTTTGCACGCGCGGATCCCCGCGATAGCCCAGCTTGATGAAGGGTCTGATATTGTACGCGTACAGGCAGGAGAGGTACTGCCTCCATGATACAAGAGGTCGGGAGGGATGATCAGCGCTGCCGGGCATTGCTTGTATGGATGGAGTATATCATAATCTCAAGGGACAGGGATATCCGCAAAAGAGGGTAGAATGAGGGGGAGAACCGGATTGCCGCAGGCATCCTCCTTGACACGCCTGATCTGGGGAGTGTAATCTGACGGCGAGGATCGTGCTCATTTCTAAATAATCCATTCATTCGTTTTCAGACGACTTGGGCGATAAAAAAGCGAGGTGTCAAAAATGAACCCTACTGTAATGAACATACTGGAGAATAATGATCTGTGCGTATTATGCACATGCAGCCATGATATCCCGGACGCGTCCCTCATGCTGTATATCTGCGATGAAAAGTGCGAAAGAATGTATATGCTCACGCTGAAGGAATCCACCAAATACGGGAACATTGCCGCCAATCCGAAGGTCAGCCTGCTGGTTGATACGAGGGATCAAGCGCATGTCCCGGAGACACAGACCCAGGCCCTCACCATTCACGGCGACGCGTATCTCCTTGAGCCGGACACTGTTTCAAGAGGGTTGATCGATCAGCTTGTCAAAAAGCACGGCAGGCTATCAAATCTGGCATCAAATGACAGCGTCCGTGTGATCGAGGTTGTCATCAGGGACATCCTGTTCCTGGAAAATGTGGACAAGGGCTATCAGCTAACACCGCAGGCGTAACAGTATTTATATCCCTGCTTTCTCCCGGATGAACGAAAGAATGGCCTGAACAGCGATATCCTGCTGCTCTTCTCTGCTGATCAGGGCCTTGGGGTCGCCTTTTTGCTCGCCGTAATCCCCGAACTGGGCGTGGTTGCCGCCCTGGATGATCACGACGTTATCGGTGTAATCGATGTGCTTTTCCAGATCCGCGTTCAGCGTCCCGTAGACGGTCAACGCGTCCTGCGGAGGCACATCGCCATAGATATACGCGCCCAACAGCACCAGGCCCTTCACCTTTTCCCGATGGCCCGCGGCATAGCTACCGGCCATGGCGCCCCCCATCGAGTGCCCGCCGATGAACCAATGATCGATGCCGCTCAGCTCATCAAAGGCCTTGTCCGCGGCATTTACTGAGAAGATCGCCATGTTGAAGGGCATCTTCATCAGCACGGAGGCGATGCCGTTCTGGCGCAGCCTTTCCAGGATCGGAAGATAGGCCGTGTACTCCACCTTCGCGCCGGGATAGAAGATCAGGGCGCTGCCGCTTGCCACTTCAGGCCGCAGGATGATCATGTCATCCCTCACCTGGGCCTGGCCGCTTTGCAGGATGGCGTTTGCGGTCTCATCCGCCCGGTAGTAATCCGACGCGTAAACCAGGAATCCGCCGCCCAGGAGAACAAGGAGCAGCAGGAGTGAGATCAGGATAATTTTGAACCGTTTTTTCATATCGTCTTGTCCCCTTCGGTCATTCAATCAGTTTCCTCTTGCGCATGCCCGCCGTCACGAAGCGCCAGGCGGCCTTCCCGCCGCAGCGATCTGAGCGCCAAACACCATGCCCAGTATGTTCGTGCCGATGACCTGCCGGGTGTAATACTGATTCCAAACGTAAACGCATCGTTGCCTCGGTTCTTTTGCCCCTGTGCTTTGTCCTGCTCGGGACGGAGATGAGCGCCGCCGGCGGCGGGGTGAGCGAATCGGAAGTCCAATGAGCAAAGAAGAAAGCAAGTGCTGTAAAGCACGCAGCTTTCGGTGAGTTGTAAAATGAGTTGCCCATAAAAAGTGATCCATTAAGGGATCAAACCAGTTATGCTTAGTGTTGAAGACAAAAGCGACTGGAGAGAATCAAAATGGATCAGAAGAAGCATAACACAGGG
>JAEWRJ010000036.1 GCA_023460055.1 Bacillota bacterium | reverse complement strand
CTCATCGATCACGCGGCCTTCATACCCCGCGCGGCCGTACATCATCAGATGGCTTTGAAATACCTGTGATTTCGACTGCGGGGTAAAGATCGCGCGAAGCAGTTCTTCCGCCTGGGGGCCGCTGATCCTGATGATCGCGATGCCGCCCATACCCTTCGGGGTCGCGACTGCCGCGATGGTGGTGTTGTCCATACATCCCTCCGTTACCGCTTGAGTATACCTGATGGGCCTGTCCCTGACAATTGGATATTTCATTTGAATTGTTACAATTCAACCGGCCCGGGCTTATTGCATAATATGCCGGATATGTTATCTTCGTATTATGATGGCCTGCGAAAGGGGGGAATCAAATGCTGATTCTCGTTTGTGAGGATGAACCTCAGTGCCGTGAACGCATACAGGGCATGATCGACCGATGGATCAGTACCTGCGGATACCTGAGCATCAAAACACTCATGTTCTCTTCTTCGGAAGATCTGTTGAATGAGTGTAACAAGGGATTGAAGGCTGATATTCTCTTTTTGGATATTCTTTTTCAAAACGAAATGGATGGCATGCAGGCCGCCAAACAAATACGCCAACTGGACGAATCGCTGGCCATCGTGTTTGTCACCAATGCCGAGGCATACGCTATGGAGGGGTATGCCGTGCGCGCCTTCCGATACCTCAGCAAGCCGGTAGGCTATGAGGACATCGCGCTCTGCCTGGATGTGGCTTATAAGCAGTTTACCCTGGCGCATAATGAGTTTTTTATCATCCGCGAAACAGGCGGCAGGTTTGCCCTTCGGTATGAGGACATATTATTTCTTGAAGCCCAATCACATTATACCTTCATATGGAAGCGGGACGCGAAAGAGCCTCAAATGATCCGTTCCCGCTTTACCGATCTGATTCAAAAATTGCCGGGGGAACTGTTCGTGCTCTGTCATCGAAGCTACATTGCAAACATCATCCATGTGCGCAGTGTAAGGAAGGGTGATCTGCTGCTTTCATCCGGTCAGCTTTTGCCCGTATCAAGGGCGCAAGCCGCCCTGGTCAACGCCGCTTTTGACAGCTATTATCAGGAAGGTCAGGCATCATCTTATGTGGACAGCGTTTGAGATCGCGGTCAATCTGTTTCAGGCCATCCTGCTGCTCCTGTTCATGCAAAGCAGACTGCACATCACGCGCAAACACAGGATACACGATGCCGCGCTTGTCGCGGCGTGCAGCATTTATCTTTCCTCCTATCTCTTTTTTCAGATGCCGTTTCCCGATACGCTGGCCTTCGCTTTCCCCTTCATTTACGCGCTGGCCGTGGCCGACGATCCCTGGTATGTATCGGCTTTCTGGTCCGCCGTGCTTGCGCTGCTGTTCGTTTCGATCATTACATTATGCTATCATGTTTTTTTAAGCATCCCGAAGCTTTCTTATGATGAGCTGATGATGACAGGATGGGGGCGTCTGGCCTTTGTTTTGTTTACAAACATTCTGCTGACCGTCATGGTGTATGCCATGTCGAAGCTGAAAAAGAACTATACGGCGCCTCATTGGCCTGTCCTCGCTTTGCTGCTCGCCTCCATCACTGCCCTGTGGATCGTAGCGAATTCCCTGTATACCATTCAAATCAGGCTTGAAGCCGCTGAGGATACAGGCCCCTTTTTCCTATCCTACATCGGGCTGCTGCTGTGCATCATGTTTTTCATTCTTTTATTCCAGATCATGGGCAAAAACTTTGAACGTGAACAGCAATATCAGGCAGAGGCAAGAGCGCTTGATCAGGCAAAGCAATACCAGCAGGAACTGGAACGCATGTACAACGACCTGCGGGTAAAGAAACACGATTTCAAGCATCACTATCAGGCCATGGAAGCCATGGTTCGCCAGGGCAAGGCCAAAGAGGCGAACGATTACTTAACTGCCTACCAGCAAATCATCGACAAGGATGATTTCTTTCTCACCGGTTCCACCGCCGTTGATTCCCTGCTCTACGCCAAATCGCTGACCATGGAACAGCAAGGCATTGTCTTCCGCTATTCGCCCTATTCGCTGGACCGGCTGCCGATCAGCGAGACGGATTTTTGCGCCGTCATCGGCAATCTGCTGGATAACGCGATAGAGGGAACGCTGCGCGTGAGCAATACCGCTTTCCCTTTGTCCATCAGCCTCACCTTCTCCCGGTCCTGGGATATGTTTTACATCTACTGCACCAATCCCTGCAACGAACAGACCATCCATCAAGAAAAGGGCATCTGGCGCTCATCGAAGAACTCCCCCGGAAATTCAAAAGCACAAGCCATTGGTATCCGCAACATGGAGCGCATCGCGCAGGCTTATCAGGGCCGCAGCACGTTTACAGCGGATAATGGCGTATTCAGCGCGAAAATTGTCCTCCCCTATCCAGCTTCGGAGAAGGAGCGGGTAGAATGATCTCATCTATGGCAGGGGCTATTGTCAGACTGCTGGAGAAGCAGCATGCCATTGATCCAAAACAACGCGAAGTGTATATATATGGCTGCGATATCGCTCTGTATACGTTAATCAGTACTTTGAGTTTGCTAATGATTGGCTTTGTTTTTGGGCTGTTCCTTGAAACGCTCATCTGTATTGCTGTGTTCTATCTCAATCAGTCGCTTGGCGGCGGATATCATGCCGATACACACATGCAATGTTTTTTAACTATGGCGGCTGGTTTGCTGGCATACATTCTAAGCTTCTCTTTTCTACTATGCTCGGTTGTGTATATTATTTTAGGCTATCTCTCTCTTTTAATACTCTTTTCCTTTCCACTTGTTTTGCACAAACACAAGGCTTATCTCATCCGACACAAAAATAAGCTGATTATGCGGTCCCGCATATCCACCTCGCTGCAACTGGTGTTTTTCTCACTGATCATCATATTATCCGTCAGCAGTCTGGTTCAATCCTTTGCATCAGCCTTTACCCTGTGTGCGGCATCCCGTCTTGCGGCGAAATACACGCTTTAACCCCGAGCATATCACCTTCATCCAGGCTCAGCGTGCTGTTCGTGCCGTTTTACTGTCCATTCATGCCACGAGAAACATAGTGGAATGATTGCGTGCTACTATCCAACTATAAAAAGAGGAGGTACAGACATGAACACCATGATCCAACACATTGCTGACTGGCTGCTGAAATGCGGACAGAAAAATGCAGGTATACCCAGTATTCTCGGTTCTTTTGAGACACAGGTGCCTCAGCAACTTCAGGAGCAGGATAAACAGTAAGGCTCATTCATTTGTCCTATAATCAATATCTTTTAAAGATTGCAGGCTTGCCCCGAAGGATTGGGGTCTTCATTGTACAGAGTTTCTAACAGAGGTTCAGCTAAGACTTTTCCAAGTTGGAAGCAGTTGGTTTCGATTTCCCCTTTACTGATCGCCAATATAGAGTTATGTGGAAGAATCAACCGGGTTTTCATAGAATGTTTCCGTCGGCGCGCAGACGGGGCAGATATATGATAAGCACTATTGAACAGCCTGATCTTCACAACCGTTTTCTTAAACAATGAGAGGAGCTAAACGATGAAAAAGGTTCTTGGGTTTGTCCTCGGGGTTCTCTTGCTGGCTGGCTTGGTTGTTAGCCCTGCGCACGCTTTCGGCAGTCACATAAACAGGGCTTTCGGATTTACCGCGTATACCAACGGCCTTGCGTATACGCATGCTTCCCAATACCATGAAAAGGAGGATTACGAGAATTTCATTGAAGTCCGCCATCATGTTGTCGGCAACGGAAGCTCTGCAGGTTATACCAACCTTATGTGTGGTTATTAATACTACGACCAAATCTATGCCGGAGAAAAATGGCAGGCACCAAACGACATATACTACAAATGTACATCAAATCTACTCACGATGGATGAACTGGTTACTCCAGGTGGACGAGGGAACACCAAGTATAAAGAATTCTTGAACTTGGATACCATCCGACTTGAAGGACAGTTCAGAACCCACTAACCATTTATTCGAGTTGGATAAGCCGCTCACCTGTAATATGTGAATAGAATATATTTCGCCCTTGCATCCATGCCGGTAATTCCAACTGTTCGTAAGGGCGATTTTCGATATGACATTAGGAGATAAGTGATGAAATTTCTTTGTACCATGACATTTTTATTAATGATGCTGTCGCATCCGGTTCAGGCTGCCAATATGTTGAGCATCCGACAACTAAACGAGCAAGCACCTCAGCGATGGACGGAATGTTATCAAACCAGATGGCAGGAAATCTGTATCGACGTGCTTCCCTCCCTCCCTAATACAGACACCCTTCCAATTCTGAAAGTCATCCCCGATCTAAGCGCGCCGGATTTAGCCCATATTGCCTCAATATGGGCGGGCGAAACAAGAGACCGGGGCACATTCAACATCTATCAAGTTGATCCTCCCCAAAGGGATAGAAAAGCCGAGGAAAATGCCAAAACCTACATTTATTTTCCTCCCTTTGAGAACACAGATTACCATGGGCTGACATTTGCTGACTTAATGGCAGAGGCAGAAGATCGCATTATGAGTATAAATCATGGTGAGTGGAGAGTATCCCCTCCGCTTAGTCTATCTATTAACATCCCTTCAGTTGAGCAAGCAAGCAACTTTCATTGGTTAAGTTGCTCCCTGCTTTTTTTGCAGGAACTACGGCATATACCCGTTTTGACTCATGCGTTGAGCGGCGTAGATGACTCAAGGGACGGGTTGCCTTTCTACAAGCCGTTCTTGACATATCAAGCCGACCCGTCGGGCTATGCTCGAATGGGCGGGCGAAAGGTCAAGATCAGTGAGGTTTTAAGCGAAGATGTCCCGCTTCTAGACTTCTCTCTCATACGCGCCGCCATTGAGAAAGAGATAGCAGAGGGGCGCATCCGCAAGGTCTTTGATGTTGAACTGGGCTATGCCCTTTACAACGATCCAGGCGCTACCCGGGAACAGGGAACAGCATGGATGAAAGAAAGTGTTTTTTACACACTGCCTGTATGGGCTGTTAATTGTTACTATATTGAGAATGGAGAGAAACAGATGCGCGATTACACGGGCCGTGATGTGCCTGAACGCAGTGCAATCGAGTATAAAACCGTTATCATCAATGCTCAGACAGGCAAAGTCATGGATCGGGCAGACAATCGCCCCATCACCGCAGAATATCATGGATTCATTTCGTGGGATGATGTGGGTATTAACCCATGAGAAAAGAAATCAAACGCGCTTTTAGCTCGCCTTTGTTTTTCCTGTCCGCCCTCATGTTCTTCCTGACATTGCAAGGGTACGCAATCCCTGCGCATCTGCATGGGTTAGCGTATGAACCGCTGAAGTACAGACCCGATGCATTAAGTTTGAGCCTGGGCGGCATCTTTTTTGGAGGCGTGATCCTGTTAATGCCGTTTTGTGCGCCGATGGCCCACGCGGTCAGCCAAGTGGACGATCTTCGATCAGGCATCATGCAGTGGAGTGTACTAAGAAGCTCCATCAGAAAATATGTGATCAGCAAAACCCTGTCGACTTTTTTAGCTTCCGCAGTCTCGCTTGGCGGCGCATTTTCAATTCATGCACTCGCATGGAACCTTTTGGCTCTTCCTTACGACCCAATCAACTACCCGGCGCATGAGATCGCCTTTTGGGAGCAAAGCCTCTTTTTTGAATGGTCGACCATCCATCACGCGTTGCCCATTTATATCCATATCACACTTGGCATCGCCCTTTCAGCGGGCGTATGGGGTGTGACAGCTCTGGCCTCCGCGGTGTGGATACCCGACAAGCTACTGGCCGTCACAATCCCGGCCTGTATATATAAGCTGTGGGGTGGAAACCTAACTTTTTACCTGTTCAATGTCTGGCTGGAAAGCCCTGATACCCTGTTTAATGATGCGCAGACCACGCAAACCATCATGCAGGGACTGACATCTTACGGCATCCTGCTGGCACTCAGCCTGACTATATATTACTACGGCGTGAGAAGGAGGGCTTGTCATGCCTAAGAAAATGCGTTCCGCATTCGCCTTGCTCAGAGGGCAGATGACTGATTGGCTCTTTTCACCCAGAACTATTATCGTGGGGCTTGTCCTCCTCGCCATGGCCTACATGAACGCAAGGGGATTCGGCGGCACAATGGCAACCTATTCCCTGAGTGCCCATCCTGCAGAAGCAGTATTCGTCTATCTGTCCAGGGCTTTTGGAAATGTCACCTCGATCAGCGCGTTTTTCCTCATCATGGTTTCAGAGATACCTCGCCGTACACCTTTCCAACTGAGCATGCTGATACGCACCAACAAGATAAAGTGGCTGCGCTCACAAATACTGTTTTGTTTCGTCATCGTTACTCTGATGATTATTTACCTGACATCGCTTAGCATAGCCCTGACCATCCCATATCTGACCCCCGGCAGCGGATGGAGCATGACCAGTTCTGATCCGGAACTGACCTACGTGCCGGACTTTGTGCCGGAATACATCCGCGTCCTCAGCCCATTTCAAGCCAACATGTATTCTATCGCTATTCTGTTCGCCTTCTGGTTTACGATGGTGCTTGTCATCCTGCTGTTCTCTTTGCTTGGCAAACCTAATGTCGGTCTAATCATATATGTATCCATCCTGATGTTGAGCGTCACACTGCTATGGGAAAAGCTGCCTCCATGGATGCGCGTTCTGCCGACGCATTTTTCCACGCTGTCAAGCATCGCCAGCATGTACCCCGAACATGAGCTGCAAGCTGTCCCCAAAGTCCTCTTGGTCTATGCAGCCGTAGATGCGGCCATAATCGGTTTAATGATTGTGATAACAAAGAAAATGGATATGCAATTCACTCGAAAGGACAAAGCGGCATGATCAAAATAGAGAAACTAACCAAACGCTATAGTGAAGCCACCATATTTGAGGATATCGATCTAACGTTCTCTTCCGGCACCATCGTCGGCTTGGTGGGCGAGAACGGCTGCGGCAAGACCACGCTGATGCGCTGTATCTGCGGCTTTACAAGACCCAGCGAGGGACGCGTGACGGTTCTGGATCAGGTGATCGGCAAGGATGTAGATTTCGCGCCATCTACCGGCGTCATCATCGAAAACTCCGGCTTTTTGAACCATTACAGCGCCCGGCAAAACCTGGCCCTGCTGGCCGATATCAGCGGCAAGGCGGATAAACAGCGTATCGATGATGTGATCCGCCTGGTCGGCCTTGACCCGAACAGCAAAAAGCATCTGGGCAAATACTCCCTTGGGATGACCCAGCGCCTGGCCATCGCCCAAGCCATCATGGAGGACCCGGATATCCTGATTCTGGATGAGCCTTTCAATGGCCTGGACAGGCAGGGGCAGGCCGATATACACGAGTTGCTGCAAAGCCTGAAGGCGCAGGGAAAAACCATCCTGCTGGCCAGCCACAGCGCGGCGGATATAGAAAAGGCCTGTGATGCGGTCTATGAGTTCCGATCAGGGCGCGTGGTGAAAATGGATAGATAGATAAATAAATAGATAGATAGTGCTCTGAGATAGAACCGCGGAAAACACGGACAACTGTGAAACCATCCGGCAAATGATATATATTCAATCCATTCCAAGGAGGCTGGACATGGCATTTGCGCATCTGCACGTACACAGCGAATATTCCCTGCCGGACGGAGCCTGCCGCATCAAGGACCTGGACAGGCGTGTCAAGGCGCTGGGCATAAGCTTATGCGATTGACAATTGTATTTTTCATTTGATTTGTTACAATTCGCCGGCCCCATCTTATTGCATCCCGCGCGGGATATGCTATCTTTGTATTGTGAGGACTGAAAAAGGAGGAATAGCACATGAAATCCATGCAAACCATTCTCAAGCACGCGGGAAAATCTCTCACCCTGCTCGTCTTAGTCTTGGTGATTCTGCTATCCACCTCACCGACAGCCCTCGCCGCGCTCAGCAAAGCGGAGCTGGAAAACCTCGCATATCAATACGCAAAGAATGAACTTGGGTATGCGAAAGAATCGCTTGATCTGAAGGTGTCAGGCGGCGATGACAGCGAGGGAGGTCTGTCTTACAGCTTCCTCATCCGTGATGCCGACCCGTCAACGGACGGTCAAATTTGGGTCACAATGACAAAGGATGGTAAGTTAAAGCGGGTGGACGGTCCTATGAAAATTCCGCTTTATAGCAAGCTGCACGATGAGCTGCTCTCCGCGCAAAGGAGTTATCAGGCAGTCTACGAATTGGCTCAAAAATGGAAGCCCATTCTGCGCGATATGAGTGATGAGGAGCGGGCAAATTTTGATAGCCCGGGTATCGCCATCCACTTGCTGAACCTGATCAATCACGATATTTGTCTGCCTTCGCCCGACGACATATCCTATGAGGACGCGAAAAAGAAAGCTGAAGCGTCCATCCTGGCATCTCCCGGTTGGACGCAGGAGATGCTTAATCATATCCGCATAGGGCTCGAGGTATATCATGTCCCCTCCGGAAGCGACCGCCCCGTGTACCAATTCGTATACAGCCTTGCCAGTTCTGTAGGTCATCTCGAAGCACTTTACTCCGGGAAGTCATATAGTTTTGACTATGATAAGGAAGCAAAGGAAGAAGACAGGATATTTGGAAAAGCGCTTCCCTATAATGTCAATGTCCGTATTGACGCGCAGACCGGCAGCCAAGTTGGCGATATATATATTGACACCCCGCCAACGAAATACGCTGATCTTGAATTCATTCTATGGAAATGGGATGGAACACCATGATGAAGAAAGCGGTCTCAATCCTCCTGCTGTTACTCGCTGTCATCCTGCCATGCGCTGTTGCGCAAGCGCGGGAGGGCGGGTACGAGACGCGCACCGTCTTTTACGAAGACGATTACGCGATGTCCGCGGCCAATGCCGGCGGCAGGCTCTATGTTTTGCGCGAGAGCGGGCTGTACGCGCTGTCCGTCAAGGGGTCTGAGGAAAAGATCGCCCCGGCCGAAGACTTTATGGGTAAGATTTGGGGATTGCTCAGCGATGGACAGGCTTTGTACGGGCGCGGCTCTTCATCCCTTACGCTGCTGACAACGCATAGCCAACAAGATATTGATGAGCTATGCGATACTTTATGCGAAATTGATGAAGGTATAATAACAGCAAAGTATTAAACTTTGAAACAACACCGCAAATGTTATATAATCGATCCATTCCAAGGAGGACGACATGGCATTTGCGCATCTGCACGTACACACCGAATATTCTCTTCTGGATGGAGCCTGCCGCATCAAGGATCTGGTCAAGCGCGTCAAGGCGCTTGGCATGAGTTCCTGCGCCGTCACCGACCACGGCGTCATGTACGGCGCGGTCGATTTTCACCTGGCCTGCCAGGCGCAGGGCATCCGCCCCGTCATCGGCTGCGAGGTGTATATCTGCCCGGACATGGAAGACAAGCGGAGTTTTTCACGCGAATACAGCCATCTGATCCTGCTGTGCGAAAACAATACAGGCTACCAAAACCTGTTGAAGCTTGTCAGCGAAAGCTTCATACGGGGCTTTTACTACAAGCCGCGCATCGATTACAAGCTGCTCAAGGAGCATCATGAGGGCCTGATCGCCCTGTCCGCCTGCCTGTCGGGAGAACTGCCGGGCCTTTTGCTCCAAGGCCGCTACGATGACGCGCGTGAACATGCTCTGATGATGCGTGATATGATGGGCGAGAACAACTATTTCATTGAGCTGATGGACCATGGGCTGCGCGATGAAAAGACAGTTCTGCCCCGCCTGATCCGCCTGAGCCTGGAAACCGGCATCCCGATGGTGGTTACCAACGATTGCCATTATCTGGCGAAGGACGACGCGGCCGCCCAGGAAGTGCTGATGTGCATACAGACAGGCAAGACCCTGGAAGATCAAAACCGCATGCGCATGGAAACGCAGGAACTGTATTTCAAGTCAGAAGAACAGATGCGCGCCCTCTTCCCCGATATGCACGACGCCATCAGCCGCACAGAGGAGATCGCGCGGCGGTGCAAAGTTGACTTTGACTTTTCAAGCACCCACCTGCCCCAGTACCCCAGCGGCGGGGAAGGCTCAGAAGCGCTGTTCCGCCGGCTGCTTGCAGAGGGCTTTGACAGGCGCTACCCCGATCACTCCGCAGAGGCACGGCAGCGGCTTGACTTTGAAATCGACACCATCGTCAGCATGGGCTATGTGGACTACTTCCTTATCGTATGGGATTTTGTCAAGTACGCCAAGGATCACGGCATCGCCGTCGGCCCGGGCCGCGGCAGCGGTGTGTCCAGCATCGTGGCCTACTGCCTGAATATTACGCAGGTCGATCCCATCAAATACAATCTGCTGTTTGAGCGCTTCTTAAACCCCGAGCGCATCTCCATGCCGGATATTGATATTGATTTTTGCTATGAGCGACGCCAGGAAGTGATCGACTATGTAGCCCGCAAATACGGCAGCGACCATGTGTCGCAGATCATCACCTTCGGCACCATGGCTGCCAGGGGCGTGGTGCGCGATGTCGGCCGCGTGCTTGGCTACACTTACCAGGAGACCGACAGGATCGCCAAGATGATCCCGCGGGAGCTGGACATTACACTGGATCGGGCGATGCGCGTCAACCCGGATCTGAAAAACAGCTACGATACCGACCCAAGGATCAGGCGTCTGATCGACACAGCCCTGCTGCTGGAGGGCATGCCGCGTCACGCGGGCACCCACGCCGCGGGCGTGCTGATCACGCGCAGGCCCGCGACCGATTATGTGCCCCTGCAGACCAATGACGATATCATTACGACACAGTATCCCATGGGCATCATAGAGAAGCTGGGTCTGCTGAAAATGGACTTTCTGGGCCTGCGCACCCTGACGGTCATCCAGCAGACGCTGGAAATACTGGCCGGCCAGGGCATCCATATGGATGTAGAGGATATTTCGATGGATGACCCCGAGGTATACCGCATGATATCCGCAGGCGATACGGACGGCGTGTTCCAGCTTGAAAGCGGCGGCATGCGCGCCTTTTTAACCAGCATGAAGCCGGAAAACTTCGAGGATATCATTGCCGCCATCTCCCTGTACCGGCCGGGTCCGATGGACTCCATCCCGCGCTACATCCAGGGCAAGCATCGCCCGGATACGATCGTCTACCACACCCCGAAGCTGGCCCCCATCCTCGACGTGACTTACGGCTGCATGGTCTATCAGGAACAGGTGATGCAGATCGTACGCGACCTGGCAGGCTACAGCTATGCCAGAAGCGATCTGGTGCGCCGCGCCATGTCCAAGAAAAAGCATGATGTGATGGAAAAGGAACGGCAGGTATTCATCTGGGGATCCCAACAGGAAGGGGTGCCGGGGGCGGTCAAAAACGGCGTCGACCCGGACGCGGCCAGCCGCATATTTGATGAAATGGCATCCTTTGCCAGCTACGCCTTCAACAAATCGCACGCCGCGGCCTACGCGGTCAACGCCGTGCAGACTGCCTGGCTGAAGGTGCACTATCCGGCCGAGTTCATGGCCGCGATGATGAACTCTTTCCTGGGCTCGTCCACCGCTGTCGCCAACTATATCCACTACTGCCGCAAAAACGGCATCAGGGTCGCCCCGCCCAGCATCAACAAGTCACTGGCCGGGTTTACCGTCACCAAAGATGATCAGGGGAAGAAGATCATTCTGTTTGGCATGGCCGCCATCAAGTCGATCGGCGAAAAGGCCGTGCAGAGCATCGTCAGGGAGCGCGAGGCACGGGGCCCTTACCGCGACATATTTGATTTTTGCAGGCGTATCAACACCGAACAGGTCAATAAAAAGGCGGTGGACAGCCTGATCAAGGCCGGATGCTTTGACGGTCTTGGCGGCAACCGGGTGCAGTGCGCCCAGGTATATGAAAATGTCATGGACGCGGGCAGCGCCATGAAGCGCTCAAACATCGCGGGCCAGGTTTCGCTGTTTGATACGGGGGTCAAATCAGCCGGCCAGGATCGTCCCGCCTATCCCGACATCAAGGATTATCCGCGCCACGCCATGCTCGCCCTTGAAAAAGAGCTGACGGGTGTATATATCTCCGGTCATCCGCTGGATGAATACGCCCAGGTGCTTGACCGTTTGCCCCACAACACAGCCTTCTTGTCGGAGCTTGCCCAGCGGGAGGATGCCGGCCTGCCGGAAGACGGCATGCAGGTCAAAATGGGCGGCATGATCGTATCCGTTCGCCCCAAATCGACTAAAAAAGGCAGCATGATGGGCTTCATCATCCTGGAGGATCTGACCGGGCAGGTCGAATGCATCCTTTTCCCGGCAGTCTGGGAAAGGTTCGGCCATGAGCTCAAGGAAGATATGGCTGTGCTGGTCAAGGGCCGCCTGAGCATCCGGGAGGATGAGGATATCAAGTTAACGGCAGATGTTGTCGTGCCTCTTGAAACCCCCGGGCGGGAAAAAGAGCCGCCAAAAGACCCCGCGGCCCTTGCAAAACAATCCCCTGTCAAGTTATACTTGAGGCTGAAACGGAGTCAAATGCAGGATTGCGAGGAAAAGCTGCGCAAAATGCGCGGCGATGTGCCCGTCTACCTGAACCTGCCCGATGAGGGCGTGACGCTGCTGGCTCCCATGAGCTGGTGGTGCAATGACGCGGACGACGCGAAGGCAAACCTGCTTGGCTGTCTGCCCGCTGAAAACATGAAGGTGGTTTGGAACGAATGAACAAAATGACTTTGACAGTGCCCGCGAAGGATGAATGGGCGCTGGTCATGCGCACAGCGCTCAGCGGCGTTGGCACGCTGGCCAAGCTGTCCGTCGACATGATCGACGATCTGCGCATCGCCTGCGATGAAGCGTTCAACCTGCTGACCCATCAGTCACAGCTGATTCAGCACCTGGTGCTCAGCTGTGAGCTGAAGGACGGATCCCTGCTGGTACGCCTGAGTGTCGAGCGCGCCTTTGCCTCGCAGATGTGCACGCCCGTTGACCCGGAGGTAGCCCATCTGATCATCGGAACACTCGTTACCGATGTGCACCTTGAAGGAGACTCCTGCGGCATATATTCGGTGCACATGAAAGTGCCCGCGGGAGCGGCATAATATATGAATGCAGACCTGATACACGATACAGCAAAAGCATACGCTCTCAGCCCGACCGAGGAAAATCTGGAGGCCGCGACCATGGCGGCGCTTCCCTTGTGCCATGCTATTGCTGCGCGTTTTTCAGGCAGGGGGATCGAAACCGAAGACTTGAGGCAGGTGGCTGCCGTCGCTCTGGTATCGGCACTCAAGGGCTTTGATCCGCACCGCGGCCTGCGCTTTACCACCTATGTCACGCCCAGCATTATCGGCACCCTGCGCAACCATATCCGGGATAAGGCCCAGCTTGTCCGTTCCCCCAGGGGGCTTCGCGAGCGCGGCATCCAGATGGACAGGATGACGGAAACGCTCACCCAGCAATTGCGCCGCGAGCCTCGGGTCCATGAGCTGGCTGATGCCCTGGGCTGGGATATTCAAAAGGTGCTGGACGTGCAGGCCATGCGTGAAAAGACCCAGTTCGCCTCCTTTGACGCGCCTGATGAAAATGGGCTGATGCTCTTTGACAAGCTGGGCGGTGAAGAGACGGGCTATGATTCCTTCGAGTCCCGCGAGGATCTCAAAAAGGCTATGCGCACTTTATCGGATACCGAAAAGCGCCTGCTCGTTTACCGATACCGTGACCGCCTATCCCAACAGGCAACAGCGCAGAAGCTGAGCATGACGCAGATGCAGGTCTCCCGTATGGAGCGGCGCGTGCTGACAGCGCTGAAGCAGGAAATGATGGCAAGGTAGGCGTTATCGGTTTCAAGGAGTATATGTGAAGAAGGCAAGCGATTCAACGCAGTCCCCGGATACATCAAAGCTTAAAAAGCACCGCCTCATCATTGCCGTATTATCGGTGCTGGCGGTTCTTTTGCTGTTGGCGGGCCTGGCCCGCCTGATCGGCCCGCCGCTTATGGATGCCGTTCGCAACAAGGAAAGCTTCCGTCTGTGGATCGACGCTCAGGGCCCATGGAAATACCTGATCATGGTGGGCATCATGACCGCGCAGATCATCGTAGCCCTGGTGCCCGGGGCACCCATAGAAATGGCTGCCGGCTATGCCTTCGGCCTTTGGGGAGGTGTGGGGCTGTGCTTGATCGGCACCGCGATCGGCAACGCGATCGTCATCCTGCTGACCCGCGTGTTCGGCATGCGCATGGTCAGGCTGTTTATGGATGATGACAAGATCCTTGCGCTGACACAGACGCTGACCAGAGAGCAGAAACGGATGGATCTGATGGTCTTTGTGCTGTTTCTGATTCCCGGCACACCCAAGGATCTGATGACCTATGTGGCCGGGCTTCTGCCTATTCCCCTGGCCCGCTACCTGATCCTGACCTCCACAGCCCGCATTCCCTCCATGATCGGAAACGCCCTGGGCGGCAGCATGCTGGGCCGGCAGAACTACAGAGCCGCCATGATCACCATGGCCGTGGTGGTGCTGATCAGCCTGATCGTATTTTGCGTTTACCGCAATCATGAGCGCCGCAAGGCAGGGACAGCTCCCCTGCCCCCCGCGCAGACCGGGGGATCGGAAGAACCCTACAATAAAGGAAGCAGCGATGTTTGAACCTGACCAGCAGCTAAAAACCTTCGGCGTGACGGTGGTTGAAAACCTCTTCATCACCGAATACCTGCAAGGCGCCAAGGGAGACCATGTGAAGGTCTACCTGAGCCTTTTATACCATTGCCAGCACACCAGAGAAGAGATCGGGCCGGAAGAGATGGCGCTCTCGCTGGATATGACTGTCGCCCAGATCGAAGCGGCCCTGCGCTATTGGGAGCGCCGCCGCCTGATCGAGCGCGTCAGCGATGACCCGCCCAGGTACAGGCTTTACCATCTGGGCCAGCGCTTCCTGACCGGCCACAGCATGGAGGGCAGCGATCCATCCTATATCAGCTTCAACGAAGCCGTTTACGCCCTGTTTGGCTCCGAACGCAAGGTGCGTCCTTCAGATATTGCTGTCGCTTATGAATGGGTAAGCGATATCGGCCTGCCGCAGGAAGCGGTGATCATGCTCCTCAACTATATGAAGGATACGCGCGGCAGGAACTTTTCCTTTAAAAGCGCTGAAGCGATGGCCGTTGACATGAAAGAAGCGGGTGTATCCACGCCTGAGGAAGCAGAAGATTTCCTGGGTCACTCCCGCGCCGTTCATGACGGAGCGCGCGCCGTACTGCGGCGCTTTAACTTCCGCCGGCTGCCGACAGAGGATGAACTGAAGCTTTATAAAATATGGACAACCGAGTGGGGCTTTACCCTGGACGGGATCCTGCAGGCCTGCGCTGAAACGGTCAAGGCTTCATCGCCCTCTTTTGGCTACCTGAACGCCGTATTGGAAGGCCTGAAACGGCGCGGCGGCAGCGGTGACGCCAAAAAAATCGAGGCGCAGAAGATCAAAGAGTCCGAGATCCTGACAGGCGCAAAAGAGGTATTGGATAAGCTTGGCACCCGGGTCTCGCCTGTCAGCATTCAAAAAGCCTACCAGTCACTGCTGGAGATCGCGCCGCATGATTTGATCGTGCTGGCGGCGGAGCAGGTATCCAGGCGCAGGGGGATAT
>JAEWRJ010000035.1 GCA_023460055.1 Bacillota bacterium | reverse complement strand
GATGCTGGGGTATGGACTTTTCCGCTTCAGTACGATCTTTGTCTGTAAGCAAACGAAATCGCTTTGAAAGCGGAGGAACAGTATGCCTAACATTGCAGTTCTCACCAGCGGCGGCGACAGCCCCGGCATGAACGCAGCGGTGATGAGCGTCGCCAGGGCGTCGAGCCTGATGGGAATGAACCTTATCGGCATCAAGCGCGGGTTTAACGGCCTGATCGGCAAGTCCAAGAGCCTCGAGGATGACATTGTGCACCTCACGCTCGATCAGGTGCTTGATATCGCGGACCTGCCGGGCACCTACCTGCGCACAGCCCGCTGTCTTGAATTCAAGCAGCCCGAATATCAGGACAAGGCAGTCAAACTGCTTCATGACCTGGATGTGGAGGGCGTTGTCGTCATCGGCGGCGACGGCTCTTTTCAGGGCGCGCAGGCGCTGGCCCGCAAAGGCATCCCCACCATCGGCATCCCCGGCACCATTGACAATGACCTGGGCTATACCGAACTTTCTTTGGGCTTTGATACGGCTGTCAACGTTTGCGTGGAAGCGGTGCGTGCCATCCGCGCGACGAGCCGCTCGCATGACCGCGCCTCCGTGATAGAGGTCATGGGTCGCAACTGCGGGGATATCGCGCTGAACACGGCGCTCAGCACAGGCAGCGAGATTGTCATTGTGCCGGAGATGAGCAACTGGTCGGTTGATGAGATCGCCCACCGCCTCAACGCTCTGGTGGACCGCGGCAACCAGCGCGCCTCCATCATTGTGGCCGAAGGCGCCTATAAGACCATGGCCCCCTTTGATGTATATGAATTTATGAAGGATTATCCCTCCGGCTCCCGCCCGGTCTTTCCCGGCTCGCCGATGGATGCCTATTTCCTCAGCCGCGTCGTGGAGCACAAGGTCAAGAAGACCGAAGTGCGCTCCACCGTCATCGGCTACACCCAGCGCGGCAGCCAGCCCACCGCCCGTGACGCCGCTTTCGCCTTTGAGGCGGGCGTTGTCGCCGTCAACCTGCTTCGCCATGGCGAAAGCAACCGCGTAGTCGGCGTGCATAACGGCAAGGTGTTCCACATGGACATTGAAAGCGCCCTGCAGATCAAGCCCAGCTTCAACCGCAGGATGTTCAACATGGTCAACGCGCTGTAAGCAAAAACGTTTCCCATATACCCCGCCATGCAAAATGGCGGGTTTTTTTGATGGAATAGAAAATCCGCGTCAAAAACAGGTATAATACAGTAGATGGATCTACCGCGCCTGGCTCCTGCCGAGAATGAGGAGGGAACCGTATGATCATTAAAGGTTCATGGATTACGCTGAGGCCCTATACCCTTGAATACTGCCATGAGTTCTACAGGGAATACGCGGCAGACCCCGCTATGTGGGAGCAGGGCTACAGCTATGACAAGAAAAGCGTGAATCTCTTCTATCAAAGCAAGGTGCTGGATGAGAGCAGGCGATTCTTCGCCATCTGCCTGGATGAGAAGATCATCGGCGAAATTCAGCTGAAGTATATCGATTTTGACAAGGGATGCGCCACGCTGAGCCTTCACTTTTCAAGTGACGCCTATAAAAACCGCGGATACGGCACGGAAGCCATCGGTCTGATGACCGGTTACGCTTTTCATACGCTTGGCCTGCGCACGGTTTACGCCGATTGCGTTCACAGGAATACGCGCAGCCAGCATGTGCTGGAGAAAAGCGGCTTTGTCTTCTCCCATGAGGATGAGCTGCTGCGGTACTATTCATTATCAAATCATATCACGGAGGATACCATATGATACGCCCGGCCCTTGAAGAGGATATGGACAGCATCCTGGCCGTCTATGAGACCGCCAGGCACCGGATGGCGCAAAACGGCAATCCCTTCCAATGGGGCACCAACTACCCCGAACGCCGGATGCTGCAGGAGGACCTTACCCTGCGGCAGCTGTTTGTAGAGGAAGAAGGCGGCCGGATCTGCGCTGTCTTCATGTTCCGCGTCGGGGAAGACCCCACCTATGCCCTCATTAAGAACGGCGCGTGGAAAAATGACGAACCCTATGGCACCATCCACCGCGTCGCGTCTGACGGGCAGACACGAGGCGCGTTTTCCAGGTGCCTCAGTTTCTGCAAAGGTCTCATCGGCAATATCCGCATAGATACCCACGCGGACAACCTGATCATGCGCCGCCTGATCGAAAAGCACGGGTTTGAATACTGCGGCGTCATCTTCACGGAGGACGGATCACCCCGCCTGGCTTACCAGTACACAGGATAGCCTATCCGCGCATCGCACATAAAAAAGCAATGCGTTCAACGAAAGCCGGAAAAACAGGCCGGAGGCAGCAATGCCTCCGGCCTGTCTGTCATCATTCAGATCACAGAAACGCCACCGCGCCGACAAACTCCGTCAGCAGTTCGGTTTCATCCGCCGTAGGCGCGTCTCCCGCCATCAGCAGCTCAAAACCGACGCGCACACCCCGATAGAAGGTGAGGAAGATCAGCGATCCGGCTTCCACCACGCTGATATAATTTCTGTCGCCGATGGTCAGGGCTTCGCCGCCATAGGCCGCCTGAACGCCTTCCAGCATCTCATCGTCCAGATCACCGACGATGGCGCTGAACCCGTCAGCGACCACGAAGGCAAGCAGGTTGGCGCTGGTCTCAGGCTCGACTGCCAGCAGGCTGATCCTGTTGTCGATCAGGTAGTTCAGCGTCGCCAGGGGATCTGCCATCATGGCGTAATCCATCATCTGCTGCATGATATCCTGCGTCAGTCCGATCCATCCAAAGGGCACCTGCATCTGGATGGTGATATCCAGGGAGGTGATGGTGAACACCCCATCCTTGATGATCACCGTATCAAAGGGTTCAGGAAAGCGTGAGGAACCCCGCGCGCCCATGAAATCCTGCCGTGTCTCCACAGGGAAGCGCTCGCCGACACCGGCGGATCCCGCTTCAGGCAGCGCCTGCGCCAACGCGGGAACAGTCAGGCCAAAGGCCACGATCATGGCCAGAAGCAATGCAGTTAGTCTCTTCATGTCCGTATCTCCTTTATCCATATTTATCGGGTCTGTTCTCCCGTTGGGAGCGTTATTGTGATCCGCTCAGCCGATCGGCCCAGCAGGCGGTTGTCATCCGTATCGATCACGCTGATATAGAAGCTGATCTCCTTCGCCTGGGGCTCAATGGTGGGAATGTAATCAAACAGCCTGGCATAAGCCGCGCTGCCCGGGAATACCTCAGCGTACAAGGGGATGTTTTCGCCATAGTTCTCGCCGTCCACCCTTGTATGGCCGAAGGTATCGACCCTGACCGCGGTTTTGCCGCTGTTTTCTATATAGAAAGTCCTACCTGCCGGATCGCTTGACAGGCGCACGGCACGGACACCGTATCCTGTGAAGATCTCCTCCCCCTCCTGATCCAGCGGCTGCTCAAAGCCCTCCATGCCGGGCAGGGTCAGCGTGACATAATCGGTCAGGCGGCGCACAGCGTCCCGGCCCGCGCGGCCCAAACGCGCGGCGCTGTCCAGCGCGAAGCGCAGGGTAATGTCACGCACCTGCCGGATGCCAAGCGTTTCCAGGTTCTCGATCATGTCCATCATCCCCTGGAACTCGGCATACTCAGGCGGCAGCACCACGCGCTTCATATCGACGCGCGCCGTCGCGTACAGCACGCTGCCGGGCTGCACCCGCTCGGGCATGGTCAGCCCGGCCATGATCCCGTTGACCGCGCTGTTCTCCAGCTGGACCAAATCAAAGACCTTGGAGCGGTTGGTGATCTTCAGCGGCACTTCCAGCTGATACCCGTCGGTCACGGGCAGGCCCACCTGCTCAATGGTGATGCCTTCGCCTTCCCACAGAAGGCGGGGTTCAAAGGCCGGACCACCCGGATCCGCGCCGGCTGGCAATGAAAAATCGGTCTGTACGCGCACTTCCCCCATGCTGACCCAGTTGCCCATCCTGGCGGCGAGCCTCATGAACTCCCGAGACACCTCTGTCATATTCAAGGCGGTCCAGCCCAGAGAGTTGACAACGTCATCATTGACAATCAGCCCGAACCGTATATCACGAGCCCGCGCGGAACCGACGGGGAGATCAAAAGAGATCAGCGCGCTGTCCCCCGCGGGAATGGAAGCCGAGCCCGAGCTGTTCATCATGACACCGTCGGCGCTCGCCCATTCCAGGGAGACACCGGCTTCCTGCGCGAGGCTGCTCTGGAGCATCAGGTGTACCCTCAGCGAGGACGGCGTTTCCGGCGGCTGCTCGATGCCCATCAAGGTGACGCCAATGCCCATGTGCTCCGCGATGAACTGCGGGCCGCCGCCCTGCGCGTAGTTGACCTCATACAAGGGCTTTTCCGCTGCCGGCGGGTTCTTCGGCGGATCCGCCTTGAGCGGCATCAGCTCGGAAGAATAGACATAGCCCTGGGTATCTATGATGGACATCAGCACGAAGTAGTCATAGAGCGTTTCATCGATCGGGGCATAGCTCACCTTCAAGCCGCCCTTGGCGCTGTAGGTGGTCACGATGGGCATGCTGGCCGACGACCAATCGCCATAAGGCAGCAGCGCCCCCGCCTCATCGCGGGCCAGATAGGAACTGCCGTGGAAAAGATGGATCAGACTCCACTGGCTTAAGTCCACATCCTGCTTGCCCATCAGGCTGTCCGCGGCGCTGTCACGGATTGCGCCCGTCAGGCTGGCTTCCTCATCTTCCTTATCGATCTGCACCAGCAGATTACCGCCGGCGGAGAAGCTCTCCCCCTCCGTTTCAGACCCCGACAGCACAACGGGAATATGATAGTACGCGATCCCGCCGATGTTTTCTTTTTCCATCAGGTGGGGAACGATCCGATTGGCGCCGTTCTCATCCTCAATGTACACGATCTTCCCGCCGAAGTTGGGGCGCAGGCGGCCATCCGCGTCCAGCGTGACATCCCCCGACATGAAGGTCAGCATATACTCTTCGCCCCTCAGGCGGGCCAGGATATAGTATTCCGCCCTGTCGTAGTTTTTGATCTGCTCGGGCGAAAGCTGGATGAAGTATTCGCCGGTCTGCTCATCAAGGGTCACGGCAGGCTCGTCCGAGCCCGTCCAGCTCGACAGGCTGTCTGCCAGCAGGATCCGCGCGAAGCTCTCCATGAAACGCTTGTAAGCGGGGGCGATGTCAAACGCCTTGTACAGCTCGCCCCAGACGGTCTTGAACATGTCCTTGTTGCGCAGCGGAAAATAGAGAGACAGACCGTTGGTACGGGGCGCGTTGGAGCGGTTGTACAGCACCATGTCCCCGATCGCCCGGTCCAGCTCACCGGCCCGCTCGGGATAGAGCGTTTCCATATTCATCGAAAAATCCAGCAAGTCGATCAGGTCATAGGCGTTGGTGGTGGTCGTCCGGCCGTAATCCTTGGTTATGTCACGGCTGCGGGCGATATCAGAATAGATGCCGGCCTGCAGCCCCAGGTCGAGGTTTGAAAACAGCCCGTCCAGCTTCTCCTGCACGGGGGCCGCCTGTCCCAGATCAGTCAGCGACAGTGTCACAGGCATCCGGAACTCCGGGTTCTTTTGAGAAAGAGCCTCATAGTAGGCGTAGGTATGGTCAATGATGGCGCGGCCCGCCTCAGTTCCTGTAAGGCCGGAGGATGACAGGCTCTTTAAAAAAGCGTAATCAAAGCCATATCCCGGCAGCGCTTCCTGCGACGCGATCATGTACCGCGCGTAGGGAGACAGCAGCGCCGCGACTTCCAGGGATGCCATCAGACAGGCGTCAAATGCCAGCCACTCCAGCTTGCTGTCATCCTTGAAGGCGCTTTGCTCAAGCGCTTCGCGCAGCTCAGGCAGGGTGAGGCCGTCGCCCTTGTAAGCCGTGTCCATGCCAAAGCCCACCATCGGCCCGCCGCCATGGTCCCAGAGGATGAGGCCATAGGACTCGGCCGGATAGTTTTCGCGGGCAAAGTCCAGAAAACGGGTCAGCGCCGCCGGTTCGCCCATGCTGCCTTTTTCCCAGGCTTGAACAGGCTTTGGGTTCAATCCTTCTATTTTATATACACTGAGCCGGTCAGCCGGGATGGCGCCGCTCTGCCACTTGTTTGTACCGCCCGTCATCACCAGAACATTCAGCCTGTCCTTGTCGGGCTTTGCCTTGAGCATCTCCCTGATGTCAGACGTACCCATCCCGCCGTCGGATTCCAGATCCGATCCGATGATATAGACCATGATGGTCTGGGTTTGGAAGCCGATTTGATCAGCGGGAAGCGCCCGGGCATCCGGGGACAAAACCGGGAAGACCAAGAGCGCCATCAACAGAATCGTCAATGCCTTTTTCATACATGTATTCCTTATAGCGATATATCGCAGGTGCGGTTCATATTCGGTCGGCAGAGTAGAAACTTGGCGTCAGGACAAGAGCGTGCCCGCTGCGTGAAGCTTGATTACACCAACAATCTACCCTGTTGATCGGCCTTTGAACAAAAGCCTTGTGTTACAAAATCTTTACAAATCCGCTCACACGCTGTATCCTATGCAGGCATAAAGCACGATCGGGAGGCTTTCTCCCCCGACACGCCAAGGAGGATGAATGCAAAACCCTATGCCCCGGCCGGAGGATGACTGGGGAGGACAGGATTTTTTTCAGGCCGATCCGGGCAGCCGCCCGCCCCAGGCCCCGCCCTATCAGCAGGCAGGGGGGCAGGATTTCTTTACCCCGGCCCAGCCTATGGGCGCGTCCGGCGTCAAGCCGCCCTCCATGCCCCCCGCCTATGAGGGGCCTATTGCAGCGCCCGCGCAGCCCCAGAACCCTTTTGACCAGTTTCCCCCCTATCCACTGACCCCCGGGCCATCCGGCCCCAGGGTGCCGCCGGGCAGCCCCCCTCCGCCTGGCCTGGGCTTGCCTGACCGCGTGCCTTACC
>JAEWRJ010000034.1 GCA_023460055.1 Bacillota bacterium | reverse complement strand
TCATTGGCATTGGTCATTGTCAGCGTGCCATTGACCTTGGTTACCCTGTAGTTGAACCATGTGCCCGATGTGAACGTGTAGCTCTTCAATACGTTCTTTACGGGGCTTTCGCCGGGGAACGTGATGCTGCCTTCCACGACGGCTGTGATCCTGTCGGACCCGACCAGCCCTGTTACGTCGTAGCCTGCGTTGCTTTGCGTCAGGCCTGTGTACACGAACGCCTGGCTCTTCGCCGTGACCGTCACTGCCTTGGGCAGGATCGTCAGTTTGCCCGCGACCGGCGTGATCGTGTAGTTCGCCGTCACTTCTTCCGTGCCATGCATGACCTTGTATCCCGTCGCGATCGGGTTGTTTCCGTTCGCTGTGTCCCCTACATTGGTCACGCTCCCGGTCGCCGTCGCCGCCAGGGTGTCGCCCGCCAGCAGCGCGCCGCTCGTTACGCTCACTGCCGGGTTCGTATGCGCCGTTCCGTCATAGGTCCAGCTGTCGCTCGCCGCCGTGATCGTGATCGCTTGATTGGCGTTCGTCATCGTCAGCGCGCCGTTCACCTTTGTGACGGTGTAGTTGCCCGGGGTGCCCGATGTGAACGCGTAGCTCTCCAACTCGTTCGTTACGGGGCTTTGGCTGGGGAACGTGATGCTCCCTTCCACGGCCGCCGTGATCGTGTCAGACCCGACCAGGCCTGTCACGTAGTAGCCGTTATGGCTGCGCGGTGTCCCGTTATAGGTGAATGATCCGCTCGCTGCCTTGACCGTCACAGCTTTGGGCAGGATCGTCAATGTGCCCGCGACCGGCGTGATCGTGTAGTTTGCCGTTACGTCTTCCCTGCCGTGCATGACCTTGTAGCCCGCCGCGACCCTGTTGTTGCCGTCCGCGGTATCCGACACATTGGTCACACTGCCGGCCGCCGCCGCCACCAGGCTGTCGCCCGGGAGCAGCTTGCCTGCCGTGACCGTCACGCCCGTGTTCTTGTGCGCCGCTCCGTCATAGGTCCAGCTATCGCTCGCCGCTGTGATCGTAATCGCCTCATTGGCCTTCTTCATCGTCAGCGTGCCGTTGACCTTTGTGACACTGTAGTTGCCCGGGATGCCCGACGTGAACGCGTAGCTCTTCACTTCGTTCGTTACTGGGCTCTGGCTCGGGAACATGATGCTCCCTTCCACCACCGCCGTGATCGTATCAGACCCGACAAGGCCTTCCACACTATAGCCGGTGCTGCTCTGCTCTGTACCTGTGTACACGAACTCCCGGCTCTTCGCCGTGACCGTCACAACCTTGGGCAGGATCGTCAATGTGCCCGCGACCGGCGTGATTGCGTAGTTCGCTGTCACGTCTTCAGTGCCGCGCATGACCTTCCAGCCGGGCGCGATCGGATTGTTCCCGTTTGCTGTGTCCCCTGCGTTAGTCACACTCCCGGTCGCCGCTGCCACCAGGGTGTCGCCCGGGAGCAGTTCGCCTTCTGTGACCGTCACGCCCGTGTTCTTGTGTGCCGCTCCGTCATAAGTCCAGCTCTGGCTCGCCGCTGTGATCGTGATTGCTGCCGGAGTTTTCGTCGGAGTCGGAGTCGAAGTCGGTGTCAGTGTCGGAGTAGGAGTAGGCATCTGTGCACCAAGTGGCGGCTTCAGAGTGATGGTAGCCCTGACCGTATAGTCTTCCGTTACATACTGATTATATATGCCGATATTTCTGCCGATCTTGGTGACAGCGTCATTCACTGTCATTTCCCTGATGATGCCATCAAGAGGCGCGTCTCCGTTGATCCAGAAATTGATAGTAACATAGCCTCTTTTTCCGGGTTGCTTGGGAGGATCTTCTATTCGAGCGCTTCCGGAGTGTCCGGCGCTTTCAATTGATTCCTGATAGCGGTTGGTAGCGGGAACTAACAGGGTGATCTCTGAGAACCAGTGACTAGACGGATACGTTGGGAGAACATCGGGCATGGTTAAGGTTAAGCTGAAGTCAAGTATATGATTGACATTATCCACATTGACAGATGCTGAAGCTGTGCTTCTCTTGTAGTCTGAATTCCATCTGATTTGCTTAATTGTTACGCTTGAATCAAACACCAGGCCCTGCCCGACAGTGGCTGTGGGGGTCGGCGTCGGGGTAGGTGTAGGCGTAGGTGTCGGAGTCGGCGTAGGGGTAAGCGTCGGAGCAGGCGTCGGAGTAGGTGTAGGTGTAGGTGTAGGTGTAGGTGTAGGTGTTGGTGTAGGTGTAGGTGTAGGTGTAGGTGTAGGTTCTGGCGTGGGTGTCGCTGTCGGCACAGGTGTGGGCACGGCGCTCAGATCCGGGGATACAGAAAAATTTAACTGTTTTGTTGAAAAATAGCCCCCGATGGCTTCTGTCATCAGGCTGCCCGACAGCAGAAGGAAGGCGGCGATCAGGGAAATAAGCCGTAATTTTTTGTTCACCGGGATCGCCCTCCTTCCTGATTGATTCATTCTTAAGCTTCAGTGTTCAGTTTCTGGTCTTCGCCCTCAGTCTATCCCCGTGGCGGTCACCGTGAGCCCCACGGCATAGCTTGTACCTGAGGAGGCGACAGCTGTTTGAGCGGCTCTGTCGCCGTTGTCCGTCCACTCGGCTGTCAGCTTATACTGGTTGGTCTTTTTGGTTCCCGCCGGGAAGATCAGGCCGCCGTGGCTGAGCTCTCCTGAGCTGACGGAGGCGATCGGGGAGCTGCTCTCGCCTGTCACGTCATACAGGCGAAATACCAGCCCACCCATCGCGGCGGTAGCCCGCGACATGCCGGAGGATGATATGCTCACGCTGATGTTATAGTCGCTCACCTCAGAGGATCCGCTTGTATTGGTCAGATCAAAACGGTAGAGTTCTTTCTCCCTATCCCCGGGAGCCAGCGCCAGGCCTCTGAGGCCCAGGTCATAGGAGGTGGATTTTTCATCCGCGTTGAACAAAAAAACGCGCGTATAGAGCCTGCCCCGCGCTTCCCTTTGCTGCGTATAGATGGCAAGGGAGCTAGGGCTCATGAAAGTGATCACCAATAGTAGCAGGAAAACAGGAACAATATATTTTTTCATAGGATTTGCATCCTTATCATACGAGTTCATTTTGGAATACAGACCGTTATTGATAGCCGGATACGCGGATGGAAATTGCCTGGGGGTCAAAGGATTCCTGTGTCATGCCGCCAAGCAGGGCTATGTCAGCGTCCACCCAGGTCAGAGTGACCGTGTAATTATGGGTTTCCTGCACGTTCGCGGCTAAATCAAAGCCTGCGGCCTCCAGCGTACCTGTATCGGAGCTTCGCAGCAGGGTGCTCCCGCTGTACAGATCCGCCCGCAGCTTGCCGGTGCCCGCGAGCGATGGGGGATAAGAGATGCTGATCAATACCCTCAGCGGCACCTGCGCGGTACCGCCGCTGTTGTAGTTTTTCACAGTAAAGGCATAGCTGGTGCTTTCTCCCGGGGCCAGGCTTGTACGGCCGGCGGAGGAATCCACCTCGAAGGCGTAGTACTTGGGACCGACCCATCCGCCTGAAAAAAGGCCGGTCTGCTTTACATAGGCGGCCAGTGTGGTGCCCATCCACCCTGCGGTGATCAGCAGGGCTATTGCCAGCAGGATCTTCACCCGCTTTGATTTAAACATGCTGTGTTCCCCTGATATAGATCGATAGAGGGAGGATGGATCTGCCAGACATGATGGATTGGCGGGCTGCTTCGCTGTCTGGCCAGCTGAATATAAGGGAGAACATCTTTTCCTCGGGAACTGAGGCCGCGAAGGTCTTGCTCTGGCTGTAGCTCAGGCGGCCGGACCCGTCCGCGGCGCCGACCTGCAGGCTTGCCTCTGTCAGGCTGATCAGGATGCCCGGCAAAGCCTGATAAACCGATGAAAAATCGGCCTCGATCACCAGGTCCATATCCACTTCGCTTTGCCTGCCCTCGCCTGATGAGTTGCTGATCGTAAAGTAATAGCTGACCGTGTCACCCGGGGCGATCCAGAGGTCAAACTCATCAGCGCTGCCACGGCCCACATCCAGCACGAAGCGCTTGGCCGTGATCGGCACCGCTTTTAGATCGACCGTGCTGGTGTAGATGGCCAGCGTGCCCGCGTTAAGGGAGGTCATGATCATCAGCAGCAGCATTGTAATGATCAATGCTTTTCTCATGGTCATGACCTCCTTCGCGAGCGCTTATTTCAGAGTGTTCTCTGGTGTGTCATCAGGCGCCGGTATTAGCGGTGAGTGACTGAACCGCATTTACGGTGACTTTAAGGCCCGAATTAAACAGCTGAGCAGCAGTGCCTACATTTGACTGCGTAGCATCATTCGCAACGTCGTTCCAAGTCAGGGTTACCACATAATCATCGGTGGTCTTTGCGTTGGCAGGCAGATTCTGCGCTTCTGATGTAAATACTCCATTAGTGGTACGACCAAGCTCTACTGTACCCTTTGTGAGGACTGCGGTCAGGCCGACCATGGTATCGGCGCCGTCGATATCAACAGTGATTGTGTAGTCCAGAGGCACTTCCGCGGCTGCACCATCGCCTTCAAAATTTGTTACATTAAAGCTGTAAGTCTGTGTTTCGGTAGGCGCAAGTTTGATGGCATTTACGCCGGACGCGTTTCCACCCTTTGAATCAAAGGCGAACCTTTTGACGGCTACGTCGCCGGCAAGGCTGACGGACTTGGTATAAACGGCCAGGGTGCCGGCGGTGAGGGAGGTGACGATGGCCAGGGCCAGGAGGGCGAACAGGAGGGGTTTCTTTTTCATGGTTTTGTACTTCACTTTCTTTTTATTTTTTGGGTTGCTGCCGGGGAGATTCCGGGGATCAATATCTGAGAACAGGATAGACGGATTACACAGCGCGCATACGTCTCTCTCCTTCTCATAAAAATTGATCCACCCCCGCGGCGCTATGCGCCGCAATGTGGCAACTGGCTGCCATTCCGCCTGACGGCGGTGAAGGCCCTGTAGCTTTGCGTCACAGCCTTTCGGCTGTTTTGCCGTTAGCACACCCTTGAAGGTGAATCTACGGTGTAATAATACTACAAGGTCATTGGGGACGTCAACAGTATTTCTGAGAATCTTTTGAAAAATTTCTTTTATAATTAGAAATGTTACTTTATCTCTGCTATTGACGGCATCCGGGGTTTTGTGCTTATATTACTCAATGACTAAAAACCGGAAGGGGCTGCATTGTGCAAGAAGGCAAGGGATTATACGCGACCCGTGAAGAGGTGGAGGAACTCCTGCTAAAGACAAGGGAGCTTGCCGATAACAAGGGCAGGAAGCCTTCCAATACAGAAAAAAAGAAACTGCCTGCGAAAAAAATCGTCGGGCGCCTTGTCTACGGCCTGCTGCTGCTGAGCCTGGTTTTGATGCTGGGCAAGATATGGATGGACAGGATGAACGGCCGCGCGCCCTCGCTGTTTGGCTATCAATCCTATGTGGTGGAGACCGGCAGCATGATCCCCACCCTGCCCATCGGCAGCACGATCCTGATGAGGGAGCTGAAGCCGGGGGAACTGCCCGCTGTGGGGGATATCATCACCTACAGCCGCGAGAGCGCGGCCATCACCCACAGGATCACCCATGAGGTAAAGGGTGAGGATGGTGTCGTACGCTATCAGACACAGGGCGATAACCCGGATAACTCCGCCGACCCTTGGCTGGTGGCCCTATCGGATATCCGGGGCATCGTCATTTGGCATGTCACGCTTCCGTGGGCCGGAAGGTAAGCGCTATGAAAAAGATACTTCATTATAATAAGCGCTCCCGTTACGAGGAAGCGCCCAACCCGATCGAATATGTCGCGCAGATCACCAATGTGGATTCCGCGGAGGTCTACCAGTACCCCGGCGGCGCCGAGGAAAAGGTGCTGCGGGAGATCAGCTTTGATATCCGGCGGGGGGAGTGCTGGTGCCTGGTCGGCGGCGAGGCCTTTGAGATCGAGCTGCTGCTTGAAATCATCGGCAGCGTGCGCCCCTATGACAAGGGGCGGATCATTCTGGCCGAGCGGGGCATGATGCGCAAAAAGCGCAGGGTACTGCCCCACGTGTTTTTCATTTCGGACAGCGACGTGATCTACCCCAACATGAACACATTGGAGTACCTGATGGTTGCCACCGCCAATATGCCCGGCGAGGCCGCCCGGCGGCAGGCTCATATCCTGCAGCGCCTGCTGGATACCGGGCTTTACTACCTGACGCTGACGCCCATCAAGTACCTCTCCCGCGCGCAGAAGGCTGTGATCAGCCTGCTGGCCGCCAGCTTCACCATGTCGCTGCTGATCATTTTCTCCGTTCCCCAGCTCGAGTTTGACAGCCGCCTGGCAAAAGGCATCCGGGGGATCACGGATATTATCAACAAAGGCGGCGGGGCCGTCCTGATCGGTACGAAGGATCTGGCGATGGCGCAGGAAGCCGGCACCCATGCCGCTTTTTTGATCAGCGGCCGGGTCACCCACAGCGGGTCCGTGCGGGATGTGATGGCGAAGCTTGACAAGCGCGTGTATGTCGTCACCTGCGATCAGGCGGAGGCCTTCGCGCAAAAGCTCAAGGAGCTGGAGCCCGCGCTGCATGCCTCTGTCCGCGGGCGTGAAGTCCAGGTGTTTGATTACCGCGGCACCCCGATCGATCAGAGCGGGTTCCTCAGGCTGGTTGAGCAGACAGGGGAAGCTGTCGACACTGTATTGACCAGCCATAAGACGCTGGAAAACGCGTACCTGGAGGCGCTGAACAGCCATGATCTATAATACAAGCTTTATGCGCAAGGAACTTCGCAACGCCTACACGCAGCAGAAGTTTTCCAGAAACCGCCAGTTCTCTCTGGGGCTGTTCCTGGGGCTGATATCCTTCGCGATCTACTTCAGCCTGCAGACGCTCAAGCAGAGCGTCGTATCGGACGCGGCGCCCCAGCTGATGATGCCCAGCTATTTTTCCACCCTCTACATCTACCTGTTTGTTTCCCTGATCTTCAACGTGATCTTCTATATCACCAACTATGAGTACATGACCTTCATCGAGGTCATCCGCAACCGCTGGTATCCCCTGGTGCAGCTTGGCTACAAGCCGACGCGGCTGATCGCGCAGAAGCTGATCGGCAGGTTTGTCTTCCAGGGGGCCGTGTACTCGATCGGCTTCACAGCGACCATTTTTCTTTCTTCCTTTTTAAAGTTTCCGCTGGTGCTTGATTACATCATCCCCATGTATATCATGGGCCTGATCGATATCCTGATCCTGGCGGCGGTTTCCCTGACGCTGTCGCTGTTTTTAAATGACATCACCAACGCCCGCTACATCGTGGGCCTGCTGGCCGTGGGGTTGTTCATATTCAAGCTGGCTTCCGGCTACTACGATGTGCTCGCCAACCGCATGCTCATGAGTGATCTTACCAACATGCTGGACGCGGGGCAGACGGTGTTTATGTCGGTCACGGGCTTTCTGATCGCTGCCTGCGTGGTGATCTGCCTGGTCTGGGGCAACCTGATGGCGCGGGTCTATCACCCTTCCCTGCTGTACCGGCTGCCGACGCTGACAAACAAGCCGGCAGGCACCATCGTATTGAAGAGCGCTTCCTCCGCCGCCTCCAAAAAGCGTGAGGTGGAAGCAAGCACCGAGCTGACCTTGCGAAGGAAGGGCGGAAACCTGCCTTCCATCATCAGCGCCGTCCTCATGCTGACGGTAATCGTCGGCATGCTGGGCATCAACATCGTTGTGCTGGCCTTTGGCTATGCCTCGCCCGAGCGCGAAACATCCATCAACGGCATGATCCCCTATGTGTTCCAGTCTTCCACGATGGAGCCGCATATCATGCTCAACGACCTGGCGATTTTCCAGAAGGTGGATAAGACATCCAGGCTGGATGTTGGGGATGTGCTGCTATTCAAGGATCTGGCCGGTGTGGTCAACGTAGCGGAGCTGACAGGCTATGAAACGGACGAGCTGACGAATGAACCGACAGGCCGGCTTGAAACAGATGTGAGCAACTACGTGGACGAGCGCTACCGCGGCCTGGCCGCCCAGACGATCGAGCGCGGCCAGGTCTATGCCGTACATGATTACAACAACCGCTGGCTGGGCGCCATCATCCTGTTTGCCAACACTATCCTGGGTCGCCTGATCTTCCTGCTGATCCCGACGGTCATGATTTTCTTCTACGAACCGGTGATCAAGTTCTTCAGAAACATTTCAAATGAACAGCAATAAAAGGATTTGCACTGAGACTGGATAGCCATTAGCGTACTAATGCATCAATTTCAGCAGGTCTCACCTTGCTTTGGCTTGTTCGATATGTATAGTTTGTCCCTTATTAAGAAATGTGAAGAAATATGTTTATAATGGGTGGTTTTTTCTATTCATTAACGATATAATAAATGAGGTTGATTCTTTGAGAGCGTTTTGTACATAATTAGTTTATCAGGGGGATGTATTGCATGGATAAGTCTGCTTATAAACTGCAGCCTAACGAAGTGATGATTATGAAGTTTGAGAATGTTCGTCACGGCAATGCCAGTGGCGAGTTAGTACTGACAAATCAGAATCTTATTCATGTTGCTTGCAAAGGTATATTTAGAACAACATATATAGCACAGAAGTACCCGATCAAGAATATTAAGGTATTTGAGGGCCGGGCACAAATCTTCTTAGGTAAAGCCGGTAACATGGATATGTATCTCATAAACGGCCAGCAATCATTTACATTTTGGAATAATGAGTCCCTTTTTAGTGAGAAGAAGGCAGAAAAAGAGGCTGAGAAGTGGGCGTCTGCTATCAACAAATTGCTTACCGGGGATGAAGCTGATATGAATTTGTCTTCTAAAAAAGGCATTCCGGAGATTGAAATCCTGGCGGATGCAGTTGGAGAGACTTTTGGTGCTTTAAAAAACGCATTAGGTATTTGCAAGAAGGCACCTCCTGCTCCAACAGAAGTGATTGCAAAGAAATGTGAGTCTTGTGGTGCATCGATCTCCGGGAGAAAAGGAAAGAGCGCTCGATGTGCTTATTGTGGTAATTCTCAGACTATGTGAGGAATTATGCTTCAATACAAAAGGAGCGATCAATCAACGAACTTCACCCCCAAAGTTGAACTTTCATCAAACTTTGGGGGTGAAGTTTACAAGTGGAGCACTTATATATCTCGGCGACGGTCAGTTATTGATTTTGTTCCTGTTGCTGACCCTCAGCCTCGCCATGGCGCGGGCCATCATGGAGCGGGCTAGATAATATTCCTGCATGCTCTTTTGCTGGCGCAGCTTGGCCTGCGCGGCGCGGGCATCGCGCTCGGCGCGTTTCTGGTCGATCTCCCAGGACCATTCCGCCGTCTGCAGCATCAGCAGCACGTGGTGCTGGGTCACGGCGGCAAAGCCGGCGGAGCAGGCGGCGATATCGGTCTGAGGCTTGCCGTTCTTCTCATAGGTCACGCGGATCTCGCCCTCGACGACGGAGATGACCATCGGCTCGTGGCCGGGCTCTATGCCCAGCTCCCCGTCGGGGGCGGGCAGGATGAGCCGGTCAATGTAGCCGTCGTAAAAGGCATGCTCCGGCGTTATGATGTTCAGGTGGATCGGGTCCGGCTTAGCCATTGCGGCCTTCCTCCATCTTTTTGGCCTGGCGGCGCACGTCCTCCAGGTCTCCCGCCATGAAGAAGGCGGCCTCGGGCAGATCATCCGCTTCGCCGTCCACAATGGCTTTAAAGGAAGCGATGGTATCCTTCAGCTTCACGTAGCGGCCGGGAATGCCGGTGAATACCTCCGCCACAAACATGGGCTGCGACAGGAAGCGCTGGATGCGCCGCGCGCGGTACACCGTCTGCTTGTCCTCCTCAGACAGTTCCTCCATGCCCAGGATGGCGATGATATCTTGCAGCTCGCGGTAGCGCTGCAGGGCTTCCTGCACGCGCAGGGCCACCTTGTGGTGCTCCTCTCCCACGATATCGGGGTCAAGGATGCGGGAGGAGGAATCAAGCGGGCTGACGGCCGGGTAAATGCCCAGTTCCGCCACCTGGCGGGATAGCACCGTCGTCGCGTCCAGGTGAGAGAAAATGGCGGCTGGCGCCGGGTCGGTCAAATCATCCGCCGGCACATAGATGGCCTGCACGGAGGTGATGGAGCCGTCCGACGTGGAGGCGATGCGCTCTTCCAGAGCGCCTACCTCTGTGGCCAGGGTGGGCTGGTAGCCGACGGCGGAGGGCATGCGGCCCAGCAGGGCCGATACTTCGCTGCCCGCCTGTATATAGCGGAAAATGTTGTCAATAAACAGCAGCACATCCTGATGCTTCACATCGCGGAAGTATTCCGCCAGGGTCAGGCCCGTCATGGCCACGCGCATGCGCGCTCCCGGCGGCTCATTCATCTGGCCGAAGACCAGCGCGGTTTTGTCGATAACGCCCGACTGGTTCATCTCGGTCAGCAGGTCATTGCCCTCTCGGCTGCGCTCGCCCACGCCTGTGAATATGGAGTAGCCTCCGTGCGCGGTGGCGATGTTGTGGATCAGTTCCAGGATCAGCACCGTCTTGCCCACGCCCGCGCCGCCGAACAGGCCGATCTTGCCGCCCTTGGCATAGGGCGCCAGGAGGTCGATCACCTTGATGCCGGTCTCAAACACCTCGGTCACGGGCTTCTGGCTGGCAAAGCTGGGTGCCGCGCGGTGGATGGGCATGCGCTCGCCGGCGTTCACCTCGCCCTTGCCGTCGATGGGGCGGCCCAGCACGTCCAGCGTGCGGCCCAGCATCCCCGGGCCGACCGGCACGGTGATGGGGCTGCCGGTGGAGCGCACGGGCAATCCGCGCGACAGGCCCTCCGTTGCCTCCAGCGCGATGCAGCGCACCGCGCCTGCCAGGTGCTGGCTGACCTCGACGGCCACTTCCCTGTCCTTATCCTGTACATACAGCAGGGTGTTGATCGGCGGAAACTCCCCCGCGGGGAAGGCCACGTCCAGCACCGGGCCGATGATTCTTTGCACTGTTCCGTTTGCCATATTTTCTCCTGCTTTCAGCTATTGGGCGGGCTGCCCGCGATGATCTCGGATATTTCCTGGGTGATGACGGCCTGCCTGGCGTGGTTCAGATCCAGGCTCAGCCTTGACAGCATGTCATTGGCGTTTCTGGTGGCCGCGTCCATCGCCGTCATGCGGGCGTTGTGCTCGCAGGCGTAGGACTGCACCAGCGCCGAATACACGACGCCGATGAGATAGTCGGGCACCATGGCGTCAAGCACCTCGGGGGCCGAGGGGTGAAAAACGAGGCCCCCTGTGGGGACATGGTAGATATCCGCGTCCCTGAAATCCTCAGGCAGGATCGGCAGCAGGCGCAGCACGATTGGCTGCCACTGGCCGATCTTTTCCATGATGGTATAGATGACGTAGACCTCGTCGAGTTCCTTGGAGCGGAACAGCTCGCAGAACCTCATCGTGATCTCGCGCGCGTTGTCGAGCGTGGGATCCTGTATGATGTGCACATAGTCAAGGTCTGTCTTGACGCCCAAGCGGTTGATGTAGTCTTCCGCCATGTGGCCGACGGTAAATACCCGCCGTACATCCAGGCCGCCCTCCATGATGGTGCGGCGGGCCAGCTTCAATACCTCGCTGTTATAGCTGCCGCACAGGCCCTTATCCCCCGCGATCACCAGAAAGCCGGCTTTCTTGCCGTGCTGGCGGTAGTAGGGGTTTCTGATCTTGATGTTCGAGCTTTCGATGATAAAGCGTATCCCCGAGCGCACGCGCCGCAGATAGATCAGGTTCTGATCATGCATGCGCATGGCCTTCTTCATCTTGGCCGATGAGATCAGGTACATGGCCTTGGTGATCTTGCCTGTATCGCGCACCACGCCGATGTGGTGGCGCACTTCCGCTATTGAGTTCATAGGGCGTCCGCGGCCTGCCGGGCCAGATACTCCGCTTCCCACCCGCGGATGGCACGCACCAGCTCTTCCTCCGCCTCCAGTGACAGCTCGCCTGACTTTTGCAGGCTGTGCACCACATGCGGATTCGTGCCGGTCAGATAGGCCGGGAACTCCTTTTTAAAGGCGCGGATCTCCTCAATGGGCGTCATATGGGAGAGGATGCCGCGGGTCGCCGCGTACAGCAGGGCCACCTGCACGGGCATCGACAGCGGCGCGTCGTTTTTCTGCTTGAGCAGTTCGCTCAAAATGCCGCCGTAGCGCAGCATGTCCTGCGTGCTCTCATCCATGTCGGAAGAGAACTGGGCAAACACCTGCAGTTCCCTGTACTGTGCCAGTTCCAGCCGCAGCTGGCCGGATACCTTGCGCATGGCCTTCTCCTGGGCGGCGCCGCCTACGCGGCTGACCGACAGACCGCCCGATACGGCGGGGCGCATGCCTTCACGGAAAAGCTCCGTATCCAGGAAGATCTGCCCGTCGGTGATGGAGATGACGTTGGTGGGGATGTAGGCGGATATATCGCCGGCCTGCGTTTCGATGATCGGCAGGGCGGTCATGGTGCCGCCGCCGCGCGCTTGGGACAGGCTGGCGGCGCGCTCAAGCAGCCTTGAGTGCAGGTAGAATACATCGCCCGGATAGGCCTCGCGGCCCGGCGGGCGGCGAAGCAGCAGCGACATGGCGCGGTAGGAGACCGCGTGCTTGGTCAAATCGTCATACACCACCAGCGCGTCCCGGCCGTTTTCCATAAACCACTCGGCCATCGCGCAGCCGGCGTAGGGGGCGATGTACTGCATGGTCGCGGAGTCGCTGGCTGTGGCGCAGACGATGATGGTGTATTCCATAGCGCCCGCGCCGCGCAGTTTCTCGATGATCTGGGCGACGCTGGAAGCCTTCTGCCCGATGGCGACATAGACGCAGGCAATGTTCTTGCCCGCCTGATTGAGGATGGTATCCACCGCCACGGAGGTTTTGCCCGTCTGGCGGTCGCCGATGATCAGCTCGCGCTGGCCGCGCCCGATGGGCACCATGGCGTCAATGGCCATCAGGCCGGTTTCCATGGGCTTTGATACGGGCTTGCGGTCCAGAATACCGGGGGCAGGCGATTCCAGCGGGCGCAGCGACTGGGTGTGCACGCGCCCCAGGTTATCAAGCGGCTGGCCCAGGGGGCTGACCACGCGGCCCAGCAGCTCTTTGCCCACGGGAACAGAGAGCACCTGGCCTGTGCCGTAGGCCCGCATGCCGGCGGCAGCCTGCGCGTCATTGCCAAGAAGCACCGCGCCCACGCGGTCCTCCTCCAGGTTCATGACGATGGCATAGGCGCCCGAGTCAAACTCGAGCAGTTCGTTTAATTTGCAGCCGCCCAGCCCGTCCAGCTGGACGACGCCGTCGCCGGCGGAAAGAACCACGCCCGCGCCGCGTATATCGGTCCTGCGCTCGTAGCTATCCAGGCGGTTTTTCAGCTCCGCCGCTACGTTCTTCCAATCAAGCATGCGCGTCCTCCTCATCCTGCAGGGTTTTGAGCACATGGCGCAGCTGCGCCTGCACGCTGCCGTCATATACACGGCCCAGCAGCTCGACGCGCACGCCGCCGATCAGCTCCTCGTGCACGCACTGGGTCAGGCTGACCTGAAGGTTCAGCATATTGCTGAACTTCTCTTCAACCGCGCGGTGCTCTTCATCTGTCAGGGGCTTGGCTGTAAGCAGCAGGCCCCGGGCTGTCCTGTCCATCCTCAGCCCACCTTTTCCAGGAATTCGCTGATCATCTGCTTGTGCTCGCTCAGCTTGATCTCACGCGAGAGGAGCTTCCCGGCGATGTCAACGCTGAGGGCGGCAGCCTCGGCGGCCATGGCCTCGCGGGCGTTTAGCAGAATATCCTGCGCTTCTTTCTTTGCGGCCTCGATGATCTGATCCGCCTGGGCTTTGGCGTCGTCAATGATGCTCTGCGCGCGCTCCTTGGCCTGCTGCGCGCCTGTTTTGAGGATCAGGCCCGCCTCGTCCTGCGCGCCCTTGTTTTTTTCAAGGGCCAGGGCGTACTCGGCCTCGGATTTTTTCAGCGTGTCATCGGCGTTCTGCAAGGTCTGGGCGATGCCCTCGCTGCGTTTGTCAAGGAACTTCTTGACCGGCTTGTACAGCAAAAAATAGATAGCCGCAAAAAGGAGCAGGGCGTTGAGTGTATGCAGCAGGATGGATAGGGGATTAAACAAACCTTCCACGGGAGATCCTCCATTTCATGGGGTTGCGGCGTACGGGTGAAATTACGCGATGGCGCGAAGCAGGTCGAGGACGCGTCCGGTGTGCTCCGCGGCCGCGGGGGTGCCCACCTGGCTGCCCAGGATGAAAATGATCAGGATGGCGACAAGCAGCGCGTACACGGCGCAGGTCTCCATCATGATCAGGCCGAACATCAGCGATGAGTTGACCTTGCCGGCGGCTTCGGGCTGGCGGGCGATGGATTCTACGGCCTTGCCCGTGGCATGGCTCATGGCAAGGGCGGCGGCGGCGCCGCACAGCACGGCGATGGCGGCGGCAATGGCAATGGTTCCTAATACTGGCATGGGGGTTTCCTCCTAATGGTTCTGTTTGGAATATCGGGGAGACCAGGGGTTATTTATTCAACCGCCTCACTGATGTAAGTCAGCGAAAGCAGGCCAAAAACGAAGGTCTGTATCATCACGTGCAGCAGGTTGAAGTAGCTGGCGATGACGGCGGGGAGCACGATGGGGACGACCGCGTAGATCAGCTGCATGATGACGCCGCCGACCAGCACGTTTGAGAACAGGCGGATGCCCATCGAAACGGGGGCGATCATATCAGTCATGACCTTGATGGGGAACACGGCGGGCGAGGGGGTGCTGAGGTTTTTGAGCCTGCCCTTCACGCCCGTGAACTTGATGCCGGTGATGTTCACCATCAAAAAGCTGCAGATACCCAGCGCCACGGTGCAGTTGAGGTCTTCTGTCGCCGGCGGCAGGCCGAAGATCTCAACAAATGTGGTGAAAAACACATAAGCCATCAGCGTCATGGTGACAGGGGCGACAAACTCTGCCGCGTGACCGACACGGCCCCTGGCAAAGCTCAGGATGCCGTCCACCGACATCTCCAGTACGCTCTGAAAACCGCCGGGCACCGCTTTAAAGCGCGGGATCACCAGCCTGTTGATCAGCAGCAGCACGAGAATGAGAAAGAGAACCACAAAGAAAGCCACCACATTGGACAGCCCGATCGTTTGGCCCAACAGCTCAATGTTGATGGGAAATATGTTGACGTGAAGCTTCAAGCGCTATGTCCTCCTTCTTGATCTTTGCGGGATTTGCGCCAGATGGCGATGGATGAGGCCACCATGGAAGCGCCGGCGCCTGCCGCGAAGGCGACCAGGCATAGGGGATCGTACAGCGCCAGGGCCACCATGACCGCGGCCCACAGGGCCAGCTTGCCAATGAGCATCAGCGCCGAGCGGCCCTTCCGATCCTGTGAGGCGACCATTTTAGCCGTCCACCCCGCCTGCAGCAGCCCGAAACCGATACCGGCCAGCGCTGCCAATACATACAGAGCGATCATCTCTTACCTTACTCCTGTTGTTACCGTAATACAATGTTTGCGTCGAAAATTTGACAGAGATGCCGCGGACGGTCATTCTTTGGCCGCCGGGGGCATCCGCCTGCGCGCCGCGTACATGATGGAGCCCAAGGCAAAGAAGTCAATGGTTCATTGGCTTGAGCAGAGGGATTATAGACCTATAGAATTTAAAATGCAAGTTATGATAAATCACTTCATTTGTACAGGCTCACGTCATCCTCCCCCTCCATCTGCTCCCAGGTGAGGATGGCGGGGTTATAGGTTTTGCTGTTTTGGGAGTAGGGATCGATGTATTCCCCTGTCTGGGCA
>JAEWRJ010000033.1 GCA_023460055.1 Bacillota bacterium | reverse complement strand
CGGCAAATGAAATGGCGGCGTAAAACGGCGGCCTTTTCATCTCTCCCCATATGGGGAGAGATGGCATCTCGATCACACATACATGACTGGTGAAAATGATGGGCAATTAAACTTGCAATCTGCAAGGTTTCCGCGCAAATGAGAAACTTGTGGTATTTTTGGGATGGATAGGGTATACTAAGTACATCAAAAGGATACACCGTAAGGGAGGGATGTCCCCATGATTCAAGTGGTACACGGGAAAAAGGGTTCAGGGAAGACCAAGCGCATCATAGACATGGCCAACAATGCCGTTAAAGAACAAAACGGCATTGTTGTGTTTATTGACGATGATAACCGCTATATGTTTGATGTGCAACAACCTGTGCGTTTTGTCAACGCCGGCGAATACGGCATGATCAGTCCGGAAATGTTCTATGGTTTTTTATGCGGCATGGCGTCACAGAATTTCGATATCACCTACGTGGTGATCGATGCTTTCCTGAAGCTTGTCAATGTAAAGCCTGAAGAAACCGAATGGTTCTTCACCCAGCTGGAGCAGCTGTCCGAGCGCAGCGGTATCACCTTTGTGCTGAGCTTCAGCGCTGATGACAGCGGGGCGCCTGAGTTTATCCGCAAGTATTTTATCTAAATGAGCGAACCGGCTCCCTGCCGCCTGTGTCCCAGGCGGTGCGGTGTCCTTCGTTCCCTCGAAAAAGGACAGGGCTTCTGCCGGGTGGGCAGCACGGCGCTCGTTGCGCGCGCCGCGCCGCACATCTGGGAGGAGCCCTGTATTTCAGGGATGAGGGGGACAGGCGCTGTATTTTTCAGCGGCTGTACGCTGCGCTGTGCTTATTGCCAGAACGGCGAGATCAGCCATGACGGCCAGGGGACGCCCCTGAGCGCCTGTCAGCTGGCTGATGTGTTTAAAAAGCTTGAAGATCAGGGCGTGCACAGCTTGTCATTGATCACGCCTACGCAGTTTCTGCCATCCATCTTAGATGCCTTGGAACTGTACAGACCGGGGATCCCCATCGTATACAACTGCGGCGGCTATGAGCTGACCGAGACTGTGAAGGCGCTGGACGGCATCGTGGATGTCTGGCTGCCCGATATCAAAAACCATAGCCCGCGGCTGTCAAAGCTGCTGCTTGGCTGTGAGGACTATTTTGAGCATGCCTCCGCCGCGGTCAAACAGATGTGCCTGCAGAGCGGTCTCCCGCAGTATAACGAAGAGGGGATCATGACACGCGGTACGCTCGTGCGTCATCTGATCATCCCCGGCTGCGTCACAGATACCATCAATATCCTGAGGTTTATCGCGGAAGAATTACCCCAAGGGACACCGCTGAGCCTGATGAGGCAATACACGCCCAGCAGCCGCTGCCGTGTCGCGGGCCTGGACCGCCGCGTCACCGACGCGGAATATGCCCGCGCGCTGGATGCCGCTGAGGCGTTCGGGCTGGAAGGGTTTTTGCAGGACGCGGAGTCCGCGGACAGTTCTTTTACGCCGCCGTTTGACGGGACGGGGATATAAGCTCGCTTGACTGGGTATCTATATCATGCGGTTCTTGTAACTGATTCAATGTTATGACCGCAATATATAGATGCATTTTAAAGGAGACTGACATGTCCAGCCAAAACCTGAGAGAGATCGTCAAGCGCAGCGGCAGGGCCGAAACGTATGACGGGCAGAAGATATTAGGCGCCATCCGCAAGGTGTTCATTGCCACCGGTACTGACATCACGGAAGAAAGCCTGATTGCCCTGTTAAACAGGGTGGAAATGCTGATCGAGGCGGAGGGACAGCCCCTGACCGTTGAGTTTGTGCAGGACATGGCTGAGCGCGTCCTGATGGAAGCGGGTCATTTTGCCCAGGCCAAGAGCTATATACTCTACCGCGACACGAGGCGGAAAAAGCGCGCGGACAGAGGGGCCATCATGGCTCATTTTCAGGATTTTGACGAGCTGACGGATGTACTGCTGCGCATAGAGAAGGATTTTAGTCAAGAAGAGTATGATCTGGGCATCCTGCAGCGCAAGTTTATAAGCCTTTACAAGGAGGAAGCCAGCGGACTGGATGAGCGGGTAAACCTCCTGATCCGCTCGGCCATAGAACTGACGGATAAGGATGCCCCCCGCTGGGAGATGATCGCCGGCCGGATCTATAACGCATACTACTTGCGCAATGTGGCCCGTTATTATGAGGTCCTGGGCATCGCCAGATACAGTGACCGCATGGCCTACTTGACCGGGCAGAATCTCGCCGCCCCGCAGATGACGCAGGTATACAGCCCCGCGGAACTGGACGAGGCTCACGCCTTGATCGATCCGGCGCGCGATCTGCTGTTTCCCTATTCCGGACTGGAACTGCTGACCAAGCGCTATGTCATCTGTGACAGGACGCATAAACCGCTGGAAACGGTGCAGGAAATGTACCTCAACATTGCCCTGTTCTTAGCCATTCCCGAAGCCAGGGAAAAACGCCTGTATTGGACGAAGCGCTTCTATGACATGCTCTCCACGCTGAAAGTCACGATGGCCACCCCTACCCTGGCCAATGCCCGAAAGCCCTATCATCAGCTGTCCAGCTGCTTTATTGATACCGTCCCGGATGACTTGCAGGGCATTTACCGCAGCATCTCCAACTTTGCCAATGTGTCCAAGTACGGCGGCGGCATGGGGCTGTACTTTGGCAAGGTGCGCAGCCACGGTTCGGATATACGCGGCTTTGAAGGCGCGGCAGGCGGCGTGATCCGCTGGATCCGCCTGGCCAACGATACAGCCGTAGCGGTCGATCAGCTCGGTGTCCGCCAGGGCGCCGTGGCTGTGTATCTGGACGTATGGCACCGCGACCTGCCTGAGTTTTTGCAGCTGCGCACCAACAACGGCGACGACAGGATGAAAGCCCATGACGTTTTTCCGGCGATCTGTTTTCCGGACTATTTCTGGAAGCAGGTGGAAGAGAATATCGGCGGCGACTGGTACCTGTTTGACCCCCATGAGGTGCTGGGCATCAAGGGCTACGCGCTGGAGGACAGCTTTGGCGAGGAATGGGAAAGGAAGTATCTTGACTGCGTCGGCGATCACCGCCTCAGCCGCCGCGTGATCCCCCTGAAGGATCTCATCCGCATGATCATCAAAAGCGCGGTCGAGACCGGTACACCCTTTGCCTTCAACCGCGACCACGTCAACCGCATGAACCCCAACCCGCATAAGGGGGTCATCTATTGCAGCAACCTGTGCACCGAGATCGCTCAGAATATGAGCGGCGTGGAGACCGTGGACGAGCGGATCGAGATCGTCAATGGCGAGACAGTCGTGGTCAACGTGACCCGGCCCGGCGATTACGTCGTGTGCAACCTGGCCAGCCTGAATCTTGGAAAGATCGATGTGGACCGGGAAGAGGAACTGAGGGAAGTGATCACTTCAAGCGTCCGGGCGCTTGACAACGTGATCGACCTGAACTATTTTCCGGTTCCCTATGCCAGGATCAACAACCTCAACTACCGGCCTATCGGCCTTGGCGTCAGCGGCTATCACCATCTGCTGGCCCTGAAGGGGATAGCCTGGGAGTCTCAGGAGCATCTGGACTATGCCGATCAGGTGTTTGAAGATATCAACTATCATACGATCTCAGCCAGCCTCGGCATCGCCCGGGAGAAGGGCCGCTATGCTTTCTTTGAGGGCAGCGACTGGGATACCGGAGCATATTTTGATAAACGCCGGTATCATTCAGAGCGCTGGGTGAGCCTGAGGGCGCAGGTCAGTCAGGACGGCATCCGCAACGGCTACCTGCTGGCCATCGCGCCCACCAGTTCCACCAGCATCATCGCGGGCACCACGGCGGGGATCGATCCGATCATGAGCCGTTTCTATTATGATGAGAAAAAGAGCGGTCTGATCCCCCGGTGCGCGCCGGACCTGAATATGAAGACCTGGTGGTATTACAAGAGCGCCCATCTGATCGATCAGCTGTGGTCCATCCGCGCTGGCGGCGTGCGCCAGCGCCACATCGATCAGGCGCAGAGCATGAACCTGTATATCACCAATGAGTACAGTTTCCGCCAGGTTTTGGAGCTTTACCTGGAGGCCTACCGCCGCGGCGTGAAGACGGTTTACTATATCCGCAGCAAGGCGCTTGAAGTGGAAGAATGCGAGAGCTGCTCAACCTGAGCAGGCCATGGATGCGCAAGGCAGGAAAGGCGCGGCAGCAGCCGCGCCTTTCTTTGCCTGATCATCATGTGCTATAATAAATCGTCAACAGATATAGGGAGGTGGACGCAATGGCCAGTCTTGTTAAAAAGCCCCTGTTTAACCCCGAAGGCGATACAGGCGTGCTGGAGCGCCGCATGATCGGCGGCAACCCGACCAACCTGAATGATTTCAATAACATGAAGTATGCCTGGGTGTCCAACTGGTACCGGCAGGCGATGAACAATTTCTGGATACCTGAAGAAATCAACCTGGCACCGGACAAGAAGCAGTATGGCAGCCTGCCCGCGGCGGAGCGCCGCGCGTATGATAAGATCCTGAGCTTTTTGATCTTTCTGGATTCCATCCAGACTGCCAACCTGCCCACCGTCAGCCAGTACATCACGGCCAATGAGGTCAACCTCTGCCTTTCCATCCAGATCTTTCAGGAGGCCATTCACAGCCAGAGCTACAGCTATATGCTCGATACCATCTGCGAGCCGCAGGAGCGCGACAATGTGCTGTTCCAGTGGAAGGATGACGAGCATCTGCTGCGACGCAACACCTTTATCGGCGACCAGTACAACCGCTTTCAGCAGGAGCAGACGCTGGATCACTTCATGCGGGTGATCATTGCCAACTACATACTGGAGGGCATCTATTTCTACAGCGGCTTCATGTTTTTCTATAACCTGGGCCGCAACAACAGGATGCCGGGCTCCGTGCAGGAGATCCGCTACATCAACCGGGACGAGAATACCCACCTGTGGCTGTTCCGCAATATCGTGCAGGAGCTGCAGAAGGAGTCGCCCGAGCTGTTTTCGCCTGATAAGCGCGAGCAATACCGGGATATGATCCGCGAAGGCTGCGAACAGGAGATTGCCTGGGGCCGCTATGTGATCGGCGAGGACATTGAGGGGCTGAACTCCCACATGATGACCGATTATATACAGTATCTGGGCAACCTTCGTGCCCGCGGCCTGGACCTGGATCCGATTTACGAAGGCCACCAGACCGAGCCTGACAGCATGAAGTGGGTCAGCCAGTACAGCAATGCCAACATGATCAAGACGGACTTCTTTGAAGCGCGCAGCACGGCCTACGCCAAATCCAGCGCTCTGGTGGACGACCTCTGATTGTTACCATAGTCAACTATAATGGCCGCGCGCGGCCAGGGAAAAGGAGGATGAACGGATGAGCAAGATACTGTTTTACGCGATGTCAGGAGAGAAGCTGTGTTTTTTGCATGTGCTGATGAATGCCGTGGATCTGGCCGGCAAAGGGCATGAGGTCAAAGTGATCTTCGAGGGGAAATCCGTGTCATTGGCACCCCAGCTGGATGAAGAAAAGAATCCCCTTTACCTCAAAGCAAGGGAGGCGGGGCTGATCGCCGGGGTTTGTCGCGCCTGCGCCAGGCAATTTGGTGTGGATGAAAGAGTTGAGGCGATCGGCCTGCCCCTGATCAGCGATATGATGGGCCATGCGG
>JAEWRJ010000032.1 GCA_023460055.1 Bacillota bacterium | reverse complement strand
ATTCGCCCTCCGTGCGCCGGGGGAAGCTGCCGTCACCGCCCGTAGGCATCGTGAAACCGCCCTCCGGGGGCAGGCCCGTCCCGCTGCCCGGCATAGAGAAATTCATGCCGGGCTCCGCGCTCTGCGAGGCGGCCGTGCGAACGACCAGCACCTCATCACCGGCCGACAGTCCCGCCGTGACGGCGGCGAAATCGGTATCGGACAGGCCCGTGGTCACATAGGTCTTAACGCCGGGCGCTTCCTTGGTGGCCTCAACCCCTTCCCTATACAGCCACACATAGCTGCCCTGCCGGTCGGATTGCAGCGCCGCCAGGGGGATCAGCAGCGCGCCGGTCTGTTCGCCCGTCAGGATCGTCGCTGTGCCGTTCATGCCCAGCTTCAGCTGCTCATCGCCCGATACCTTCAGCGTGACCCCATAACCCGTGATGCCGCTTGAGCTTTGCCCGACCTGTGAAATGCGGCTGACCTCGGCCTGATAGGTCTTTTCAGGCAGCGCGTCCATCACCAGGCTTGCCTGCTGGCCGAGACTAAGCTTGATGATATCCAGCTCATCCACCGTGACGGCCATCTCAAAGCTGTTACCGACATAGAGGCTGAGCAAAGTGTCATCCTTGATCATCTCCTGCCCATCCGCGGCGGTCACCTCGGAGATGATGCCGGCCGCGGGCGCGTAAAGCATGTGATCTATAAGAAACGCTTTGGCTTTCTTCAGCTCTTCCCACTGATCAGCGCGCTGATCGACCTTATCCCTGTACTCATCCGACCACTGGAGGTTATCAAGCTCCAGCAGCTTGGTCGAGCGGCTGTGTACGCCGTTGAGTTTGGCCGGGACACTTCCGACCGTGCCATCCAGGAAGGATGTGACCAGGTAGGGAAGATTCACCTCCGCCTGCGCCTGAGCCAGCACCGCGCTGCCTGCTACCACCTGAACCATGTCTCCCGGCAGTACCTTGGTATCCGGGAAGGTAAGGGTCATGGTGCCATCTTCTATCCGGACAACGGTGCCTGTATAGACGATGGCGCCTGATTGCACCGTATACGTGCCGCCGATCACGGCGCCCGTCTGCGCTGGAACGGTCACCTTCATCTTCTCATCCAGCGAGAGAAGCATCAGGCCGCCGTCGCGCTCCATGACCTCCCGGATGGATTCGCCCGGGGCGGCGTAGATGGCCTTCACCCGCCCAGATGCGCCGGCTGTCATGGATTTTGTTTCGCTCTGCTTTGCTGCCAGGGAGAGGATCTCGCTGTCCAGCGCCGCGATGCCGGTTTCAAGTGTCTTGATCGTCTGCTCGATCTTATCACGGTCCAGCGATAGGAGAGGCGTTCCTTCCTCCACTGCGTCGCCCGCCTGCACCAGAATTTTCTCCGCCTTCAGGTCCATCGGTGCTTTCACCTGCTGCACCTGAGGAAGATTCAGCGAACCGGTGCTGATCACCTGCTGGGACAGGCTGCCGGTACGAGCCTCGACACGGGTATAGCTGACTTCTTCGACTTTCTCCGCCTGGCCGCGCGCCTGCGTATACCTGTAGCCGCCGTAGACGGCGCCAGCGATCAAGGCGACGGCCACCAGTATTTTCAGGGTTTTCCCTATCACTTTCTTCATCACGCTTGCTCCTTGTTTATTTCTTTCCCTTCATTCTATAAGTGAAATAAGGACAGAATGTGTCTGATTTGAAAAAATACACGCGGATTTGACAAATCAATCGCAAGAAGCCGTTATTAGACCGGCCTCTTTACCGCCGCGCGCGCCGCGCCGGTTGCCCGCCCCTTTTTCTCCCATTCTCTTTATGATATAATAACTCCATCTGTGGAGGTATGAAAGCGATGCATGTACATGTCTTTGATTCACAGCGGCAGACGGCGCTGGCTGCGGCCAGTCTGTTCGCGGCGAAAATACTGTCAAAACCGGACGCCGTGCTTGGCCTTGCGACAGGGTCCACTCCGGTGGATACCTATAAACTATTGATCAAGTGGCATCAGGATGGGATGCTTGATTTTTCCCGGTGCCGCAGTTTCAACCTGGATGAGTATGTAGGCCTGACGCCCGGCCACCCCTGCAGCTACCGCCGCTTTATGGATGAAGAGCTGTTCAGTCATATCAATATGAAGGAAACCAGCGTACCGCTTGGATCCGCCCCGGACCTTCAGGCCGAAACACAGCGCTATGACGCGATGATTGAACAGGCGGGCGGTATTGATATCCAGCTGCTGGGTCTTGGCCAGAATGGTCACATCGGTTTCAATGAGCCGGACCGTTCCTTTAGCTATGGTACGCAGGTGGTCACCCTGACAAAGAATACCATCAAAGCCAACCGCCGTTTTTTTGGCAGCGAGGAGGATGTGCCCAGGCAAGCCATCTCCCTGGGCATCGGCGGCATCATGAAAGCCCGGCAGATCGTGCTGATCGCTTACGGCATCAGCAAGGCGCAGGCCGTTAGGGATATGATCAAGGGACCTGTCGATCCCATGTGCCCCGCCAGCGTCCTGCAGCTTCATCCGGATACTGTCATCCTGCTCGACGCGCAAGCCGCCTCCCTGCTGTAAAGCTGTGGAAGACGCTGTGCATAGCTAAAGGAACTCTCTCCTTTTTGGGCGCCTGCCCTGGTTTTCTCCTCCACAGCCTGTGGAAGGGCGATCTGTGGATAATGAGGAAAAGCCAAAATTCCGGGGCAATGGCAGGAGAGGTTTCAGCCGGATGATCCATCTGAATCATCGGACGACGCGGCCCGCGCGCACGGCAGGGGGAAGCCGCGAAGGGAACAATGGTCCGGGATGATCCTTTGGGTCCCCGAAATCGGGGATATCAACCGGATATCCACGCCAAAGTGCCCATTTGTCTACAGCTTGTCCACCGTGAAAATTCATGCGGCGTCAGGCTTTAGGCCCCTTATCCACCGAATCCACAGCCCCTACTACTACTACTGCCTATATATTCTACGACTGCTCCAGCGAAAGGACGTGCTACCATGCGGTTTACAGTACAGTCAGACGACATCAATCACAGCTTGAATCTGGTGACCAGGGCGCTGCCCCAGAGATCCCCAAAGGATGTATATGAGGGCGTGTTCATTGAGACGACGGAAGAAGGCGTGCAGCTCACCTGCACCAACGGGGAAATGAGCATCAAGACCCTCACCCCCGCCATCATCTCAGAAGACGGCTGCGCCCTGCTGCCCGCCAAGCTCCTGGCGGAGCTGCTGCGCAAGATGAACGGCGAGATCTCCATTCAGACGGAAGATGCCCAAAAGGCGCTGATCACCGCTGAGGGAAGCAAAACGACGATGATGTGCCTGGATGCCGGCGATTTTCCGGATATCGAGGATATTGCAGGCGGCTTTGTGACCACCCTGCCCCAAAACAGGCTGCGTGAAGCGGTCAGCCGCATCATCTTCGCCATTTCGGCAGATGAAACGCGCCCGATCCTCACCGGCTGCCTGATGGAGACCTATGCCGAGGACGTCCGCTTCGTTTGCCTGGACGGCTTCCGCCTGGCGATGCAGCGGGTAGCGGTCAGCCACAGCCTGCCTGCCGGCAAGGAGACGCAATCTTCCGTGCTGCCCGGCATCATCATCGGAGAGATCAGCAGAATGGTTGAAGACAGCGGCGAACCCGTTGAGCTGCACTGCACCGCCAGCCACCTGATGGCAAAATTCAACAAGACCAAGGTGTACAGCCCTTTGATTCCGGGCGAATACATCAACTATAAGCAGATCCTGCCCTCAACCTGGACGACAGCGATCCGCGTGGACAAGGCGCAGGCGATGTCCGCCATCGAGCGCGCCGCCCTGATCGCCAGGGAAAGCAGCTCCTACCTATTGAAGATCAAGATCGACGAGGACAGCCTGACCATCATGGCCAACGCGGAACGCTCCAGCGTCGTTGAGAAGGTGGCGATCGATTTTGAGGGATCGCCGATAGACATCGCCTTCAACGCCCGCTATCTGATCGACGTGATCAAGAACATTGATACGCCGGATCTGGCCCTCAGGTTCAACACCAATGTCAGCCCCTGCGTGATCTGCCCGGTCAGCGGCAACCAGTACACCTATCTTGTACTCCCGGTGAGGGTGTCGGAATAAACGGATAGCGGCAGCGCTGACGCGCTGATGACGGGAGAAAGATACGAACAGCGAAAGATACGCAAAAGCTGTGATAGCCGGTGAAAGGGGTATATTCCTGCTTTCACCGGTTTTTCATTTTTAAAGAAAGGACGGATGACGAAAAGGGTATGATCAACCGGTCTCGTTATCGAGTGAGATCTTTAAAAATACATACTATTATATAATAAAAAGCTAAGGAGGAGTCATATGTCTGAACTGCTCAGTACAAGCAAGCTGTCTAAAAAATACGGCAGCCGTTTCGCTTTGAAGGACGCGGATATCCATATCAGGCAGGGAGATATTTATGGGTTGATCGGCAGAAACGGCGCCGGCAAAACCACACTTCTCAAGATGATCAACAGCCAGATCGTCAAAACCTCGGGAGAGATCTATACCAGAGGGGAAGCGATGAAGTTCGGATGGCCCGGCATCAAGATCGGCGCCCTGGTGGAAGCGCCCGGCCTGTATCCGGATTGCACGGCGCACGATAACCTGATGTACAAGTGCCTTGCGATGGGCATCTACAGCAAGGCTTATGTCGACGGGCTTCTTCGTCGTGTCGAGCTTCAGAATACGGGAAAAAAGAAAGTGAAGCAGTTTTCTCTGGGCATGAAGCAGCGCCTGTCGATTGCCCTGGCGCTGGTGAACGAGCCGGATCTGTTAATACTTGACGAACCGATCAATGGCATGGATCCCCAGGGAATCCGGGATATCCGCGAAATGCTGGTCAGCGTCAACCGTGAAATGGGGGTGACCATCCTGATCTCAAGCCATATTCTCGATGAGCTGGCGAAATTTGCCACCACCTATGGCATTATCAAGGACGGCCTGGTGCTGCGGGAATTCACCAGGGAGGAGCTGGAACATGAGAACCGCTCCGGAATCGAGGTGGAAAGCCCGCAGATAGAGGCCGTCGAATCCATTTTACGCGAGGAAATGCATTTGGTTGATATGCAAAGAACAGATGAAGGCAATCTCATGATCCGTGATGGCGTGGAGCGCTATGGTGATATCAGCCGCCTGCTGTTTGACAGGGGCATCTATGTAGCGCAGTTCTCCGTGCGCCGCGAGTCGCTTGAAAACTATTTTATGCGGATGACAGGAGGAGGCAGGATATGAGGCGATACTTTTTAATGGATATGAGAAGGCTGTTCCGCACGCGCGGCTTTTACATTGCGATTGTCGTGTCACTCTTCTTTCTATCTATCTTTGCCCTGGCCAGTTACTATGTGACGGGAATCGCCGAAGAGTTTGTGCCTGGCAGCGAGCGGATGCTTAACCCTCAGCTGATCACCCAGGCAAGGGCCCAGATGACCTTCAACTTTTTTTTCAGCTTCTTCTTCAGCCTGCCGGGTATGCGAATGCTGCACATGCTGCTCAGCCTGTTTGCCGCTGGGTACCTGTCCAAGGAGCATCAGTCGGGCTACCTGAAGAATATGCTGTCCCTGCCCGGGATGCGCGGTAAATGGATGGTATCAAAGACGCTGATCATGCTGATGGCTACCTTGATATTTTACGCCGTATTCGGTCTTGCCTGTGTACTGGTGCTCCTTTTCTACGGCAACCCGGTGGTGATCAAGCTTTCGGAGCTGGCCCCCTTTGTGCTGGGGCAGGTGACGGTTGATATGGCGCTTTACGCCGTAATCATGCTGGTGGTGATGATCTTTCAATCCAAGGCCGCCGCGGTGGTGGTCGCCCTGATCCTCAGCCTCAACATGCAGGCGCTTCTTTATCTGCTGATCGACTGGGTCGGCATCCTGCCCATTAAACTGACCAGTTACGGCATGATGAACCTGGCCGCGAAGGCTCAGATGCCAGGCAGCATGTCAAGCCTGATGAGCGGGGCCGGTATGGGGCGCATGTCCGGCGTCATCGGCGGCAACGCGGATCCAGATATGCTGCTCGCGGTGGCTGGCGGCGTACTGATCGTGTTTCTGCTTCTGAGCGCGCTGTCGCTGAGAAAGGTGGACTACAAAGGATAACCTGCGAGGAAAGCCTTGAGCGCCCGATGTTTCACGTGAAACATCGGGCATTATTTTTTCAGCAGAATAATTCATCAATTTCTCAGTCAAGGGTCGTATCTATGCCGGGTGATTATTAACTTTTATTAATCCATTACATATTATTTTGCGTATAAAACCTAAAAAATTTCACTTGTCATGTGAAAAGGGCTTCCATTTTACAGAAAGTAGTGATAAAATTATTATAGATTAACCGTCATGTTGTTTGAGCTGCCCCTGAGCGGACAATACTTGTAGAGGAGCATCTATCATGGGCAAATTAATTGATGAACTTAAAGGCATGGGATTCGAGTTTCAGGAGGGCAACCTCGTGATGGAAGTTGAGGTTGCGGGAGAGACGGTCGAGATACACGATCTGCGCGTGAAGTCATCAGAGGGACAGATCATTCTGCTGAAGCGGGATATGACGCCGATGCTCTTCCCCGGCAAGGGCAGGGATGATGTCCGCACCGCCTGCGGCGATGTGTACCGTGATTATTATGGGCTGGATGAAGAAGGCATGGCCATGCTTTTGTACAATCATACGCTGCGCACCCATCAGTATCTGGATGAGCAGCGCCAGCGCATCGGCCTGATTTCCATCAAGGAAGGACCTCCGGAAAGCTTCTTTGTACTCGATGAGTTTGACGTGGGGATGGGCATAGGCCTCATTGAGACTGGCCGCTATGCGGATGGGCGCTTTGTAGCTCAGAGCGCAAGTGAGGCCTTCTATGAAGACGCGGACGTGCTGCGCATGCATTTTACCCACTTGCCTGATGAAAAGGATGTGGAGGATGCCCTTCTCATTCGCAAGACGGAGCGTGATTTTAAGCTGGCCCGCCATCGTGAAACCTTTGAATGCGAGGATTGCGGCCAAAAGAAGCACTGGCTGGATATTCCCGGAACCATGAAAGAAAAGCTGAACCTGCGGATGATGCGCAAGTGCGGCTGCCAATAATTTAGAAAGCAAGGGGTGTTTATGATGGAAGAGATGGATATCAACGAGAAGGAACGGGCGAGTGACGCCATGATGCGCCGCATGCCGGCTTATTACCGGAGATTGCAGGAATTGGAAGCGCTTGGCTTCACGGTGATCTCCTCCAAGGAACTGGCCAGGAGGATGGGGCTGACCGATTCGCAGATCCGCCACGACTTCAACGCCTTCGGCGGTTTCGGCCGCCGCGGCCGCGGGTATACGGTGGAACTGCTGCGCAAATCCATCGGCGATATTCTGGATATCAACCGCAAGCACGATATGATCATCATCGGCTCCGGCAATATGGGCAAGGCTCTTGCCCAGTATAAAGGCTTCGGTGAGAACGGGTTTAACCTGGCCGCGATGTTTGATGCCGACAGCGAGCTGGTCGGCAAGCGCTTCGGAGGCGCGCGGGTCTACGCAATCAACGGCCTGGCCAAGTATTTGCAGAAGCATCCCGCCGATATCGCTGTCATTGCCACCCCTGCCAACGCCGCGCAGTCACTCGTTGAACCTTTGGTACAGGGCGGCGTAAAGGGTATCTGGAACTTTGCGGCGGTGGATATCACGGCTCCGCCGGAAATCGTTGTCAATAATGTTCACCTGACCGATAGCCTGATGATGCTCACCTTCCGCATGCATGAGAAAGTCGTGCTGGAAGAGAACAAAAGCTGGGTCAGCAGCGAAGAATAAACTGCCCATACCGCAAAGAGCCTCACGCGCAGCGGCGTGAGGCTCTTTGCGGTTCTTAAATGTTTCACGTGAAACATTGTATATCCGGGTTATCATAAAAAATATCCGGCACGATCACTCGTGCCGGATAGGATAAAAACGGGAAGCGTCAGATCTTGGCGACCAGCGCGCTGACAACGGACTTGAGCAAGGCGCGGGTGTCCTCATTCTTGACCCTGCCGCTTTCATCAAGCAGGTTCATCACGCTGCCGATGTAAGCCTCAGGCTGCTGCACAGGCTGAACATTCAGGAAGGTCAGCACCTGGCGCAGGTGATGGTTGGCGCCGAAGCCGCCGATTGCGCCGGGGGAGACGCTGACGACGGCGGCAGGCTTGCCGTTCCACTTGCTCGAACCATAGGGGCGGGATGCCACATCCAGCGCGTTCTTGATCGCGGCGGGGAAGGAGCGGTTGTACTCCGGCGTGGCGAAAATAAAAGCGTCGCAGGCTTCAACCTCCTTGCGGAACTGTGCATAGCTTTCGGGGGTCGCGCCTTCTGCTTCATAATCCTGGTCAAACAGGGGAAGCTGGGCAATCTCCAGGAATTTGCCCTCATAGCCCTCAGGGAGCTGGGCTTTCAACTCATTCGCGATGCTGCGGGTAAAACTGCCTTTGCGCAGGCTGCCGACAATAATGCCGATCTTCTTAGACATTGATATCATATCCTTTCATAACCCCGGTGTTCATACCGGATATAAAATACATACCCACTGGGAGTACTGTTTAGTCACTAAACAATTTGTGTGAAGCGATGATACTAAGGATGCGGGGAGATACAGATAAAAAGACACGGCATGAGAAATGCGTTTTCTCTATGCCGCGCTCTTTGCATTCTATGCCTGTTCGCCGCTTACTGCGCGTGACTTTCTGTCGCGTGATCAATGCATCCCTTCAGCATCAGATGCACGTGATCATCGGCGATGGTGTAAAAGACCATCTTGCCGCGCCTATCGGCCTTCACCAGGCTGTTCTCGCGAAGCTTTCTCAACTGGTGGCTGACGGCGGACTTGGTCATTCGCAAAGCGGCGGCCAGGTCGCACACGCACATCTCAGCCCGGTCCAATGACCAGAGGATCTTAAAACGAGTTCCGTCACCCATCACCTTGAAAAAGGTCGCGGCGTCAAAAAATACCTTTTCCTCAGGCATCTGATCCACCACGCTTTTCACAACGTCCTCATGGATGACGCTGCACGAACATGAATACACCGGGTCCCTGTCCGCCATGGGCATCCCTCCTTGTTCCTATGGCTATCGTAGCACGAAAGCGCAAGGGGCGCAATTGCCGCGCATCTTTTGAGAAAGTGTTGTCTTACCATCCCATTGCCGATATAATGGCGAACAGGCTCATTTAAATCAAAGGGGGAAGTCGCGGGAAAGGGTCCGCGGCGCAGCGTATGAAGGATCAATTGCAAAAACGCTACGGCCTGCCCATGGCCATCGCCATGGTCGTCGGCATCGTGATCGGCAGCGGCGTGTTCTTCAAGGCGGAAACCGTGCTCAAGGCGACGGGCGGGGATGTGCTGACCGGTATTCTGGCCTGGGCCATTGTCGGCGTGGTGATGATGATTTGCGCCTATACCTTCTCCATCATGGCTTCCCGTTATGAGAAGGTGAACGGCGTGGTGGACTATGCCGAAGTCATGGTCGGGCCCAGATACGGCTACTACATGGGCTGGTTTATGACCTTCATCTATCAGCCCGCTATCACCTCCGTGCTGGCCTGGGTGTCGGCGCGCTATACCTGCGTGCTGCTTGGCTGGGATATTACAGGCGGAGCCTGCATGACCATCGCGGCCTTCTACCTCATCGGAAGCTACGCCGTCAACGCCCTGTCGCCCATCATCGGCGGCAAGCTCCAGGTATCCACCGCTGTCATCAAGCTGATTCCGCTGGCGGCGATGGCTGTGATCGGCACGGTATCGGGCATTGTCAATGGCACGATGGCGGAGAACTTTGCCGTGACGATAGAGTCGGCGGCTGGCAGCGGGACGGGCCTGTTCACCTCGGTGGTGGCAGTTGCCTTTGCCTATGAGGGCTGGATCATCGCTACGTCCATCAACGCGGAGCTGCGGGATGCCAAGAAAAACCTGCCCCGCGCTCTGGTCTGGGGCAGCCTGATCGTGGTGGCTGTCTACATTCTGTACTATATCGGTCTGGCCAGCGTTGTGCCTTCAAGTGTTTTGATGCAAAGCGGCGAGCAGAGCGCGCGCCTTGCCTTCTCTCAGGTCTTTGGCAGCGTGGCGGGTACCCTGCTCTTCGTGTTCGTCATCATCTCCTGCCTGGGTACACTCAACGGCCTGATGATCGGATCTATCCGCGGGCTTTATTCCTTAAGCGCGCGCGGTGAAGGCCCCCGGCCTGATGTCTTCATCTCCCTGGACCACAAGACCAATATGCCTGCCAACTCCGCTGTCGTGGGCCTGCTGATCTGCATGGCCTGGCTGGCTTACTTCTTCGGCGCGAACCTGGATTCCGTCCGCTGGTTCGGGGCCTTCAGCTTTGATTCTTCCGAGCTGCCTATCATCACCCTGTACGCGGCCTATATCCCCGTCTTTATCCGGATGATCAAGAAAGAAAAGGACCTGCCCTTTTTCAAAAGGGTGCTGATGCCGGTACTGGGCATCCTGTCCTGCCTGTTCATGGTGGCCGCCGCCATCATCGGCCACGGTATGGCGGTGGCATATTATCTGGCCATCTTTGCCGTGATCATGCTGGCCGGCGTCTTGTTTGAAAAGAGAAAGAAATAAAAAGCGTATCGCTTTGAACAGCGCAGGCCTCCGGATATCTGAACCGCATCCCGTCAATCCGGAGGCCTTTGCTGACATGTCAGGATAAGGCCTAAGCGCTGTTTTGCTCAATACTGCTCGCCCAGTCGAAAGGCGCACTCCACCATTGTCTGGCAAGTCCCATACTTTGGAGCAAACGTATGGCATTGCGGCTGGTGGCAGCCTGCCTGATGTAGTACTCGGAACGGTCTGTTACCAGGTTTTCCTGATCGAAGAAGTCCTTCAATCACTCAGAAACCAAGAAGTATGACATGCCTAAGCTAATATCCGGCTCAGCGGAAATAAATTGATCCTTCCTACAAGCGCTTTGGAAGCAGATAAGTAGTGATTATCTGTTTCTTGCGTTTGAGTAGCGCGTTAATGATTCACCTCCGCCTGAAAAAACTGCTTTGATACGGAATGAACCGCCAGTTGGCATCTTAGAACTATAGTCATATGATGCTCCATAAGAGTCAGTATCAGTTGCTGATTCTGGCAATGGAAGGTTTACAACATCTGACCAAACACCATTTATATTCTTTTGAACTTTGCATGAAGTTACCGCTATTGTAGAACATACCAGACGAGTAGATGCATCGAAGTCTGCAACCATGTTTGAACCAAGATAAACAGATGCTTCAGAGAAAACCGGGTTTGCGAGTACGCTGAAATCAGCCATTACTGTACTGCTCATTATCATCGCAGATAGAATGAATACCATAACAGTTAATGCCAACACTTTTTTCATTTGTCATTCCTCCTATATTGATTCAATCATTTTAATTTGCTCTTCAACAGATACAGGTCCGTAGATTGTGAAATAAGTTAAGTCTTTCAACCACACACATGCAGGATCATTCGTATTCACTAGAAGATAGACTTCTTTACCAGCTATGTTCATCACAGAGCCCATTCCATTCTGCTCCAGTTCAATTCTTGCTCGTTCTGGTTCCTGATAGCCTCGCTCTTCATACTTAAGTAAATACGCAGTATCATTACTTTCATATGATACAGAGAAACGGGTCATCTTATCTGTGACTCTTACATAATATGATTGCACATGCCATCCATCGGGCTGATAGGAAGGGGTTGAGGGGGTATACCCTAACACGGAGATTGCGTCAGAGAAATTGACTGTCCTTATTTCTTTATAGCTGTTTTGCGCATTTGCTTTGCCCTCGGCAATAGTTCCAGAGTTCAACTCAACACCTTGAATTACATACTGCTGTTCATCTACTGAGGGAATGCCGTATAACCAGCCGTGAGGTAGGAACAACTCTATTCCTATCAGCAGTGCAATCATCGCGGCCAGCATCACCGTTGCCCGCTTTACAGGACGGAGAACCGTGGCGCTCTTCTCCACCGCGCTCAGCTTCTCATGAAGTTTCAGCAGTTGATCTCCTTCGTTGGCTTTGTATACTTCCCCGGTCTCTAATTCATACAGTACCCGGCTGCACATCACGATCAGGTCTGTGTCGCTTTCGCCTTCCGGTTTTGCTTCCTGTACCTCTATCGCCTCCCTCAACCGTTTCTTCATCTCGTCTGGTGTTAGCCATCCTTGGACTATTGATTCTTTGATAGCATCGAGCGTATTGGCTCCCTCCCAGCGGGTGCTATCCATATTATTTCTCCTCCTCACCCTTTACACTTTACGCTCATTCTAAAAAGGTTGCATTTCTTAATAATTATTTTTCCATCCTCCGTTTTTCTTCAGCCGCTCCCGTATCCGTCTCAGAATACTCTTGACTGTGTTCTCCGGCATCCCCAGCTTATTGTGTTTATCCTTAATTTTTCTGTCTTTGAGGTAGTATTCCTCAAACACTTCCCGCTGGCCGTCCAGCAGCATTTCGTACATTCTTCCCACAGTGTCATTGTAGGATTCCTCGGCTTCCAGCCGATTGAAAGGACTTATAGGGTCACTTAGCTCGGCAGCAACTGGATGATCAAGTGAATAGCTCCGACGTTTCTGCCGGCGGTAATATCGTTTCAGATTGTTCTGCACACGGTTTTTACACGTTTGAAAAAGCCAGTGCTTTAGACTTGCATGGCTCATCATCTGTACGTATTTTTTATATGCTATCATGAAGGTTTCCTGTACACAATCCTCTGCACGCCCAACTGCGTCAGCTTGTCCAGCGAACTTTCCCAAGCAGTACTTTCGCAGCGCCTCGGCATACTCCTTATGCAGCTGCTCTATGTGTTCGCTCCGTTCTCTTCCCTCTTTCATCTTTCTTCATCTACCTTCAGTTTTTCCGCTGCTGCTTTTGTATATCGCATCGGCTTCATACTCCGCTTTCAACTTCTGCAGCTCCGCCATGAGCACCATGCTCATGCGGCTGATGGATTGTCTCTCCCGTTCATCCATGCTCTTATACTTGCTCAGCATCTGCGTTCCGGCTTCATCCAACTCGTCCGTGCCGCCCAAAAACAGGGGATCAACCGATGCCCCTAATACGCTGAAAAGTCTTAATAAATATGTATACTTTGGATTACGGATCCCGGCCTCAATCTCGCTTATGTAATAGGCCCGCGTTCCTATCATATCAGCCAGCTTCTCTTGTGTGAGCTTCAGGCTTTTTCGCGCAGAACGAACAAACGCTCCTAACTTTAGCAGTTCTTCCTTGTCCCGCTCTATTGTATCAGCCAAGCATAATCACCTCGCGTTTATTATATCGCCGAGGTTTAGCGGAATATAACCAGGCATATGGATATGAATTTCATATTCTATTGGCCGGTGTTATATTTCCTTATAGGTTAAAATGACATGTGAAACTTTTAGTCTTTGTGTGTACAGTATATTTTTGAGAGGACCTGAGTGCAGTCTCCCGTGGGCATTTTACCAATAAAAATGTCCCTGAGGAACTTAGCTTGGCCGCTGCCATCTTCATCAAGATGGTGTTCTACAAGGACCTTAGTATGATACCACATCCGCAAAGATGTAACCAGTATTTTTCAAAGTTGCTTCCCTCCGGACGAAAACTTCCAGGATATTTCCGGCCTGCTTCATTTCCCCGTGAAGGGCTTCTACCGAAGATATGACATAGGCAGGAGAAAAGAAAGGAGCTTGTACCACACCCGCCCTTGATACCCGAAGAAAGCCAAGGATAACATCCGGTGTAGATAGCTTGGCCGCTGGCCACCCAACAGGATGGTTGTTCTACTCGGAAAGGGAAGCAAAGCCCGTTTATATGGCTTTTTTCTTCGATTCTTCAAATGATCGGAGGGAAAAACATGAATACCCAAATAACGGATACTCAGATGGAGTGCTTGGTCAGGGAAGCACTAAAACGCTACGGTGATTTCAAGGCTGTGGCCGCGCTGCGTAAAATGGAGAAAAAGGGATTCACGCCCGAGCAACTGGAGCAAATTATTCTTGCTGATACCCGTGTCTGCACTATCCAAAGTTGGCTGGACATGCTCACCTATGATGAACGCTTTGTGGTGCAAGCGCACCTCATTGATAAGCTTGAATGGGACAGGGTCACGCACCAGTACATGAAGCACTGGGACGAGCTGTTCACTCGCTCTGACAGGCAGCTCGGCACCTATCAGGCTCAAGCCCTGCAGAAGATACTTTCCTTTTGTGAAGCCTTTCCTGATATCGTTTTAGAACTGTTTGGGGAGTTTACTGAAAACAGCATCGTACCCGATGGTACATCAGGTCAACCAGCACAGAATAAACCGCAGCCGAAGAAAGCGAGGGGATGAGGATGTTCATCTATACCAGCGCAAGTTCCGCGCCGCTTCATACCGGTCCACAGATGTTTGCGCCCATCATTAATTACATACCAGTCTTTACAAAAGTTGATGCACAACACTACAACGGTTTCTGGTACCGGGTGACATGGCTTGGGCAGGCTGGCTATATGCAGGCCCGGTATCTTTCAGTACTTAATCTATCTCCATCAAAATGGCAGCCACGGTATGGAGATAAATTGCTGTCAATCGCACTGGCTAAGGAGCCGAGCATCTATGTCAAGAACCTTCAAAATGACCTGAATCTATTCTTCCATCCATATCAGCCACAAATCGTCGCTGATGGCATCTTTGGATGCGAAACACGTTTTTCCCTTATCCACTTCCAGCGCATTCGTGGATTAGCGATTCATGGAGCTGCTACGCCTGAGACAAAAGCCTCGCTTTATGCAGCCACTTTGTGCCTTTGTGCTGAAGAAAACCCATGATTTTTAACAAAATGGACATTCTTCCAGAATGTTTCAAGAATACTTCATTTTTCGATGAAATAATAACAACTACAATACAGACAAGCCGAAAGGGAAATGTACGGCGATCTGCTACGATTTGGAAAGGGCGTGATTCCATTGGTGACTGAATGACACAAACTGTGAGCCGGTATCCTATATCTTAGCTTGGCCGCTGCCATCCGCAATAGGTTGGTTGATCTAAGGGATACCACATCACACACAGGCGTAGGATGCGCATAATCTATCTAAGTTTCGAAAAAACAACCTGCGCTAAGCCTTATTTAGCGCGCCCAAAATGTAAGGAGAAATCAAATGAAATTGATGAAGAAACTGATCGCGCTGGCCATGGTGGCCGCAACTGTTCTGGCGATCGCTGTTCCGGCAATGGCCACTTATTCCACGATGTATGTGAATGTCGGCGCCGGGCAAACAGTCCGCTTGCGTGCAACCGCAAGCTCGACCGGAGATGTCTTGATCAACATCCCTCACGGTACTCCGGTGCAGGCTGAGTACTATAATAGTACCTGGCACAAGGTCAAGTACAGCGGTTACACGGGGTATATGATGTCTGAGTTCTTGAGTTCATACAACCCCGGCGGCCATCCGCAGAATGTAACTGAGGCCTTCGGCTCCACTAATCTGGTACAGAGCAGCACCAAGAAATATACTGTCAAGAACCTGCAGAAGTGCTTGATTCAAGAAGGATTATTGGCAGTTGGAACTGATGATGGCATCTTTGGAAATAATACGTTTAGCGCTGTGAAAGCCTATCAGACTCGATACAGTCTTTCCTCTGATGGTATTGTGGGCCCTGCTACGAAATCTGACTTGTGGATCAGTTACGGTACATACCTGAAAAACAATGGCGTTCTTGGAATCTAAGCTGTAAATGGGGGGCTATCATAGAAATCTCTTGATAGCCCCCTTAGTATCAGATGGATATTGCAATCAATCTTTTTATTTCTATTTACTCTAATAAAGAGGGTACGATGGTTTTTCTACCCTAAAGGCCTCAATGACCTCAGAGGTTTTTGCATCAATTATTGCGCGGAAAGGCCAGACCCAATAATCGCCGACTTCCGATATTGATATACCAAAATCAAGCTTCCAGACGGGCTTATCAGCAGTAGTTATATCGAAATAAAACCCTTTTACTTCGCGCTCATGAACAGTAGCCTCATCAGCCCCGGCGGCAACAATTGCCCTTCTGCCGATATCAATTGCCTCATGTATGGAAATAGCTTTGTCATCAGGAATACCATAAGTGTGCCGCGTCGCTTTATACATATCCCTTTCATAGTTTTTATAGTAAGGGTTTGCTTTGCTGTAATCTTCTACAACGGTATTCCAGTCCTGCGAAAATGCGGCCTTGTCCTCATTTGACCACTCATCAAACCTTTTTCCTTGTTCATTGATGATGCCATTAGGGTAGTATTGCTCATCTATACTGACAAATCTACGACTCACATTGCTGAATTCCTTCTCGGCCCGTACAACATCTATATAACTTGCGTCATAACCCAGCAGCACTTTGTACGCCCCCTGACCGTGTTGATCCGCGAAAGTGACCATCCACACGGGTTCCAAGCCTAAACTGTAACGTTCATGGATGAAAAAATAGGTTTTCACGCTCATGCTCTCGGCTTCTTCAATTGAAAGACCTTTAATCTCAGTCAGCGCATTGATAGCCTTCTCAATGGCTGTTTCTTCGGCGGCATCGTGCGTCTGCGGCTCAATAATTTTTGCCTTTTCCATAATATCCTCATTCCAGGCAATGTACATACTGGCCGGAGACTCAATCAGCAGCATCTCGCCTGATCTGGTCATCACAGCGACATATGCCATGCCGGGCATGCCCGGATCACGGAAGGCTACTTCCCATATCGGATCCGGCCCGAAATCACCATAGATTTGCGTTGAAAAGAAGTTAGTTTCCAACACTTTACTGTCCAGCATTTCATCTGTCACTTCAAATTTTGAAGTCAGGGCATCCTTGGCGCGGGAGACAATATCCTGCCGATTCATATCGCCCGAGGTAGGAATGGTATACCTGGGCCAGTCCTCTTTTTGTTTGCCATATTTCTCCAGCAGGGAAGTGTAGAGGGCTTTCTCCTCCAATGTCCAACTGTCTATTGCTCCCAACTCTCGCTCCATTACATTATAGGTATCAACGTAAACCATGCCCTTGAAATAATTTTCAAGCAAAGAATCAGTTGCATTCTCTTTTTCTTGACCTGAAGGAAGGTCTTTCCATGTCTTTGCTTCTTCAGCACTGAACATACTCCCGTCCATCATCAGGGTCACAAGCTCTACCTTCGCAGAATCAGGCCATTGCTCATATTCTCCATAGGTGTTTTCAAGCTTTGCAAAACTGTCGAAATAGCCGCCTAACGCTGCGGCCAGACCAGTAACAGCGGCCAGACTCAGAGCCAGTATAAAGACCAAACCGACGGACAACTTCTTCTTCATTTTGATTTCACCTCTTTCAGTCTTAATAATCCTCTCCGCCAGCCACGGATTTTCCTGTCTATTGGAAAAGCGTTGATTGATGGCGCGGCGGATCAGTTCTCTCTCTCTTTGCTCAGTCATCATAATCACTCCTTTCCAGTGCATCCTTCAGCTTTTTTCTTGCTCTGCTCAAACGGCTTGCTACAGTTGATACAGTAACGGCAAGTATCTCAGCAATTTCATTGAGTTTCATATCTTGATAGTAAAAAAGCATAACCACTTCTCTTAGCTTTTGTGACAGATTCAAAATCGCAGAAGAGAGATCATCATCAGTCTCCTCAATCGTTGCTTGCTCATCGGGCAAAGTATCTGGGGTAACGCGCCTGTCAACATATCGAAACCATTTTGACCTGCGCATATCCCTACATGTATTGACAGCGATTTTCATAATCCAGGCCTTCTCATTGCTCTCTTTTTTAAATGAAGGAAACGAGCGATAGATCTTTATGAAGGTTTCCTGCACAGCGTCTTCCGCCAGCACGCTATCTTGCAACTGAGCGCTGCACATGCGCAGAAGCGATGTTTGGTACATTTCAACAATACGCCTAAACTCTTGATCCGCTGTGTCATCAGGGCCTTTAGCAACCTCCACCTCCGCTTCACCTCCCTCTGCTTATATAACGAAATAAGGATCAATAATTACTCATTTTTTCATCGATTTTTCATGTTATTCTCTAAAGAATTAATTTTCCAAATGACTTCTTTGCTTTTCTCCCGGTTTTTCACAGCAGTTTCTTCTGCGCCTGTCTATGATCTTCATCAATAAACATCATAAACGCTAATTAAAAAAAATGCACGGACATTTCCTGAATACTTCATTCTGCTCTTTATTGAATCCTTCTACAATACAAGCAAGCCGGTGAGCAAGATGGCCGGCGGGCAGAGACGACCGGGAAAGGGAGTGATTCCATTGGGTGCTTAACTGAGTGGCTGGTATTCAAGACTTAGCTTGGCCGCTGCCATCCGCAAGGGGATGGATGTTCCCGAGGATACCAATCACAGTATAGACGCAGAAATGCGCTAATCAAAACTCCAGAACTGAAAACATAAAACTCAAAAAGAAGTCTGCGCTTGACTTTATTAAGCGCGCCTAAAATGAAAGGAGAAATCAAATGAAATTGATGAAGAAACTGATCGCGCTGGCCATGGTGGCCGCGACTCTTCTTGCTATTGCTGTTCCGGCAATGGCCGCTTATTCCACGATGTATGTGAATGTCGGTGCCGGGCAAACAGTCCGCTTGCGTGCAACCGCAAGCTCAAGCGGGACTGTTTTGATTAACATTCCCCATGGTACTGCGGTGCAGGCTGAGTACTTCAACACTACCTGGCATCGCGTCAAATA
>JAEWRJ010000031.1 GCA_023460055.1 Bacillota bacterium | reverse complement strand
GGTCTGAATAGCGTGTGTCTTCCGTATACAGCGGAAGACCGGCGAGCCTGTGCTGTATCTTGTCCCATAAAGAATAGGGCACAGACAGTATCAGCCGCGCGCTTTGCTCCATCAGGGCAAGGCCTGCAGCCTCGACCGCGATGACGCACCCTTTGCCGTAAGCGCGCGCCAATCCGCCTGTGCCCAGCAGTACGCCGCCGAAATAGCGCACCACCACGCAGCAGCAATCAACAAGCCCTCGCTGCTTCAATACTTCCATGATCGGCTGTCCGGCCGTACCGGATGGTTCGCCGTCATCCTGGTAGCGCATGATCCCGGCATTTTGGCCGATGATGTAGGCATAGCAATGATGGCTGGCATCTCTGTGCTTATCCTTAACCAGCTTGATGTATTCGAGGGCCTCCTCCTGCGACCTCACCGGGGCTGCATAGCCGATGAAGCGGCTTTTTTGAACCGTCAGTTCATCGCAGGAAGAGGAAGCCAGCGTTTTATATTCCCCGCAAATCATCAAATCTTCATGATAAGGCGTACATAGTTCTTTTTGCCGCGCCGCAGCAACAGGCCGTCACTGCCGATTTGCTCATATGAAATAACGGTGTCGATATCCGTCACCTTCTCATCTCCTATCGCAACGGCGCCCTGCATCACCATCTTGCGGGCCTCACTTTTACTGGTGCACAGACCGCTTGTGTTAAGCAGTGTGGTCAGGCGGCTGTCTGCCTCCAGTTCGTCCCGGGTAATCGCGTAGGTCGGAACCTCGTCCATGGCGCTGCCGCCGCTGAAGAGAGCTGCCGATGCTTCCTGCGCCTTTTGTGCCTCAACTTCACCGTGAACGATCCTGGTGCACTCAAAGGCCAGCACCTTTTTGGCCTCGTTGATGTCGGCCCCCTCCAGCGCGCTCAAACGGCGCACCTCTTCCATCGGCAGGAAAGTGAGCATGGAAAGCGATTTGGATACGTCCTGGTCACTGACATTGCGCCAGTACTGGTAGAACTCGTAGGGCGAGCACAGTTCGGGATCAAGCCACAGCGCGCCGCGCTCGGTCTTTCCCATTTTCTTCCCTTCATGCGTCATAAGCAGCTTGAATGTGCATGCAAAGGCATCTTCCCGCTCTTTGCGGCGGATCAGGTCTGCGCCGGCCAGCATATTGCTCCACTGGTCATCGCCCCCCATCTGCAGGCGGCAGCCATGGCGCTTGAACAGTTCAAGAAAGTCATAGCCCTGCATCAGCATATAATTGAACTCAAGGAAGGTCAGACCCCGCTCCAGCCGCTGCTTGTAGCATTCCGCCGTCAGCATGCGGTTGACAGAGAAGTGAACGCCGATATCACGGATAAACTCAACATAGTTCAGCGCCAAAAGCCAATCGGCATTGTTGGCCATGAGTGCCTTTCCATCTGAGAAATTCAGGAAGTGGGAAAGCTGCTGATGTATTTTTTCGGCGTTGCGGTTGATGTCATCCAAAGTCAGCATTTTTCGCATGTCTGACTTCCCGCTTGGGTCGCCGATCATGACGGTGCCGCCTCCGACCAAAGCAATCGGGATATGACCGGCGCGCTGCATGTGCATCATCGCCAGAATCGGTATGAAGTGCCCAAAGTGCAGGCTGGCGGCAGTCGGGTCAAAGCCTATATAAAACTTGGTCGGCTCCTTTTCAAGCTGTTTGTACAGATCCTCTTCATAGGTGATCTGGGCGATAAAGCCGCGTTCTTTTAGCAGATCCAGAATGTGCATCGTCTTTTCTCCTTATTCTATGCCGCTGAGGCAGTCTTTCAGTATATCCATGCCGCGTTGTATCCCCGCGAGGTCTGTGCCGGAAAAATTCAAGCGGAGGGTGTTTTTATGGCCGCCCTCTACATAGAAGGATTCTCCCGGAACGAAGGCCAGCCCGCGGTCGATGGCCGGCCTCAGGAAGGAGAGGGCATCAAGACCCTCTTGCAAAAAGGCGAAGATGAACAGTCCGCCTTCCGGTTTGGTATAAGACTCGATCTGGGAGATATCAGGCAGCTTGCTGAGCATCGCGTTCATCATTTCTCCATAGACAGGCCTGATCGCGCAAATATGTTCCTTTAGCAGGCCATGTCGCAGATAGTATTCTATGATGGCCTGGTTCAGGGTAGGCGTGTGTACGTCGGCGCATTGCTTGCAGACAGCGCAGCGGCTGATCAACTCCGGATCACCTGCCATGAAGCCGACTCTCAGCCCGGGGGATATGATCTTTGAGAAGCTGCCAAGCAGAACTACAAACCCCTCCTGATCAAATGACTTGATAGCAGGGAGTTCCTGTCCGCTGTAGCGCAGCGTACGGTAGGGATCATCCTCCGCGACGACAACACAATGCCTGGCTGCCAGCTGAGCGACCTCCTTTCGCCTGGAGAGGCTGAGCGTGCGGCCTGTCGGGTTTTGAAAGGTAGGGATGATATACAGCAGCCTGGGCTTGTGCAGCCGCATCATCTCCTCCAAATGCCCGGTGTCTATGCCGTTTTCATCACTCCTGACAGGCACGATCATCGCCTGAGCGGCGGTCATGGCTTGAAGAGCGCCCAGAAAAACCGGCTCCTCCGTCAGGATCACGTCGCCCGGATTAATCAGCGCTTTGAGTAAAAGATCCAATCCCTGCATCGACCCTGTGGTGACAAGCAGATCATTGACATCTGTTTTCGTTTGGAAGGAATTCTCAATATAAGCCGGCAATGCTTCGCGAAGGGGAGCATATCCCTCTGTCTGTCCGTATTGAAGCAGCTGCTTTCCATTTGTTCGCAGCAGCTCATTGGTGATACATGCGATCTGCTCATCGGGCAGCGCGAAATTGCCAGGGTTGCCGCCCGCAAAAGAGATCATACCGGGTCTGCCCATATATTTGAAGATCTCCCTGATGGCGCTTCCATTGAGATGCTTCATGCGGTCTGCGTAACGCAAGCCTGCCCGATCCAATCGTTTCACCTCCTGTATAGAGTAAAGCCGCCCTCCCATATGATTGGGGAAGGCGGCGTTAACCACGGTACCACTTCCATTCGGCGGAATAATCCGCCCTCAAACGCTGTAACCGGCGTACCGGCGCGGGCTTACTTCGTGAATATCTTTCAAAGGTTCAGCCCCGTGCTCAGGAGGGTATTCCCGCGCCGCCTGCCGCCTTTTTGCACCAACCAAAGGCTCTCTGAAGGCAAATGCCCGCGCGTTACTTAGCTCCGTCTTAGCTCGCTTATTATATGTTCTGAACATTTTCTTGTCAAATACGGAATAATATTAGATATTAAAAAATAGTTACGAAAGTAGTTCAATTTTCTTTCTTTTGTGTTATAATAGCAGTGTAATCACGTATTGAATGTGGAGTGGGGCGAATGCAGACAAGGCTTGAAGCACAAACCATCATGGCGCAATACCTGTCCGGGTCAAGGGTTTCATTGAACCGGGCTGAGAAGGCTGTGGTTGAATGGGCCATGGTGGATGACTATCAGGCGGTTCTTGATTTGTCTTGCAGCCGTGATAATCTCCTGGCACATTATCTGTCACACTATCAGCTGCGAGCCTGCGGGCTCTGTTTTGATATCGCTTCTGCCAGGGAACTGCGTGGGGGGCTTGATCATGCAGAGATCATGTCCGCCATGGGAGCGGACATCCCCTGGCAGGAAGATAGTTTTGACAGGGTGCTCATGACATGCTTTGTTCCTTCCTATGTATCGATGGACGAGCTGTTTTCTGAGGTTTTACGTGTTCTCAAGCCAGGCGGGCGATTTGTCGCAGCTATCAGCGCGTTCCCCGGAGGCGGGAGCTTTTATGCCATGCGCCTGGATGCGGATCTGATGATGTCATATCTGAAAAAGATGGAAGACATCGGTTTTATCAATGTCGCTTATAATAAAGCGCGCTTTGGCAGCCGGTGCCTGATCGCCCATAAAGAGCTATGAATCCTTACCGCCGCATGACCATACTCATTATCTGCGCTGTTTTAGCGCTTTCTTTTTACGTACCGGCCCGCGCGGATCGGCCGGAACCCGGCACAGTTCGCATCCTGCTTGGTGAGAGCAGCAAATCAAGCCGTATGGATATAAGCGTTTATGGCAGCTATCTGGTTAACGGCATATTCAGTTTTCAGCGCGGCAGCAAGCTGAAAGTTGAAGCCAGGGATAGCAGCATATGGCTCTATTATGAAGGGGTTGCTATCGACGCGGGCGATCAGGTGATCCTGAAGCGCCAATCTTCAAATCCCGATGAGGAAAACGGCCTTCGGCTCAATGATTCGCTCAATCTGCTGGAAGGCGATCTGGACATTAGCCTCTCAGGCAACGTGATTCGGGCAGTGCTGCATATCGGTATTGAGGATTATCTGAAAGGCCTTGTACCTTATGAGATGAGCGACAGTTTTCCCTTGGAAGCGCTGAAAGCCCAGGCTATAGCCGCGCGCAGCTACGCCGTTCGCGGGATCAGACCGGACAGGGACTATGACCTGTCAGATGATACCAATGATCAGGTATACCGGGGATTACTTCATGAGCATACCCGGGCTCACCGGGCTGTGAAAGAAACAGAGGGAATCGTTCTGACATACAATGAGCAGATCATACAGGCTTATTATACAGCCAGTAACGGAGGAGAGACTGAATCATCCGCTCACGCCTGGGGAGGAGAGGGGTTTTCTTATCTGCCTGTCCGGGAAGACAAATATGATGCTGAAAATCCTCAAAGCCCTGTGAAAAGCTTTTACCTGCCAAAGGATTGGAATGCGGAGACACCGCAGCTTCAGGATATGGAATCCCTGCTGAAAAGCGGGCTGGCAGCGAGTATGGAAAAGTTGGGTTATAGCGGACTGCCTGAGAATATAAGAATCGACAAAGTAAAGGCACTCACCGCCAATGCGCCGATGTACGGCTCAGAGTCCCATCTGATGACAAAACTTTCTTTTCAGTTGAATATCAGCGGCAGACGGCAGCAGAGTTCAAAGGATGAGGAAGAAGTTCTTCTGTTTACCGTCGATGAAAAGATAGTTCCTGAGAATACCTCAGCGCCATTATCAGAGAATGAGGGAGAACTGGGTCCATTCGTTTCTCTGGGACAGGTCATAGTGATCGATCTTGATATCTTTCCCGGCCTTGAAAAGCTGATGGGCCTGTCTATCAACCTCAAAGAGAATGAGATCATCAAGGTGATTGAGGAATCCGAAGGATTTATCATCCGTTCCGGCAGATACGGCCATGGGATCGGCATGAGCCAGCGCGGCGCGGAGTGGATGGCCAAGCAGTATGGAAAAAACTATCAGGAGATTTTAGCCTTTTATTATCCCGGCACGAAGGAGAGCCGTTACCGCACAATGCCGGCGGCACGTCCATACCTGAATGCGGAGTTTTTAACGACACCCGGCCCCATCCCAACACCAACTCCTCGTCCTACGCTGGTACCGCAAAGGCTGGCACCCGAGGAAGGCCAATGGGAGGTAATCGTTAAGAACATCAGCCAAAATTCATCGCTTAACTTGCGTATGCTGCCCAATACCTCGAGCGATATCCTTTATCAGCTTTATTATGGGCAGAGGCTGCTGGTGCTGAAACGAGCGGATGAAGGTTGGCTGCATGTCCGCGCCGATGGCGTGGAGGGCTATGTGATGGAGAGCTTTGTCGAGGAAGCCCCTTTATAGGCATCAATATAATCTCAATCTGACCCGGCGAGAATCACTTGAGAATGCGATCTATAGGCGAAAAAAAGGGATGGAGTATAACTCCATCCCTTTTTTTCGCCTATAGATCAGGTGTTTTATTCAGCGCTTTCCAGTCTTGGCGCGTCACCGATTTCTATCCTTCGGCTGTTTTTTTCAGGAGTAGGCTTTTCTTTAGGCAGTTCTACGCGAAGAATGCCATCCTGATAATTGGCTGAGATATTCTCCCGGTCGATGCCTTCAATATTGAAGCTGCGTTCCACGTGGCCGCTGCGGCGTTCACTGTAGCAATAATTTTCTCTTTCGTCTTTGCGCTGGCTTTCGATATCTGCGCTGATGGTCAATACATCCTTGTCTACGCTCAGGTTGATCTTGTCCTTGGGGATACCCGGAAGTTCGGCATCCAGCAGATAGGCATTTTCCCGCTCCCTGATATCAACCCGGAAACCGTTCATCAGGCTGCCGCTCAAATCCGCAAAGGAGCGGAAGAAGGGATCATTCATCAGGCTGCTTCGCGTGTTGGACAGGCTGTTCAGCATACGGTGATAGGGAATCATTGATAACATGTTTCTTCCTCCTTATAAAAAGTATCTTCATGTCCGTCATCTCTTCCGATGACAACTGTATGATACCACAAAGGTCAAAGAAGGTCAATACTTTATCCTGATTTTTTTCTGACGATAGAGCGGAAAGAGGTGACCGGAAATGATTGTTTTAGCCATAAAATCGATAAAAAATCCATCCTGAATCGGATGGATTGGAACACGTTGATTTCTTTGTTAGCGTTGAATCTCCGGCAAACTGGCCGCTGCGACAGACTGACCGACGCGGCGGCTTTTTTCATCGGGTATATGCAGCTGAGAGCGGGTATAAATCTCCGGGAAGTCCTTTTTCAGCACTTCACGCGCCTTATCAAGAAGGAGCGTGCCGCCTTCGCCTGAGGTAACGCGCCCCATGATCAGCACATGATCTATCTCATAAAACAAGGCATAATAAGCGATGGCATAACCAAAGTATACACCGATTGTCTCATAGAGCTTGATTGCCTCCGGGTTTCCCCGCTCCATCTCAGTTTGCACGATCTTCAGCTTTTCCGCGGGGGAAAGGCTTTCTTCAAGATGGATCCCTGCGGCGGGAGCCAGCTTGATGACAGCGTCCTGAGAAAAGTATTTAACTCCGCAGCCGATATCGCCGGACCATTCATCGGCCATCGCGCCGGGATTGAAGTCGACGGGTACAAACGCCAGCTCGTTGAGCCATCCCATGATGTGCATATCATGGTCGACATAACCGCCGGCTTCGCTTGTTCCCATAGCAATACCTAAAACATTGCCTGCGTTCAGGCTCATAGCCCCTGCCAGCGCGGTTACATCGCCATCATTAGCGACAACAAGTGGTACATCCCCAATCTCCTTAGCCACGTTGATGTACATGTCTTTTACTTTCAGATCAAACAGGGCTTTGGGCACCTTTATAAACAGGGAAGCAACCATGATGCGGTTATCGATATAAACACCCGCGCTGCTTACGCCGATGGCATCCACGCGCGGCATATGCTCTGCCGCTTCTTTCATTGCGGACCGTATGCCTTGGTAGTGATAATCCGGGTTGTCGTTGGTCTTTGGAAACCAGACGACTTCCTTAGAAAAAACAGCTTCGCCGTCAATGACAGCAGATACCTTGCGGTCACTGCCGCCTGCGTCAAAGCCGATGCGGCAACCGTTCATATGACGCCCCATCGGGCTTGCGGCCTCGCGGCCCTCAGCAATTGTCTGCGGATCTTCTTCCCAAAGAATTTCAAAGGGTTTTTCATACACGCCTGCCATAAAATCAGCGTCAAAAGCACGGGCTCCGCCGGGGGCATAGGCGGTCTTAAGGAAATCATAAAGTGCATGGCATCCCGCAACTTTGATTTTATAGCCGCCGCGGATCCATAGAAGCGATTTGACGATCCGCTCCAGCAAGGCAACAGTCCGTTTCTCTTCAATGTTTTCCGGCAGAATCATCGCTTCCCATGGGGAACACAGACCCTTGTCGCGTTCAATGGCACAGACAAACCTGCGCGGATTTGAAGATGTAGCTACATCTCTTTGGTAATCTCTCCATGCCAGTGAAAGAGGGGAAAACCCGGGTTCCAGGGCCGCGATGACTGCTGGTTTTGACATTGATCAGTTCTCCTTGCTGTATTTGAGCGTACCGCGTACAAAGGCAGCGAATACGCGGCATTCATCGTCAATGAAAATTAGGTCGGCATCCTTTCCATTCTCAATCGAACCTTTTATGTGATCCATGCCGATGGTACGGGCTGCGCTGAGAGAAGCGGCATGAATGGCATCCCTAAGCGGCACTTTACCCAGACGGTGCAGATTGCGGGCTGCGTCATTGAGTCTGAGCACGCTGCCGGCGATGGTGCCGTCTTGCAGCCTGCATTCAATTCCATTGACAAAGATGGGCTGCCCGCCCAGTGTATACTCGCCGTCGGGCAAGCCTCCGGCGCGCGTACAGTCGGTCACCAGCACAAGCAGGTCCCGTTTTACGTTGTACAGCATGCTGAACAGGCCTTGATGCACATGAAAAGTATCGGCGATCAGCTCCGTAAATACATCGCTTGTGAGGGCCGCGCCGACAATCCCGGGCTTGCGATGGTTGAGGCCGGTCTGAGCGTTGAACAGATGAGTGATGTGAGACGCGCCTGCCTCGATGGCTTTTTTTGCCAGGTCATAATCCGCGTTGCTGTGGCCGATGGATACCGTAATGCTGCTTTTGGAAGTCAGCTCGCGGATGAACTCGAGACCGCCTTCCATTTCAGGGGCAACGGTGATCAGCCGAACAACATCGCTGTGAGGCAGGATCAGGGCAGTGCGCGGAGGAATGATATGCTTCTCCGACTGCGCGCCTTTGCGCTGCGGATTAATGAAAGGACCTTCCGCGTGACAGCCAAGAATCTGCGCGCCGTGAAAATCCGGCTCACGGCTTTCAGGCATCAGGCGGCGCACTACGTCAAAAGAAGCTTCTATCTCACTCCAGCTGACCGTCATCGTTGTGGGCAAAAAGGAAGTAACACCGTTAGCCAAGACGCCTTCGGCCATGATGCGGGCGCCTTCCTCGCTTCCGTCGGATATGTCCTTGCCTAAATAACCATGAATATGAACATCAATCAGGCCGGGGGCAATATATCGGCCCTTTGCGTCAATTATTTCATCTGCCTGGACATGATCAAGCGGAACAATGCCCCGAAAGACTGTGTCAAACAGAAGAGCCATCCCGCGGATTTCTTCATGAGGAGTCAGAATAATACCGTTGATAATCGCTTTCATAGTGCCGCTCCTTTGAAAAACGCTGTTTCATTACGCAGCGTACATTTGTATTATACCCTCATAATTTACCCGCATCAACCATGCGGATTGTCCCGGGTTGCAATGCCTTGTCTTGTGTTGCTGAGCTGAGGAAAATGAGCGCTATCTTCCCGGTCTGGCTTGTAAATTTGAGGATATGGCGCAAGGGAGAGCGATGCTGAGTTGTCTGCCGATGTGCATTCTTGTTTATTATTGTCCACTTCATTCAAATCACCGCTTCTCCCTTTTGTACATATTGACAATTATTCAACCTCGGAGCATCATAAAGCCAACGGAAGGCAGGTTGCCTTCGTCAATAAAAACAGGAGGATAACCATCATGAAACTCAGACGTCTGTCAGCCCTTGTCCTCGCGATGATCATGGCGCTTGCCGTTGGCATCACCAGCAGCGTCGCGGAAGAAAAAGTCACTCTTCGCGTGCTCAACTATCGGGACATGACCAGCCCCAATGCCATGGAAGAGACTTCCATTGTGTGGGAAGCCTTCCAGGCGGCTCATCCCAACATCAAGCTTGAAATCCAAGACGAATTCAACGATCCCTTCCACCAGCAGACCGAAGCATACGCCGCCGCAGGCAATCTGCCTGATGTGATGTACGCATGGCCCTCCGGACGCTCCACCACGCTGCACACCAACAAGCTTCTGAAGGATTTGACTCCTTTGGTTGAGCGCGACGGGCTTACTGAGCTCTACATCCCCATGACCTTGGATCCCGCGCAGCAGGCAGGCGGCTATTTGGGCATGATCCCCTCGGGCGTTACCGCCACACATGCTTTCTATGTGAATATGGACGTGCTCAAAGATGCCGGCCTCGAACCTGCCAAGAACTATACCGAGCTGGTCGCGCAGGTCCCCGTGCTGAAGGCCAAGGGCTATGAAACCGTCCTTATGCCCAGCCAGGATACATGGGTCATGCAGTCCTGCCTGTTCTCCATGATTGCCGGCCGTTTCTGCGGCGAAGGCTGGGAGCAGAAGATCCTTTCCGGTGAAGCGAAATTCACTGATCCTGATTTTCTCGCGGCGCTGAACTTTGTGAAGAAGATGTATGAAGACGGCGTGCTCGACAAGTCTACCCTGGCTGTCGGATACGGCGAAGGCCCCGGTCTGTTTGCCACCAACACCGCCGCATACTACATCGACGGCGACTGGCGCATGGGCGCTTTCATTACAGACGCATCCACGGGACAGGCTCTGATTGCTCCTGAGAAGCAGAATAATATTAAAATCACTGTTTTCCCCGAAATCGACGTAGAAGGCGTGAAGTTCAACAAATCGAATACTGCTGTGCTGGCCACCGGCTTTGGTATCAGCGCCGCGCTGGAAGACGGCTCACCGAAGCTCGAAGCTGCCTGGGAACTGGTCAAATGGCTTGTCGGCAAAGAAGTACAAACCTACAGGCTGTCCACCGGCGGCCTGGCCACTCCCTCCCGCACTGACATAGACTTTGCTTCGCTTACATTGGAACCCCTGCAGATCGCCATGGCAAATCTTGCAAAAGAATATGACAAGGCAACTGTGGTTATCGATGGCGTCTTCGAAGGCCCTGTCTATACGCCGCTGAACGACGGCCTGCAGGCCATCGGCCTGGGTACACAGACCCCTGAAGATGTCGCGAAGGCGACACAGAATGCCTTTGATGCCTGGAAGGCTGCCAAGTAAGCGACCGCAGCGAGTTAACTGATCAATGAGATGGATGGGAGAGGCCGCGCGATGACAACAAAAGGTGAGAAAAGACTTGCATATATGGCACTGGCTTTGCCTGCCGTGATCATCTACTTGGCTGTTGTGGCCTTTCCCACCATCTTTTCGGTATTGCTAAGCTTAACTGACTATAACGGCGGTCCGATTTTCGGCCCCGGCTCCAATATACAGTTTGTCGGGCTGAAAAGTTATCTCTGGATGTTTACCGACCCCTCGGGAAACTTTTATACCGCGCTAAAAAACAACCTGCTGATTGTCGGTGTATCGGTTTTCGGTCAGATCCCGCTTGGCTTCATCCTGGCCTACATCCTTTCCCGCAAGCTGATCAAGAAGGGGAACAGTTTTTTTCAGACGATGATCTATCTGCCAAACGTCATCTCGTCTATCATTATCGGTGTACTTTTCAACGCGATCATTTACGGACGCAATTCAGTTCTGATGGATATTCGCCGCATCTTCGACCCCGCCGCGGTATTCACCATGAGCAGCAATCCTATGGCTCCGGTTCTGGTCGTTATCCTGTGGATGTTCACAGGATTTTACATGATTATTTTTCTGGCCAATATGCAGCGCATAGACCCGGCGATCATCGAGGCCGCCAGAATAGACGGCGCGAAGGAATCCGGCATTCTATGGCACATCACATTGCCGGCTCTATCCGGCGTCATCATCACAACAGCCATTCTGGCCATCTCCGGCTCCTTGAAATCATTTGATCTCATTTACGCCATGACCAATGGCGGCCCCGCGGGCCAAACGCGAGTGCTTTCTCTGTATATGTATCAGTCGGCCTTCCAAGGGGCACCGAATTATCCTCTGGCAAATGCCATATCCACGGTGATGGTGGTCATCAGCATTATACTGATCATCATGACCATGAGCCTTGGAAAAGCATTCAGAGAGAAGGAGGCGTGACCCATGGATAATCGAAATATCTCGCTGCCGGCTAAAATCCTTGTCTACGCAGTCATGATCATCTTTACAGTGCTGACAATTTATCCGATTTTGTGGCTGGTAATGCAGTCCTTTAAAACGAATACGACCTACTTGACTTCAAACAAGCTTTCCCTCCCTCCGTCATTGTATTTGGGCAACTATGCCTTTGTGATAAACCAGGGCAATTTCTTCGGCTTTTTTAAAAACAGCCTTATATATACTTCTGTGACAGTCGCGGTCGTCGTGGTTTTATCCAACATGGCGGGTTTTGCGTTTGCCAAGTTGAACTATAAGATCACCAAGCTTCTGCACGGCATTTTTATAATCGGTATTCTGCTGACCATGCAATCGATATTGATTCCGCTTTTCCTGATGGTGAGCGCGGCGGGGATCCACAATACACGATGGGCGGTTCTGATCCCGTACATCGCGCTGGGCCTGCCCATGGGGGTCTATCTTTGCACTGATTTTCAAAAGAGCATTCCTGATGAATTGTTGGAAGCAGCAAGGATCGACGGAGCAAGCTTTATCAGTATTTTTTCCAGGGTTGTCCTGCCGATGTGCGCGCCCGTTTCCGTTACTCTGGCGATTATCACCTTTACCGGCAACTGGAACGAGTTTATTCTGATGAGCTTGATGACCTCCTCAGAAAAACTGAAGGCGATTCCTTATATGGTCGGCCGATATGCAGGCGCCTTGGGCTCGGACTACGGAAAGCTTTTCACATCGCTGACGGTTGCCTTGATACCTATTCTTATTTTCTATTCGATCTTCAGAAACCAGATCACAAAAGGTGTCGCAGCCGGAGCTGTAAAAGGCTGATCGATATCGCGATCAGGCGGAGTGGATGCAAAGTATGTCCGCTCCGCTTTTTGAACTGCTTTCTTAAGGGGTTTGATACAAAGCAAACCGGCATACAAATACTCTGGTATGCCAGTTCCGCAACGTAAAAAAGGCACCTAGATGATCAAAATCACGTTGGTGCCTTACTGGAGCTGATGCCCGGATTCGAACCGGGGACCTCATCCTTACCAAGGATGCGCTCTACCGACTGAGCTACATCAGCGGGCGACAAGCGGTATTATAACCGCTGTCAGGATAAAATGCAAGTGCAGATTTCAAATAAATTCGCATAAAATCCGTAAAAATCCGCATTCAGGATAAACTTTATTTCCAAAGTCCATTCGGATAAATGCCATCATCAGTCATCCGACGAAGAGCGACTTCGACTGCCGGACGGTCGGAGGCGTTGGTTACGCCAAGCCATTTGTCTTTGGAATGGAGCACTTTCACGCTGGCTTTATTCTGTTTCAGCATGGTGCCAATGACGTTGGGCAGGTAGATTTCCGCTTTAAGCGGATTGCTTACCATCGCGTCTTTATGAAACAGGGGAAACTCCTCTTTAAGTACATCAATAAACTCCGGTGTCAGTCCCCATATGTTCATCGACACCATTGTGTCCTCATGCAGCTTCCGGTAGATTTCCATATCCTCGCTGTAGAGCGGTCCGTCAACAGAGGGGATGATGTGCAGCGTTTCTACGATGCTTTCGAGGAACCCTTCATCGTTTGCCTGGCAGACGCCGCGGGATACATAACCGTTTTCAGACAGGGTGTTTTTCAGTGAAAAGGCCACCATGGCGTAATGATATGGATCAGGATTTCCGCTCAGATATTCGTGCATTTTACGCAGCGCGTCACGCCCGTACAGGTCATCGCCGTTAATGGCGCAAAAGGGAGCGTCTATGGCATTGCGGCAGGCAAGAATGGCATGGCCTGTACCCCAGGGCTTCACCCGACCCTCAGGTACGCTGAGTCCTTCGGGGAGGTCATCCAACTCCTGCATCACATATTGAACCTCCATTCGTTGTTCAACATGCTTTCCAACCAGAGTACTGAAATCCTCATGAATACGCTTGTTTACAATGAAAATCACCCGCTCAAACCCAACCTGCAGCGCATCATACAGCGAGTAATCGATCAGGCTTTCACCATGCAACCCCAAAGGGGCCATTTGTTTCAGGCCTCCAAAACGGCTGCCGATTCCGGCGGCCATGACCACCAAGATAGGTTTCTTCATCAGTTTGATGTCCTCCTTGATTTATATGCTAGCCAAGTATAGCCTATCAAAGACCTTTTGAGAAGTGAATGATTGCGCATCAGACCTCAATCAGGTACAATTTAATGAGGGAGGTGAGCGTTTATGCGTCCTGATCCGGATGATTATTTCGCACAAAAAGAAGAGAAGCGGCAAGCTCGCCGTGATCGTATGATGCTGATGGCCGGCATGTCCAATTTTTTCAGCGTTATTGTGGGCACAGTGCTCATCCTGTTATTAATACTGCTGATTACAAGTCTGCTGAGCTGGCTGAGCACGGATATTAGATCGAGTTTCGCGCTGTTTAATTCGCGCTTTTAGGAGATTATCCATTATGGAGACATCCTGGCCGATGGTATACGAGCAGATACAAGCCTGCTGTCTGTGTCCTTTGCATCAAGGCATCCGCAACAAGGTGCCCGGGCAAGGTAATCCCAAGGCAAGGCTGCTGATCGTGGGGGAGGGCCCCGGCGCAGAAGAAGACAGGCTTGGTTTAGCTTTCGTTGGTCCAGCCGGGCAATTGCTGACCAGGATGCTCGAGGCCATCGATCTATCGCGCGATGAGGTCTATATTGCCAATGTCGTCAAGTGCCGTCCACCGGACAACAGGGTTCCTCTGCCGGAGGAGGCAAATTGCTGTCTGCCTTATTTGAGGGCACAGACGGCTTTGATCCGTCCGAAGGTCATTTTGATACTGGGAGGCACAGCCCTGAAGTATCTGGTGAATGATCAGGCGCGCATTACGCGCATCCGGGGTCAATGGATTCATAAAAAGGGTATTTGGATCCTCCCTACCTACCATCCTTCCGCTTTGCTGCGGGATCCATTGAAAAAGAAGGATGCCTGGTCGGACATGAAGCTGCTGCGCGATAAGTTAAAGGAACTTGAATCGGAGACAAGTGATGGAGCTTGATGAACTGAACAGGCTGTATATGCGGCAAATGAACATAGACGGTCAGGAGCAGCATGCCTATGTGCTTGGAGAAGGAAAACAGGATGGCCCCCTTCTGATGCTGATCGGTGAGGCCCCCGGCGAACAGGAGGTTCTGCTGCGTCGCCCGTTTGTCGGAAAAGCGGGCAAAAATCTTGATGCTTTCCTTGATGTGATCGGGGTTGAGCGTGAAACAATATATATTACGAACGCGGTAAAATTACGTCCAACAAAAACAAGCGAAAAGGGAAGAGTCTCGAACCGTCCGCCAACGCGCATCGAACAGGAAGCCTTTATCCCCTGGTTGATGGAAGAAGTCGATTGCGTCGCTCCCAAGATCCTGGTAACGCTTGGCAATACGCCTTTACGCTCCCTGCTTGGAAAAAACATCTCTATCGGTGATTGCCACGGCAAAGCGATCCGGTATAAAAGCGGGCTGGATATATTCCCGCTCTATCACCCCGCCGCTGTTATTTATAACCGTTCTTTGATGGATACATATCAAGAAGATTTGCGAACTTTAAATAGCATAGTGTCAGAACTGGTCTAAATATGGTATAATATGAACATAGGGGGTGAGTTTATGGACTTTATCATGCAAAACCTGCCCATCATCATCTGCGCCGTTATCGGTATTGTTTTGTTGGTGGTCGAATTTTTTATGCCTGGGTTTGGTTTGCCGGGAATTGCCGGCTTGCTGCTTCTTGCAGCGAGTGTTGTCTTTACCTGGATGGAACATGGGGCCTACGCGGGCCTTGGGGCCACGGTAGTTGTGCTGGCGCTGGGCAGCGCGTCTGTTATTATTTTTCTCAGATCAGCGACTAAGGGGCGTATTTCACGTTCTCCACTGATGCTTCATGATAATCTGAGTACAGATGAAGCGGCGGATATGCATAAGTATCTCCATAAAACAGGGATTACTCAGACGGTGCTTCGTCCTGCAGGCATTGTGTTGATTGATGGAGACAGGGTGAATGTTGTCAGCGCGGGAGAATATATCGAAAGAGGTGCCGCTGTCCGCGTAGAAGAGGTTGAAGGAAGCCGCGTTCTTGTCCAAAAGATATAGAGGTTGAACATTTTCATAACTGAATTGTACCTGATCAACGCAAATGGAGGAAAGTAGTATGTATTTCCCAGAGATTTTAACCGGTTTGATCATTGTGGCTGTCGCGCTCATAGTTCTCGTATTCCTGCGGTATGTGCCATTGGGCCTCTGGATCCGGGCGCGGTCATCCGGCGTTCCGCTGACCATCATCATGCTGATCGGTATGCGTCTTCGCAGAATTTCTCCGCATCGGCTGGTGGATGCCCTGATCACGGCAACCAAGGCGGGCCTGGATATCAGCTTGAATCAGCTGGAAAAGCATTTCCTGGCCGGCGGCAACATCGAGCGTGTGGTCAAGGCCTTGATATCCGCCCAGCAAGCGGGCATCAAGCTGCCTTTTGAGCAGGCTTGTGCCATTGACCTGGCAGGCCGTGATGTCCTCGAGGCTGTTCAGATGTCGGTTATTCCCAAGGTTATTGAAAGCCCGTCGGTCGCCGCTATCGCGCGTGACGGCATTGAACTGCGCGCCAAGGCCCGCGTAACTGTGCGCACCAACATTCAGCAGCTCATCGGCGGCGCCGGGGAAGAGACCGTCATGGCCCGCGTGGGCGAAGGCATCGTGACCACAATCGGCTCCGCCGATACGCATAAAGCCGTGCTTGAGAACCCGGACCTTATCAGCCATACGGTGCTGAATAAAGGCCTGGATGCGGGTACAGCATTTGAAATATTGTCAATCGATATCGCTGATGTTGACGTTGGCCGCAATATAGGCGCTCAACTGCAGATGGATCAGGCCGAAGCTGATAAGCGCATCGCTCAGGCACGCGCGGAAGAGCGCAGGGCCATGGCTGTTGCCCGTGAGCAGGAAATGAAGGCAGAAGTGCAGGAGATGCGCGCCAAGGTAGTTGCCGCCGAAGCAGAAGTGCCTTTGGCCCTGGCGGAGGCGTTGAGATCCGGAAAACTCGGCGTTATGGAATACTACCAGCTGCAAAACGTGCAGGCTGACACCCATATGCGCGACGGGATAGCAAAAGCAACCGAGCCCTTAATTCCGCCGCACCAGGATAACCCCGGTCAGAAATAAGTGACAATAAGGAACATAGCGAAAGGAGGATAAGGGTTTGGATCAATTTGCAACGATAGTTTTATTTATATTCTTTATCATATTGAGAGCTTTTATAAAGCCGCGCAAGCTAATGGAGCGTTTTAAAAATCCTCCTCCTTATCCTGTCGCTGCAAAACCACAGGAAGTCAGGTCATACCAAAGCACTCAGTCTGTAAGGGAGTATGAACCTGCCAAGAGGGATGTACCTGCATCCGCATATAAACCCATCTCAACGCGAAGCAAAGATAGCGTCGAACACGACCGTTGGGAACCACTGACTGCTCGCCTCACCCAAGATGATTGGGATGGAAGTCCTGTCACTGAAGATTCACGGGAAGCAGACAGAATTTATAGCAGTGAGGCGGGAGCGGATATGGTTCTCCCGGAACCTCTCCCGGACTTTTTGCCTGACTTGACCGGACAAGGGATTGTCAAGGCAGTTATTATGCAGGAGGTATTGGGGAAACCAAAATCTTCCAAAATTTAACAGTCATAACGGTAAAGGTATTCACAAATCTTAAGTTACATCTCGCATATTTTGTTTAGAAATATACATATATTGACTTTTGCTTGTGCATATGCTACTGTAATTGACAGATGTTCAGCTAAAATTAGCAGCTGAATATCATGTTTTATGAAATCACCATTACAATGGTGAAAGGCAGATAGTTATGTTGCAGCGGATAAAAGACAGATCACGTCAGATTATTCTTGTGGTTGTAGACATTGTCTTAATTAGTATTGGCTATTGGCTTATTTTAAATAGAGTTGGGATAATAGAAGAATATCTAGACATAACTAATGTTATTAACTTTTATTTCTTGATGTTAGCTTGTGTTTTTTCTGCCCGATTCTTAATGAAGGTTTACCGCCAATTGTGGCGGTATGCCTCATCAGATGTTTATCTTTTAATGGTTGTTGCTGATATGCTCGGTGGACTTATTTATCTTGCGATTGATAGGTTTGTGTTTATCTATCATCTATCTTTTCCCAATACAGTTGCTGCAATTGGCATTGGCTTGTTGATGACATTATCAGCAAGGTTTGTCTATCAGTTTTTAAGAAGAAGGCCCGAACTGCTTAGACTTCCATGGCATGATGGATCGATAGAGCGTGTGACCTCCACTATCGACGTTGCCATTGTTGGCGCCGGTGATTTAGGGGCTATGTTAGCTAAAGAGCTTCTGTCGACACATTCATCTCGATATCGCCCCACATTCTTTATTGATAATGATCCCAAAAAGATCGGATCAATGATTGAAGGCATTAAAGTCATCGGGCCTGATAAAGATGCTATTCGCGAGTTGCCGTCTTTATCTGTTGAGGCAATCATCTTGACAATGCCTAACATGGATATGGCATCTCGGGAAGAGATTGTTAAGGCATATCTCCAGACCGGATGCAAAGTACTTGTATATGATTACGCTTCTGAGCAGCTGGACCATGATGATAAGCGGACGATTAGGGACATAAACATTGAAGATCTGCTATTCCGTGAACCAGTCATTATTCAAGGCAATGAGACACCAAACTACTATAAAGATAAAACAATATTAATTACCGGCGCAGGTGGATCGATTGGCAGTGAACTGAGCAGACAACTGGCAGGAATGCAGCCAAAGAAGCTTGTATTGCTGGATGTCTATGAAAATGGCGCATATGATGTTGAGCAGGAGCTGAAAAGACGATATGGTGATGATCTATCAGTTGATGTTGTAATTGCGTCAGTTTGTAATGAAACACAGATCCAAAGGATATTCGAAAGGATACGTCCTCAAATAGTTTTTCACGCGGCCGCGCATAAACATGTCCCTCTCATGGAGAGCAACTGTGTTGAAGCTGTACAGAATAACGTGTTGGGTACCTATAATACAATCAATGCTGCTGAACTTTGTGGAACAGAACGCTTTGTGATGATATCTACAGACAAAGCCGTAAATCCAACAAATATTATGGGTGCTACAAAGCGCATGTGTGAAATGATCATTCAGAGCCGCAAGGACAGTAAAACTGATTTTGTAGCTGTACGCTTTGGAAATGTGTTGGGATCAAATGGATCCGTCATTCCCTTGTTCAGACAGCAAATTGCTGAAGGCGGACCAGTTACTATCACGGACAAACGTATCATCCGATATTTTATGACAATTCCCGAAGCTGCTCAGTTGGTTATCAGAAGCGGACGCCGCGCTGAGAAATCTGAAATATATGTGCTGGACATGGGAAAACCAATCCGGATCTATGACCTTGCATTGAAACTTATCTATTTGTCGGGCCTTAAACCAGGCGTTGATATTGAGGTTAAGGAAGTTGGGCTTCGGCCGGGCGAAAAGCTATATGAAGAACTACTTGTAAAGAATGAGGACTGCGAGAGTACTGAGGAAGACCGGATCTTTATAGAACGACAAGCACCGATAGACAGGCAGGATATTGAACAAAGAATATCCATCCTTCGCAAGGCGATAGCTGATGAAGTCCAAGATGATGACATGAGGGCATTAATGAAAGAGTTGGTACCTAATTACTTTGATCCTGATGCAGTGAATGACCATGCGGATGAGGCTCAGGAAATAAGAGACGCGCGCGTACTTGGGGATACTGCCCAACTATCTTCCGGTCAACTCGTTGGGTAATCATATAGACAGGTATGTAAACGGCGTGTATTATGTATCTTGATTGAAGCTGGAGGATAGAGTATTGAAGATTTCATTTTCGCCGCCTGATATTTCGGAGCTTGAGATTCAGTACGTTGTTGAAGCGTTGAGATCGGGATGGATTACTACAGGGCCGAAAACCAAGCAGTTTGAAAAAGAGCTTGCATCCTTTTTTGGTACCTCAACAGTAATCTGCCTTAACTCTGCGACTGCGGCAATGGAACTTGTTTTGCATTTCTTTGGTGTTGGACCTGGCGATGAAGTGATTACCAGCGCCTATACATACACCGCATCGGCCTCTGTAATCCAACACGTCGGAGCAAAGGTGGTTTTAGTCGATACAGTCCCGGGCACATTTTTTATGGATCCTGAGAAACTTACAGCTGCGATCACTGAACGTACAAAGGTCGTGATTCCTGTTGATTTGGGTGGGGTGATGGTGGACTATGATAAGATATTTGCTGCCGTTGAAAGCAAAAAGCATATCTTTAAACCTTCCAATGATTTGCAGGAGGCTTATCATCGCCCTATTGTTCTGGGAGATGCAGCCCATTCCATAGGAGCAAGCTATCATAATATTCCATCAGGAGCAGTGGCTGATTTTACTGCTTTTTCTTTCCACGCAGTAAAAAATCTAACTACAGCTGAAGGCGGCGCAATCACTTGGAGAGATAATGATGCTCTTGATAATGTTGATGTCTACAAGGATTTGCAGCTTCTTTCCCTGCATGGGCAGAATAAGGACGCTTTGTCCAAGATGTCTTTGGGCTCCTGGGAGTATGATATCATTTATCCAGGTTATAAATGCAATATGACTGACATGACGGCAGCGCTCGGATTGGCTCAGCTGGAAAGATTTCCGAAACTGATGGAAAAACGTATGAAGACCATCGCCGCATACGATAAAGCTTTCCTCCCCTTAGGTATTGAACGTCTACAGCATCATGGTGAAGATTATCAGGGAAACGGGCATCTATATCTTGCACGATTGCCGGGGGCTGATGAGCAAACCCGAAATAAAATTATTGCTAAAATGGCATTGCTGGGCATTTCCTGCAACGTACATTTTAAACCGTTGCCTATGTTTACAGCATATCAAAAGATGGGATTCAATATTAAGGACTATCCGAATGCTTATGCACAGTATTGCAATGAAGTGACTTTACCCTCCCATACATTACTGACGGATGATGAAGTTGATTATGTTATTGAAAGTTTCACGTCAGTTTTAAAGAAGATGAGAATTGCAGTTTAAGTTCCAACTCTAAATGTTTAGATTATTAGGAGTTTAAATTTCTACTCGATGTATGTTCATTTTTTTAAGAGGTTTTTGGATTTCATTTTTTCAATTGTTTTGTTTCCATTTTTTGTCCTGATTTGTTTATTTATAATTCCTGCTATTAAACTTGAAGATGGGGGGCCTGCGTTTTATAACTCCGAACGGTTAGGTAGGGGAGGAAAAGTATTTTTGATGCATAAGTTCAGAAGCATGAAAGTAAACTCTCCAGATATACGTTTGGATGATGGTTCTACATTTAACTCCCCAAATGATGACAGGCAGACGAAGATCGGTCAATTTCTTCGCAAGACCTCCCTTGATGAGCTTCCGCAGTTGCTTAACGTTCTAAAGGGGGAGATGAGTTTTGTAGGTCCAAGACCAGATCTGCCTTCTCAGGAGAAGCTCTATGAAGGTGATGATTATGAAAAACTCTCTGTCAGGCCGGGTATAACAGGATATAGTCAGGCATATTTCCGGAATTCCGTAGAGTGGAAAAAACGTTTGAAGAGTGATGTTTACTATGCGAACAATGTCTCTGTATTATTGGACGTAAGAATTGTGCTTAAAACGATCCTGACTGTAATAAGACGTGACAACGTATATTCCGCTGAATAGAAGCTGGAGAATTATTTATGAGATATATACTTTTTGCAGGAAGCAGGATAGGCTACGAAGCGCTGAAACTTATGAGTGCTCAGTCCGCTCAAATAGATCAGGTGTTTTTCGAGCCTGAGCATCCACATGAGAAGATACCCTATAGCAATATGATCAAGGAGTTTTGCCAGGAACGAGCAATTAATGTAAGCGATCAACTGGATAAGACCTATATGCTTTCGGTGTGTGAACGTATATCTCCTGATTATCTGATGTGTTTTGGTTATCGCCGGATGCTCAGCCCTGAGGTATGTGCCTGCGCACAGATAGCATGTATCGGAAGTCACTTTGCTCCGTTGCCCCGTTACAGGGGGTTTGCGCCGCTGAATTGGGTGCTGATCAATGGCGAAAAGCAAACTGCAGTCAATATTTTTTTTCTGGCTGATAAAGTTGATGCCGGTGATATTATCGCGCGCCGGGTGATCGATATATCGTACGATGATGATATCAATACACTTACGGTAAAATGTGTTCAGGCAATGCCTGAGGTTTTATCCAAAGCGCTTATCCAGCTTGAGACCGGGAAACCTTGTGGAGAGAGGCAGGATGAATCTAAAGCGACCTATACCTGCTCCCGCAATCCTGATGATGGTTTGATTGATTGGACAAAATCATCCGAAGACATCTACAACTTAGTACGCGCCCTCACATACCCAATGCCAGGTGCTTATACCTATTATAATGGGGAAAAGCTATATGTATGGCGATGCCAAATCGTGGATGAACTGCCATACGAGGGCCGTGTCTGCGGGAAAATAATCGCCATCGATCATAATAAGGGAATCAAGGTACTCACAGGAAATGGAAGCCTTTGGCTGACAAAACTGTCTGCTGATCCCAATCAGCCTGATGTGAACCCTTTTGAGTTCAAGAGTATCAGAGTCACTCTTGGCCGTCCAAGTATAGGATGAGCGTGGCGTAAATGAGCAAAATTCTTTATATACTCAATTTCGCCCGCCGTCTTAATCAATTCTCGCATGCCAGTATGCTGGCAGCAAAAAATCTGGGGATCGATTTTCATATCATCAGCAACTGGGGTTATGAAAGCGCGGACGAGATGGAAGCCGACGCGCGCCGGCACGGTATCACCATCTACCAGGTCGACTTCAAGCGCAATCCGCTTCATCCGGGAAATATAAAGGCTTACAGGCAAATATATGATATCATGAAGCGTGAAAAGTTTGATATCGTCCATACCAACACCCCTATAGGCGGCGTGTTGGGGCGGTTGGCTGCGCGCAGGGCTCATATCCCGAACGTTATTTATCAAGCGCATGGCTTCCATTTCTATCAAGGAGGGCCTATAGGCGGTTGGATGGTATATTACCCCATAGAAAAATATCTTACATCCGCAACTGATTTGATTATTACCATCAACCAAGAGGATTTTAGTCTTGCTTCCCATAAACTGCGCCCGCGCCGGCAGGGTGAAGTGATTTATGTGCCCGGCATCGGCGTTGACTATGAGGCTTATGCCAGTATAGCTATTGACCGTGAACAAAAAAAGGCGGAACTCGGCATCCCTGCGCAGGCTATCATGATATTGTCGGTAGGGGAATTGAACCATAATAAAAACCATGAGATCATCATCCGAGCCTTGGAGCGCATACCGGGCGCGCATTACGCCATTGCCGGGCAGGGAAAGCTTCTTAAACAGCTGAAGGCATTGGCTGTCAAGTTCTCGGTTTCGGACAGGGTCCATTTTCTCGGCTTCCGTGATGATGTCAAGCAGCTGTATAAAACAGCGGATATATTCTGTCTTCCCTCCTACCGCGAAGGGCTCAGCGCATCTGTGATGGAAGCGATGGCGGCAGGTTTGCCGGTAGTATGCTCGGATATACGGGGGAACCGTGATTTAATCG
>JAEWRJ010000030.1 GCA_023460055.1 Bacillota bacterium | reverse complement strand
GGCATCTCCAGATGCCGGATGCCGCCGGTTTCGCTCAGCAGGTTCAGGTTGCGGTAGACCGTACCGCGGCTGATTTTGGGTGAAACGGCGCGCACCTCCATGTAGATCTGCTCCGCGCTGGGATGGTCCCGGTGCTTTCGCACCGTCTCCAAAATCAGCTCTCTTTGTTTGGTGTTGCGCCTCTCCTTCATTCCTTCAGCCTGCTCCAATCGGTGTTACATGTTCTCGTCCAATGTCTTCAAGTTTAATTCATTGTTGGGGAGTTTGGCAAGTTCCTTCACCCGCTCCATGTCAAGCCCCAAAGCCCGAACCATGCGCTCGCCGTACTGCGGATCCGCCAGATAGCAGTGTACAGCGTGGCGGTACTTGATGTTGCGTGTCACAGGGGCTATGTCGGCCGCCGTGTTGTCAATCAGTATCTGCCGCTTATCCTCCGTCATGACCCGCCAGAGGTTGCCGCCGGCGCGGAAGCAATCATCCGTCGGATCGTCCTTGGGATCATAGCGGTACATCGCGCCTTCCAGGTCAAGCGGCGGCTCCATCGCCTGAGGCTGAGCCTCCCATACGACGTAGCTGTTGGGAGTATAGGCGGGGGCCGCGCCGTAGTTGCCGTCCACGCGCATCGCGCCGTCACGGTGATACTCGTTCACCGGCACTTTGGCGCGGTTCACGGGAATATGGTTATGATTGACACCCAGGCGGTAACGCTGCGCATCACCGTAGGAGAACAGCCTACCCTGCAGGAAACGGTCCGGGCTGAAGCCGATACCGGGCACCACATGCGCCGGGGTAAAGGCCGCCTGCTCCACTTCCGCGAAGTAGTTTTCGGGGTTGCGGTTCAGTTCAAGGATACCCACTTCAATGAGAGGATATTCCGCGTGCGGCCAGATCTTGGTGATGTCAAACGGGTTCTCGTAATGCTTTTTCGCCTGCTCCTCCGTCATCACCTGGATGTACATGGTCCACTTGGGATATTCGCCCTTCTCGATGGCCTCAAACAGGTCCTTGCCATGATGCTCTCGGTCCATGCCGTTGATCCTGGCCGCTTCCTCGTTTGAGAGGTTCTTGATCCCCTGCCGGGTTTTGAAATGGAACTTACACCATACCCGCTCGTTTTGTTGATTATAAAGCGAGAAAGTATGCTCACCAAAAAAGTGCATATTGCGGAACGAGGCGGGAATGCCCCGGTCGCTCATCACGATGGTAATCTGATGGAAGCATTCAGGGAGCAGAGTCCAGAAGTCCCAGTTATTCTGGGCGCTGCGGCGGCCTGTCTTGGGGTCGCGCTTAACGGCGCGGTTGAGGTCGGAGAAGTTGTGCACGTCACGGATGAAGAAGGTAGGCGTATTGTTGCCCACCAGGTCCCAGTTCCCCTCCTCGGTGTAGAACTTGACGGCTGTGCCCCGGATGTCGCGCTCGCAGTCGGCAGCGCCGCGCTCGCCGGCCACCGTGGAAAAGCGGGTAAACAGCTCTGTCCGGGCTCCGGGCTGCAGCACCTTGGCCTTGGTATAGCGGGCGATGTCATGGGTAACGGTCAGATGGCCGTAGGCCCCCCAACCCTTGGCATGCATGCGGCGCTCGGGGATGACCTCACGGTTAAAGTGGGCCATCTTTTCCATCAGCCAGACATCCTCCATAACCACAGGGCCGCGCGGCCCCGCCGTGATGGAGTTCTCATTATCAGGAACAGGCGCGCCTACCTCGTTGGTCAGTTTTTTGTAATCGTCCATGATTTACCTCCTTTTTATATGTCTATCGGGGGCCGGGCCATCCGGCCTCCCGCAGATCCATCATAAATAACCCTTGATCATGAAAAGCATCCATAGATACATGAGGGTTTTGGGCATCATCAGCATGCCGAGCTTGCGGTTTTTCCCCGCCCCTAAGGCCACGGGCAGATAAAAAAGAAAGCTGAGGCTGATCGCGGCCCCCATACCGCCAAGCGCGGGGATCAGGGACATGCGGTCAAAGTAAAGCGAAGCGCACATCGCCCCCAGCACCGCAAAGGGCAGGTTTCGCAAAACTGCCCAACGGAAGTTCCCCTCCGGGCTGAGCCACTGGTTTGCCTTGGGCAGGCACAGCATAACGCGCGCCGCCGCCAGGGCATAAACAATACGGGTCGCCGTTTCATATCCCTCAAGCCGGTATGCTTCCAACCCAAAATGCCACAGCAGCACATAAAACACAGTCATGGTGAGGGATGTGACCAGCTTCCCCCAGCCCATCGCGCGAGCCCATCGCTTATCATCCCCGTAGGCAATAGAGAGCATGCGGGGCACCAGGTGGAACATGTCGCCGCCGGCCAGTATAAAGGCCATCCACACGGCCAGATCGCGGGCCGCGCCCGGCGCTCCCCGTAAAAAAGCTATGCCCAGCAGGGCGGCAGCAGCCAGATAGAGTGCATCAAAGGCCATTTCGACCCGGCCGAATACGCGGCGGGCATCTCGGCCGGCTGCGTTTTTTTCTTCCATTGCTTACCCTCTTTGCTTTCCGATTTATTCCTTTATTATCCTAAATGAGCCGGCCTTGCTTTGCTCTGGTTATCCGGTTTGTCAGGATTAAGCCCTTAACAGGACTCATTGCTGTTATGATACCATTTCTATACAACTCCTGTCAACGAAAGCCCCGCAGCGGCCTAAACTATCCAAGCGCTCGAAATCAAATGATGCAATAAAATAAGAATTTAATAGTTTTGAGTAATATATCATATTACCATCTGGGCATTTTTTGGTACAATAAGCACATTAAAGGGCCGGGGAACCGGTTCTACATAAAAGGGAGGATCCACATGAAAAAGTTACTAGCGCTGGTACTCGCTGCTGTGATGATGATGGGCCTGGTGTCCGTCGTGTCCGCCGAAAGCAAATCCCTCAACATCGGCGTCGCCATCTATAAGTATGACGACAACTTCATGACCCTGTACCGCACCGAGCTGGAAAAATACCTGACCGGGCTGGGCCACAAGGTCACCGTCGTTGACGGCAAGGGCGACCAGGTCGAGCAGACCAACCAGATCAATACCTTCATCGCCGATAAGGTCGATGTGCTCATCATCAACCTGGTGCAGTCCACCGCCGCCGCCACCGTCATCGACCTGGTGAAGGCCGCCGGCATACCCACCGTGTTCATCAACCGTGAGCCCACCGCAGAAGATATGCAGCTGTGGGACAAGATCGCCTATGTCGGCGCCGATGCTCGCCAGAGCGGCACCTTCCAGGGTGAAATCATCGCCGCCACCGAAAACAAGGGCGACTTCAACGGCAACGGCGTGGTCGATTATGTCATGATCGTAGGCGATCCCGAGAACGTGGACGCGCAGTACCGCACCGAGTTCTCCATCAAGGCGCTGACCGATGCCGGCCTCAAGGTCAACAAGCTGTTTGAGCAGCGCGGTGACTGGGCGCAGGAAAAGGGACAGGAGCTGTCCGCGACCGCGCTGGCCCAGTTCGGCAATGAAATCGACGTGATCTTCGCCAACAATGACGGAATGGCCCTGGGCGCTCTGCAGAGCATTGACGCCGCCGGCCGCACCGTAGGCAAGGACATTTATCTGGTGGGCGTTGACGCTCTGCCCGAAGTTGTGCAGCTCGTCATGGAAGGCCGCATCACCGGCACCGTGCTCAATGACCACATCGGCCAGAGCCACACCGCGGGCGATGTCGCCATCAAGGCCGCCGCCGGCGAGCCTCTTGAGAAGAACTACACCGTTGACTACGTGAAGGTCACCCAGGAAAACGCGGCGGAGTTTGCCGCCAAGTAAACCCAAGGGTAACACCTTACGAGGTGCGTGCGCGGGTGCGCACGCGCCTCGTTCCCCATAAGGAGGAAATCACACATGAGCGAGTACCGCCTGGAAATGCGGGATGTATCCAAATCCTTTCCCGGCGTCAAGGCGCTGGACAAGGCGCAGCTCAAGCTGCGGCCGGGCACCGTCCATGCCTTGATGGGCGAAAACGGCGCCGGCAAGTCCACGCTGATGAAGTGCATGTTCGGCATCTACAAGATGGATGAAGGGGAGATCATCTACGAGGGGCAGAAGGTCGCCATTCACGACCCTCTGCAGGCGTTGAAACTGGGCATCGCGATGGTGCACCAGGAGCTTCAGCCTATCCCCGAGCGGTCCGTCGCTGAAAATATATACGTGGGACGTTATCCCCTGAAGCGCCTGCTGGGTTTCATCCCGCTGGTGGATCATGAGGCCATGTACGAGAACACCCGCAGGCTGCTTCAAAAGGTCAGGATGGATTTCGACCCCAAGCAGAAGCTGGGCAGCCTGTCGGTTTCCCAGATGCAATCGGTTGAAATCGCCAAGGCGGTGTCCGCGGACTGCAAGGTGCTCATCCTGGATGAGCCGACCAGCTCGCTGAGCCAGCGCGAGGTAGAGGCCCTGTTTACCATCATTGAGGACCTGAAAGCCGAAGGCGTCGCCATCGTCTATATCAGCCACAAGATGGACGAGATTCTCCGCATTTCCGATGAAGTCACCATCATGCGTGACGGCAGGTACATCGGCACCTGGGATGCCGGGGACCTGACCACCGACAAGATCATCACCCACATGGTGGGCCGGGAACTAAGCCAGCTGTACCCGGAGAAACTGAACAAGCCGGGCGAGGTGGTGTTTGAGGTGAAGAATTTCACCTCAAACAACCCCCGCAGCTTCCGCAACATCTCCTTCAGCCTGCGAAGGGGTGAGGTGCTGGGGGTGGCAGGCCTGGTAGGCGCTCAGCGCACCGAGCTGATGGAAGGCATTTTCGGCATCCGTTCGGCCGCCCAGGGCACCATCACTTATAAGGGCAAGGAGCTGCGGATCAGCCGCCCGCGCGACGCTATCCAGCGCAGCATCGCGCTGCTGACGGAGGATCGCCGGGCTACCGGGATCTTCAGCGTGCTGCCGGTGGCGGACAATGTATCCATCGCCAGCCTGGACCGATACCTGGAGATGGGTCTGTTCCTCAATGAGGGCAAGATCGAGAAGCTGGTGAAGGACAATGTCGCCAAACTGTCCATTAAAACGCCGTCCACAAAGACGCTGATCAAGTCACTATCGGGCGGCAACCAGCAGAAGGTGCTGATTTCGCGGTGGCTTGCCAATGACCCGGATATCCTGATCCTGGATGAGCCCACGCGCGGCATCGACGTCGGGGCCAAGTACGAAATCTACACCATCATCGCGGACCTGGCCAGACAGGGCAAATCCATCATCATGATCTCATCGGAGATGTCGGAATTGATCGGCATGTCCGACCGCATCCTGGTCATGTGCGACGGGCGCCTCACCGGCGAAGTCAAGGGGCAGGACGCGACACAGGAAAACATCATGACCCTGGCAACCCAATTCGAGTAAAGGCGGGGCAAGAGCATGCAAGCGAATCCCAGACTGCAGCAGCATAAATCATTCGGCAAGTTCCTGATGGACAATGTCATCATTATCGGCATCATCCTGCTGGCCATTATCGTCAGCATCCTGCGCCCAAACTTTTTAGGGGAATCCAATCTCCGCAACCTTCTGGGCAACACAGCCATCCGGTTCATCATCGCGCTGGGGGTATCGGGCTGCCTGATCACCAAGGGAACGGATCTGTCAGCAGGCCGCACGGCGGGCTTCACGGCCTGCATGGCCGCGATCCTTCTGCAAAAATCGGACTACGCCAACAAGTACTGGCCCTGGCTGGGCGAAGTGCCCGTCATCGCGGCGCTGGCCATCGTGCTGGCTATCGGCGCCCTGATCGGTGCTGTGAACGGCTCGGTTATCTCGCTGTTCAAGGTTCCCCCCTTCATCGCCACCCTGGGCATGCAGACGCTGGTCTACGGCCTGGCGCTGGTGATGACCGGCGCGCAGCCTCTGGGCAGCCTGCGCTCCCAGTACACCGGCATCGCCACCGGCTTTGTGGGCAACCCGATCGTCTCCTACATCGCGCTCATCGCGTTAGGCGTGGGCCTGATCATGTGGCTGCTCTACAACAAGATGCGCTATGGCAAGTACATGTACGCCATCGGCGGCAATGAGGCCGCGGCGGAAGTGGCCGGCGTTAATGTTACCCGTTCCAAGATACTCATCTACACCATGGCCGGCATCCTCTATGGCCTGTGCGGCTTCCTGCTGGCGGCTAAATCCGGCGGCGCTTCCGTCAACACCGCCATGGGCTACGAGCTTGAAGCCATCGCCGGCTGCACCATCGGCGGCGTATCGGTCAACGGCGGCGTCGGCCGCATATCAGGCATACTCATCGGCGTGCTGGTATTTGAGGTGCTGAAAATCGCCATGCAGTTCATGGGGCTTAAAAGCGACTATACCTATATCGTGCAGGGTCTGGTCATCATCATCGCCGTTGCGCTCGACCTGCGCAAGTACCTGGCAAAGAAGTAATGAAAGAGCAAGAAACACCCCCCAAGAGTTTCAAGGAACGCCTGTACGATAGGGTGAAGATCCCCCTGAAGGCGCTGGATGTCATCATCGCTCTGCTGGTTATCGCGCTCATCGCTGTATTGATCATCGGGACAAGGTAATCTTCGCGGCTTTCACGAAAGACGCTTGCAGACGGCGCTGTCCGCAGCACTGCTGTCTGCAAGGGGCATTGGCCCCGCAGCTGCGCGCAGCCCCTTATGCGCGCGGTTATGCGCCTTTCGTGGAAGCCGCATTATGTATTTGTAAAAACCTTGTCAACGACGCTGTATCGCTTGTGTTTCACGATACTTAAGGGGTATAATGAGCAAAGAGGAGGGTGAGGCGATGAGTGAGCAGTTTGGAACCACAAAACTGGAGCCGGTCGTGACGAAAAAGGAATCCCCCGCCGAGATCATGGCGCATGTGTACAAGGCGCTGCAGGCGAAGGGTTATGATCCGATCGCTCAGCTGACGGGCTTTATCCTGACCGGCGACCCCACCTATATTACCAGCCACGATTCGGCGCGCAGCCTGATCTGCCGGCTGGAGCGTGATGAAATACTGGAAGAGCTTGTGCGCTTTTATGTGCACAACCACATTGAAGGCTGATGGCGCGCATACTGGGGCTTGATATCGGGGACAGGCGCATCGGCCTGGCCCTGTCCGATGAAACAGAATTGATCGCAAGCCCGCACAGCGTATACCAGCGGATTGGCTGGGGGCCGGACAGCCTTTATTTTTTATCTCTTGCGCAAGAGCTGAATGTAGCGTATATTGTGGCAGGCCTGCCGCTGAACATGGATGGCTCCATGGGCCCGCAGGCGCAAAAGGCGCGGGATTTCTGCGCTCAGCTTGAACAAAAGGGCCTGAAGGTAGAATATATCGACGAGCGGCTCACCACCAAGTCCGCCGAGATGGCCTTGATCGAAGGCGGCATGCGCCGCCAGGACCGGAAGGATACGGTGGATAAAGTCGCCGCCGCCCTGATACTGCAAAGCTATCTGGACATGAAGCGTCGCCCAAAGCCCCAACAACATCAGGAGGAAACCGACATGGATGAGAACAAGGATCTGACCCCGGAATTTGAAGAGGAAGAAGAATTTGACAACATCGTGGAACTGACCGACGAAGACGGCGTGACCACGGCGTTTGAGTACCAGGCCACCATCGAGCTGGACGGCGCGGAGTACGTCGTGCTGATGGCCCCCGAAGAGGATGAGGACGACGAAGAGGGCAGCGTTGTCATCATGAAGATCGAGGAACAAGACGGCGAAGATGTCTACGTCTCCGTCGACGATGATGATGTCGCCCAGAAGGTGTTTGACCTGTTCCTGGAGTATCTTGACGAAGAAGAAGAGGGCGAGGAATAATTCACGCCTTTCCTGACCTGAAGACCGCTGAGCGATCAGCGGTTTTTTTATCGCCCGAATGACGGCGCAGCCGCGGCCTTTTGGTGAGTTGTAAAATGAGTTGCCCATAAAAAGTGATCCATTAAGGGATCAAACCAGTTATGCTTAGTGTTGAAGACAAAAGCGACTGGAGAGAATCAAAATGGATCAGAAGAAGCATAACACAGG
>JAEWRJ010000029.1 GCA_023460055.1 Bacillota bacterium | reverse complement strand
ACGGCAAATGAAATGGCGGCGTAAAACGGCGGCCTTTTCATCTCTCCCCATATGGGGAGAGATGGCATCTCGATCACACATACATGACTGGTGAAAATGATGGGCAATTAAACTTGCAATCTGCAATATGAATTAATTTATGACAAAAGATTGACTTCTTGTCATGATTCTGTTATAAATTGGTTGATATTTATCTCTGGAGGCGTATCGTTTGCTTGTGCGCCGCGCACGGAAAGGATGAAGAAGCATGTCCAACACGCATAGGGCTGATCCCTATTTCAAGCTGCTTCGGATTGTTATCAGTCTTCTGGTGCTGTTTGCAGTGTGCCTGGTTGGTTATTTCCTGATAGATTCCAGCCTGCAGGGCAAGTACAGGGAAGAGCAAAAGCGCATCGTGGACGCGAATAACGCCATGGTGCAGGAGTATAACACGGCAGTGCTGGCACAGCGCAGCCAGATACAGCCTGATGCCGCGCCGGTCTGGCCGCAGCCCAAGGCCGAAGGCATCGATGTGGTCAGCCTCAAGGGCTTTGCCGTCAAGGGCGTGGACCAGGTATCCGTCACCAGGGCCGAGGCCCTGCAGGGCGGTCTGCTGCTGCTGAACCGCTGGCACAGCCTGCCCGCGGACTTTTCGCTGGTTGAAGGCGAGCTCAAGAGCATCATGGATGAGAGCGGGCGGCGCGTGCCGACCACGCGCCAGCAGGTGTCTCTTTTCCCGGCGGCCATCCAGGCGCTTGATCAGATGATCACGGCCGCCAAGGCCGAGGGGCTGGAGGACTATCTGGTCAGGACCGGTTACCGCTCCATGGATACGCAGGCGCAGCTGTGGACCGAGACTTCGGACGCGGTGACAGCCAGGAACGCCAGGCTGACCGGCGACCTGCTGGTGGAAGAGGTCAGGAAGACCGTGTCCTATCCCGGCACCAGCGACTACCAGTCCGGCCTGTCAGTGGAGCTGGACGTGTGGAACCAGAATGATCCGGTGCTGAAGGCCGCGAGGATCCATGATACCGTTCAGGGTCAATGGCTGGTTGAGAACAGCTGGAAATACGGCTATGTTTTCCGTTATCCTGTGCTCAATTACCCCCTGCCGGGCACCGTGGACAAGTCCTTCAAGACGGCCATCAACCTGAAGATCGATGCCTACCGGTACGTGGGCGTACCCCACGCCGCGGTGATGCGTCAGCTGGATCTGTGCCTGGAAGAGTACATCGAGTACCTGATCGAAAACGAGCATGCGGCTGTCTACGAGGACGGGCAGCTGAAGTATGAGATCTTCCGCGTGGAAGCGACCCCCGGCGATCATGATCTGCGCCTGCCTGAGGGTGCCGCCAGCTACAGCGTGTCGGATGACAACATGGGCGGCCTGGTCGTAGCAGTCACCTTCTGATACTAGCTCAAACCGTTCACGCATCGTCGCGGCGGTGATTTAGTCCCGGTGCTGTGTCGCCGCAAGTTCAACGTAGCGCTGCTCGCCTTCACTTGCACTCCTTGCCCCGGAACAAAATCCCTCACCGCTTTGGATGCGTGAACGATTTTCGTTAGTATCAAGTTTAAATAAAATAGCGCGCCCGGTCTGACCAGACAGACCGGGCGATTTTCTATTCTGATGCGAGCGCTTACCTTATGCCTCGCAGTTGTCAGCTGAATTCGAATATGTCTTATACTGATGAGGAACTTCAACGCATCCAAAGCGCTGAGTAATTTTGTCTGTGCGCAAGGAGCGGGAGCGCAGGCGTAGCAACGCTACGTCAAGCTACCGGCGACACAGCGCCAAGGCAAAAGGACCAACGCGACGATGCGTTAAAGTTTGGAATCAGTATTACGGGCTGTGCTGAAGCGGGATCCCCTCGGCGCACATCGGGCATTCCTTGGGGGTGTAGTGGATGACAGGGATGGAGAGCAGGGTTTCAAAGGGGGCGTCAAAGCGTGCCTTGCCGCCGGATTTATCCATAAGGCAGCCGATGCCGGCTACTGTGCCGCCCAGCGCGCGCACGATCTCAGTCATCTCCCGCACGCTGGTACCTGTCTGCACCTCATCCTCGATCAACAGCACCCTGGCGCCGGGGGTGATGGTAAAGCCGCGCCGCAGGGTCATCGCGCCGTCCTTGCGCTCGCTATAGATGAAGGGAAGGCCAAGCGCCCGGCTGACCTCATAGCCTGCCAGCAGGCCGCCAAGGGCAGCCCCCAGCACAATATCGGCCTTCAGGCCGCCAAGGCGCTCCGCCAGCGGGGCGATCACTTCCTGCGCCTGCGTGGCCCGCTCAAACAGACGGGCAGGCTGCACGTAATGGTCGCTGTGCCGGCCGGAGGCACGCAGAAAGTGTCCTTGCTTGAGCGCGCCGATGTCTTCCATTTTCTGCCGCAGGGCGTTTGTGTCAGTCATATTCCCTCCATTAGGTATAATCACCCATATTATAGCATATGGATAAAGATGATGGTATAATGGCTTATCAGGGCAGGTTTACCTGTGCCCAATATGAATGGGGGGAAAAGCATATGAAAAAATTCCTGGATGAGTTCAAGGCCTTCGCGATGAAGGGCAATGTGATCGACCTGGCTGTCGGCGTGATCATCGGCGGCGCCTTTGGAAAGATCGTATCAAGCCTGGTCAATGACCTGTTCATGCCGGTACTGGGCCTCCTGACCGGCGGCAAGAGTGTCGCCAACCTGTTTATCCAGCTGGGCAAAAGCGATATTGCCTATTCCACCTACCAGCTGGCCAACGAGGCGGGTGTTTCCACGCTCAACTACGGCATGTTCATCCAGACGGTGATTGATTTTCTGATCGTCGCCTTCTTCATCTTCCTGTTTGTCAAGGCATTCTCCAAGCTGCAGAAGAAGAAGGAAGCGGCCCCGGCGCCCGTCGTTCGCAAGTGCGACTTTTGCCTGGAGCCCGTCGCTGACGCCGCCACGCGCTGCCCCCACTGCACCAGCGAGCTGAAGGTAAAAGGCAAGGCATGAGGTATACCCACTGGTTTTGGGACTTTGACGGCACGCTGTACAACACCTACCCCCGCATTGTCCGCGCCTTTCAAAAGGCGCTGAAGAAAAGAAATATCCGCATGGACGATGAGGACATCTTTCCCCTTGTAAAGAACACGCTGGGCCACGCCGCGAGGTCCATCGGCGGCGATGAGCACGCGCAAGAGCTGCTGGATACCTACTTTGAGCACGCGGAGGATGAGGGCTCCGATACTCTCCTGCCCTACAAGGGGCTTGAAGAGGTGCTGGGCTTCATCGTTGCCAATGGCGGGCGAAATTACGTATACACCCACCGCGATAAGTCAGGGCCCGAAGCGCTGGAGCGCGCGGGCCTCCTTCGTTACTTTTCCGATGCCATCACCGATGAGGATGGGTTCCCCAGCAAGCCGGCACCAGACGCTTTGCTGCACATGATGGAAAAGCACGGGCTGAACCCGCGGGATTGCGTGATGGTGGGCGACCGCCCCATCGACCTGGAAGCAGGTATCAACGCCGGCATGCAGAGCATCCTCTTTGACGAGGACGGCTTCTACCCCGATTATCCCGGCGTCTCCCGCTTTGAGAACTACGCGCAGATGCTGGAGGCACTGGAAAGCGGGCAGATCTAGCCCGGGCAGGTATATGTTTGATCGGAGGGCCGCGGCGCGGCCCTCTTCAATTTAGATTGACAGATTCTGCCTCATTTAGTAATATAGTCAAGCGCCAAAAAGCGTGTGCAGAGGTATCGAAGCGGTCATAACGGGGCTGACTCGAAATCAGTTTGGATGCAAGTCCACGTGGGTTCGAATCCCACCCTCTGCGCCACATCATCAACAACAGTTGATACAATGAGACCCACTTCGTTTCGAGGTGGGTTTTGTTGTAGAATCGTTGATATTGCTCACTTTTTGAGGGTGGAGGAGTTGTGGTAGAGCAGAATGGGTGCGGAAAATAAGGATGATTTACGATCCTATAGTCTTTTAGCTTGAATATGGTTTAAAAATATGCAACCCCCACCCATGTAGCGTGCGCGAGTATAGGGGAAGCGTGCAAGAGTATGCGGTCCATTGAATCTATACGCCAAAAAGTGGTTGATCGGCATACCAACGCAGTATATCTTTCAGCTGGCCACACATTGGGGTACAGTTTATAACGGCTCTGCTGAGTTGATATGATGATAGAATACCATTGCATGAGGCGGGCGCGAAGACCGGAAAGTCGTCTAATGAACGTCTATTTTCGCTTCGGAGAATTTATGGTAGTATGTCCTTACGGCAAGAGAATGTTCTACCCCGGCAGGTCGAACCGGGCATCGGGTAGCTGAACCGGACTGCCCTGCGCGGGCAGAGCCGGCATCGTCTGTGCGAAGTGCCAGGCAGCCGGTGGCATCGGCAAAGCATAAAACCGCAGCATTCCAGACGGAAAAACAGTACAGACACAGGCGGTAAACCGCCGGCTATGAAGGAGGGTTTTCGGAATGAAGACCATGAAGCTTGGAACATCTGATTTGCAGGTACCGGTGATCGCGGTGGGCTGCCTGCGCATCACAGGGCTCAACCAGGCCGAGGCAGAGCGTTTTGTGCAAACTGCCTTGGACGCGGGCGCCAATTTATTCGACCACGCGGACAAGTACGGCGACGGCGAGTGCGAGCGTAAGTTTTCAGAAGCCATCCACATGACCGGCGCCGTGCGCGAGCGGGTGATCCTGCAATCAAAATGCGGTATCCGCGACGGCGTCGCGTTTGATTTTTCCAAAGAACACATCCTGGCCTCGGTGCATGGCAGCCTCAAGCGGCTGAAGACCGATTATCTGGACGTGCTGCTCCTGCACCGCCCGGACGCGCTGGTGGAGCCCGAGGAAGTGGCCGAGGCCTTCGACCATCTCCAAAGCAGCGGAAAAGTGCGCCACTTTGGCGTCTCCAACCAGAACCCCATGCAGATACAGCTGTTGAAGAAATTTGTGAAGCAGCCCATCGTCGCCAACCAGCTGCAGCTGAGCATCATGCACGCCGGCATGATCTCCCAGGGCCTGCACGTGAATATGGGGGATGAACGCGCTGTAAACCGCGACGGCAGCGTGCTGGATTTCTGCCGTCTGAACGACATCACCATTCAGGCCTGGTCACCATTCCAGTACGGCTTTTTTGAGGGTGTGTTTCTGGGCAGCGATAAGTTCCCGGCGCTCAACCGCAAGATTGACGAGATTGCCGCCCGCTATGGCGTAAGCAACACCACCATCGCCGTCGCGTCGCTTCTGCGCCACCCGGCCCATATGCAGCCCGTGACCGGCACGATGAATACGAGCCGCTTGCTGGATTGCGTGAAGGCCGCCGGGATCAACCTGACCCGCGAGGAATGGTACGAAATTTACCTCGCGGCGGGGAATATTTTGCCCTAAGCTGAGATTAATAGCGCGATGATGAACCAAGAAAGAAGCAAGCACAGCGAAGAAGGTATGAAACGGGGCATAGCATGAACATCGTATTCAATCTTGAATCGGTCTTCAGGGGGTTTTCGGCGGAGGAGGCACTCTTCACGCTGGGCGAGAGCGGATTTGATGTGTTTGAACGCTGGACAATACGCCGGAATGAATTAGTACCTCTTCAACAGGCAATGGCGAATACGGGAACCCGCATCAAGGCATGCTGCCCGGAATGCTTTATTCTCAACGATCCGGGTAAACGTTCGCAATATGCTCAAAGCCTGACCCGCGCTGTTGAAACTATCCAATATCTTGGCGGAGATCAGCTTATTACACAAGTGGGAGCAGATACAGGATTACCCAGAGTAGAGCAGCATCGCGCTATTGTAGATGGCTTGCGAAGCGTGAAAGGGCTATTGGAGCGTGAGCGCATAACGCTGCTGATCGAGCCGCTCAACACGGTCGAAGATCATCCTGGATATTACCTGACGTCCTCAAACGAGGGATTCGAGATCATACGTGAGGTGGATTCGCCAAACGTGCGGCTGCTGTATGACGTGTATCATCAGCTGCATATGGGCGAGGATGTTCTTTCTGTCATTCGGGAGAACCTCCGTCTGATCGGACACTTTCATATAGCGGGCTTCCCGGCACGGGATGAGAAGATATTCGATGGATTTGACCATCGCCTCTTCTTTGACTATATCAACGCGCAGAGGATTGATATACCTGTCGGGATCGAGCTTTTTCCCTCAGACAGACAGGTGATCCTGCCTTTGCTGCGCTCTCTGGCCGAGTTCGTCTGAAGACAATCAAGGTCATCATCGGCGCATAATCATTCATTTACGCTCATCTGATATCAATTGAAAACCGCCGGTCTCTTTTAGACACTTTTCATCCTTTGTATATTTTTTCAAATCCCTCGTTTTAAATAGTTTGACAATAGCCGTTACAAGCCTCTCAATCGACATGAACGAAGTGCTTCGGGCGGATGGAAGAAGCCATTGAACATGAATCGGAGAGCGGGAATTCTTCATTTCCAAACGAAATTGCTTTTTTGTCAATGCAATATATGATATGATTGCATATATGAATAAGGAAGATACAGTACATTAATGATCGTATCTTTAGAGAAGCACAAATGGATGCTCAAGCCGCTTGGGCTACTCTTTAATGGGTGTTGCCAAAACATTCATAAACAAGATAACCCAATGGCTCGGCGTAAGGATACCGCGAATGTATCAGGGATGCTATTCCGATTCACGGGGGCAGAAGATCCGATGTCTGCGTGATAGAGCAACAGAACAGGGAGATCAGGCGAAGGACCGGGGGAACGGGCATCGTGCCCAATCTTGAATTCTGTCTGCGGCCGGTAACAGGCTGCCTGATGGAATGCTCAGAAGACTGGTCGGCTGCAAGATCATCATGATATGAAGAATCGCTTCAATCGCCCAGCAAACAAGCTGCATGACATGGCAGTGGGAATCCAAGGCTGCGAACACGCGCAGACAGTACCGGCCTTGGGCATATAACCAACGATCACCTATCACACGGTGTAATTGAGCGGTGATGCAATATGAAATACGAGGTAAGCGATGTCCAAAGAGCAACAGCCCATGCGCGAAGTTCGCCGCAACAGCATATTGAGCCGCCTCATCCTGATGTTGCTGGCGGTTGTCCTCCCAATTTATGGGCTTGGCATGTATATCTATGACAGCGGGATCAAATCAATCCGCAATGAGATCAGCGGCTCGGCAACGACGCAGGCAACCTACTATTTGGATTCACTCGCCAGGGAGATCGAACGGATACGCATCCTGCAATACGATTGCCTGAACGATGAATATCTCAACCGTTTGGCCATCCGTTATCCGATTATGTCAAACTACGAATATGTCGACAGCATACTTCAGCTTCATCGCCGCCTCATTACTATACGAAACAGCAGCCCCTATATCAAGGAGGTACGCGCTCATATTCCAACGATCCAAAAAACGATTTCCGCCATGGGCGGTGTAGACGATTTTATGCAGGAGCGGTTCACGACACTCTATGTGCCCAATGGCCTTACAGGCGCGCAGATTCTGCACAACGGCGATCAGCTGTTTATCAGTACGCTTCACGAATGGAATAAAAAGCCGCTGTATTCCATTGAAATCGTGCTGAATTCCGACGTACTCCGCCAGACTTTGGAGCAGTTTGAAATCTACCCTGACAGCAGCTCTTTCCTGCTATGGACGGGACAAAATGAGATGATCGCGTCCGGCACAAGCGATCCGGCACTGACGGACGCGATGGTGCTGGAGGATGAGCAGCGCGCGAATATCCACGACAACAGCAAGTATTTTATTGTAACGGCCAAATCGGATTATCTGGGCATGTCGCTTTGGCGCTATATCCCGCAGGAAGCGGTCATGGCTCCAATGCGGGCCTTATACGTCGGGGTGTGGATCTTCTCCATCCTTACAGGAATCCTGATAGTGTTCTATCTGATTTTTGTGTTTCGAGCTATCCATCGCCCTCTGTCCGCGTTGGTCGCGGCGTTTCAGCGCGTCGAGACAGGCGATTTCAGCGTCGTTGTGCCGGAAAGCGGAAAAGGCGAGTTTCGTTATCTTTGCCGCCGATTCAACAAAATGACAAATCGGCTGGAAACACTCGTTAATCAGAGTTATCGTCAGCATATCCTTATGCAACGTGCGGAAATGAAACAGCTTCAGGCGCAGATCAATCCGCATTTCCTTTATAACAGTATCTTTCTCATCAATACCATGGCGCGCGTGGGGGACGAGCAGCTCATCACGTTCACGCAGCATTTGGGCGAATACTTCCGATTCATTACGCGCAACAGCACGGACGAGGTCACTCTTTCCGAGGAGCTCACCCATGCGAAAAACTACGCGCAGATACAAAGCATGCGTTTCTCCAAGCGCCTAACGCTCACCATCGGTGAATGCCCGGACTCTTTTCTCTCTGTGCGTGTACCCCGGATCATTCTGCAGCCGCTTCTGGAAAATGCCTTTGAGTATGCTGTGGAAAAACGGAGCAGCGGCTGTGTTGTCGCGATGAACTTCACGCCGCTGCCGAGCGGACTGGCCATCACCGTTGAAGACAACGGAAACGGCATGTCTGATGAGCAGCTGGCGCAACTTCTGGAACGTCTTGGAAATGAGCAGCATCCAGGCGAGGTGACCGGTCTGATCAACGTACACCGCAGAGTTCAGCTGGCGTTTGGCTCGGAAAGCGGTCTGGGCGTAACGCGAAGCGGCATGGGCGGTCTGTGTGTGACGCTGACGATGATATGGGAGGAGGCTGAGAGCAATGTATCGGCTGTTGATCGTTGATGATGAAGAGTTGATCGTGCATGGCTTGAGTGAGATTCTATCTTCACAGACGGATCTTGATCTGGATATCTACAAGTCTTATTCCGGCCGCGAGGCAGAGGAATGGCTGGATCGTACGCGCATGGACCTCGTTTTGACTGATATACGCATGCCTGAGATGGATGGGATTGGGCTGCTGGAGGAAATTCGGAAGCGATGGCCGAAGTGCCATGTCATCATTCTGACGGGATATGACGAGTTTGATTATGTGTATCGCGCCATCCAAAGCCCAAATACCAGCTATCTGCTCAAGACTGAAGACCCGATGAAGGTCATCGAGAAGGTGCGGGAGGCAATACATGCTCTCCAGAGAGAAATGCGCACGGAGGATCTGCTGCGCAAAGCCAAGGAGCAGATGACGCAGGCGAACGGGTTCTACCAGCAGAATTATTTTGGGAACATTCTGCGAGGTCACACTACCGCCGCCCGCGAAACACTGGAGGAACTTGGCGTTCCCCTGCGCGCAGAACTCCCCCTGCTGATGACCCTGTGCAGCGCGGAGGAGAGCTCTTCCGGCTATATGGAGGACATGCGGCGGATGCAATCCATCCGGGAGATCATCGCGCGCTCCATTATGCCAACGCTCACCTGCTTTTTTCAGTTCAACGGCTACAATCAGCTCCTGCTGTTTGCGCAGCCAAGCGCTATCTTAGGCGGTACTGAAATGGAGCAGTCTTTGGATGATGAGGCGTATCAGAAAGCATTGTCATTCTTATCTGGCACGCTGGAAATGGCGCAGGCAATATGCCGCGATGCACTGAGCATGCCCGTCAGCTTCGTGGTTGCCGCGAATGCTTGTGACTGGAACAATGTCCCCATCCAGGCAGCACAGCTCAATCGGGCGCTGGCTTGCGGGATCGGCGAGGGTATCGAGACGTTTTTAATCTATGATGAACAATACAATCATTGTCAACATGAGCACTCCGTCGTCTCCACGCGTGAAGGTTCGCCTGAATTGAACAAAACGCTTGGACGCAAGGATCTGACAGAGATGGAACAGATGCTGATGGTCGGGCGCTCCGAGCCTTTTTATGAGCTGCTGCTCACATACCTTGAGCCGCTGTACTCCATCAAAAGCAAGCACGATCCGCTGGCGCTGGAGGCGTACTTCACCGTCGCGCTTGCTTTGCTTTCATATATCAATCGCTGGGATATGATGGAGAAGGTTTCTTTTCGACTAGCGCAATATAATCTAACGAAGCCAGAGCTGTTTGACAGCTGGGCCGAGGCTGCCGATTATCTGCGCGAATTGGCGGGGGTGCTGCTCAAGCTGCAGCGTGAGGAGCAGCATAAGCGCGTTGACAAGACCATTGCAGGTCTTCAAACGTTCATTCATGAGCATCTGGCGGAGGATCTGTCGCTCGTCCGGCTCTCTGAGCAGGTTCATCTCAATCCAAGTTATCTTTCCCGCTTCTATCGGCAGATGACTGGCATGAATCTATCCGCTTACATCGAGGGCGTTCGCATCGCGCAGGCAAAAGAGCTTTTGCTAAGCGGCAGCATGCGTATTCAGGATATCGCGCGGCAGATCGGCTACGACAACACGACGTCTTTCACGCGGCTCTTTAAGAAGAATACGGGGCGCACACCTCAGGAATTCCGCGAATGTCAAGAAACCGCGCAAAAGTAAATAATTGATAGGCAGTGGGACTGAATGGCATAAAAATTGGCGGTCAGCGTAAAGAATTGGCGCTAGTATTCCTGTGACATCCCTCTATAATGCAAGTATTAGCTCTGCGGCAATATCGATGTATCCTAAAGGAGGGTTCTATGAAATCTCACGTGTTAAAAAGGATTTTGGTCTCCGCTCTGTGCCTGTGCATGCTGACTGCCTTTGTGTGGGCGGGCGCCGAGGATGGTCCTCTGAGCAAGTATGAGCCTGCCATCGACATCAGCTTCGTTCGTACCATTGACGACGATCTGTCCAGCAATGTTTTGCCCAACACGCCCGGCGAAACGATGGAGGATAACCGCTGGCTCAAGTTGTACAGAGACATGCTCGGCATCAACGTTACATACGATTGGACCGTTGCCGGCGGCTACGCGGACGACGCCTATATGCAAAAAATCAATGTCACGCTGGCTTCCGGAGATCTGCCTGACGTTGTCAACGTCAACGCGCAGCAGCTCAAGCAGCTGGTTGACGCGGGTATGGTTGAGGACATGACCGACCATTGGGCGAAGTACGCCTCGGACTACACCAAGAGCATCTACACCGAGGAAGGTGAATCTGTCCTTAACTCCGCTACCTTCAGCGGAAGGCTGATGGCGATCCCCAACGTAGACGCGTCCATCGAATGCGCGCAATTCCTGTGGATCCGCAAAGACTGGCTGGATAAGCTGGGTCTTGAGATCCCCAAGACCATGCAGGAACTGCTGGCCGTCGCGGAAGCGTTTGTAACGCAGGATCCCGATGGCAATGGCGTAAATGATACATTCGCGATGGCTATCACCAAGAACCTGTATTCAGGCGCTATGGGCACTGAAGGTTTCTTCGCCGGCTTCCATGCCTATCCGAACTTCTGGATGCAGAAAGAGGACGGTTCGCTGGCTTACGGTAGCGTTCAGCCTGAGGTGAAGGCTGCTCTGCAGACCCTGGCGGATATGTACGCCAAGGGCATGCTGGACATGGAATTTGGCGTGAAGGATGGCGGCAAGGTCGCTGAGTCTATCGCAGCCGGCAAGTGCGGCATCGACTTTGGCGAGCAGTGGAATCCCATCTATCCGCTTTTAAGCAACCACACCAATGACAACAATGCCAACTGGATCGGCATCAACATCGTCTCAGCTGACGACCAGCTGCCCAAGGTGCCGCTGAAGTTCCGTACGTCCCGTTACTTTGCGGTCCGCAAGGGATTTGAGCATCCGGAAGCCGTCATCAAGATGGTGAACACGCACTTGGAAAAGAACTGGGGCGAGACCAACGACTTCGGCTATTACTACATG
>JAEWRJ010000028.1 GCA_023460055.1 Bacillota bacterium | reverse complement strand
TTTATGTATCGGTTTATGAACTTGACAGATGATACATCATACTTTAAAATTAGGTTAGTGTAAGTGTTCGTTCTATAGTCCGTTTCAAAGATTTTTATCTTTGCGTGACTGTAGGGCGAGTTTTCTTATACCGTTGCTTCCCCTTAATCCTATTGAACTGAGGAGGTACTGTTTGGTCTTTTCATCTCCGATTTTTCTGCTCTTCTTTCTGCCCCTGGTGCTTGTGGTATATTACAACCCCTTTTTCAAGGGACGTTCCTTCCGCAATCACGTTCTGCTTCTTTTTAGCCTGGTGTTCTACGCCTGGGGTGAACCCTTATTCGTTTTTATTATGATGCTTAGCATCCTGCTCAACTGGTTCTTCGTCTTGGGTATGGATCGGCAAAAGGATCCGGTTAAGCGCCGTATCTGGATGCTGGCCCCCATCATTTTTGATATCAGCCTCTTGTTCCTATTCAAGTATTTGAGCTTCTTTGCGCACAACCTTGGCCTTCTGATGGGCAGCCCGATCAGTTTATACATTGCGCTGCCCATCGGTATCTCCTTTTTCACTTTCCAGATCATGTCCTATGTGTTGGATGTTTATCGCCGTAAAGCCCCGGTACAGAACAATATCCTGAGGCTGGGGCTTTACATTTCTCTTTTTCCGCAGCTGATTGCAGGCCCTATTGTACGCTATGAAACAGTCGCCGATGAAATAAACGAGCGCCATGAAAACCGGGAAGAATTCATACAAGGCATGACGCGCTTCATCTTTGGCCTGGGCAAGAAGGTGTTGCTGGCCAACTATGTAGGTTTAATCGCCGACAATCTCTTTGCCCTAGGCACATTATCCGTCGCCTCGGCTTGGCTTGGCGTCACCGCCTATGCGTTGCAGATCTATTATGATTTTTCCGGCTACTCAGACATGGCCATCGGCATGGGCCGCATGTTTGGTTTCCACTTTCTGGAAAACTTCAACTTTCCCTACACAGCTCGCTCGGTCACTGATTTTTGGCGCCGATGGCACATCTCGCTGAGCACCTGGTTTAGGGATTATGTCTATATTCCGCTCGGCGGGAACCGGGTAGGCGCTGCCCGCCAGGCCTTCAACCTGCTGGCAGTATGGATCTTGACCGGGCTTTGGCACGGCGCCAACTGGACCTTTATTATCTGGGGCTTGTACTATTTTGCCTTCCTGTTGCTGGAAAAGTTCAGCGGCCTTGATAAAAAGATCGGCATACTATCCCATGTCTATACGCTTGTAATCGTGCTGGTTGGTTGGGTTATCTTCCGATCGGATACGCTGGGTGGGGCGATGGATTACCTGGGCTATATGTTTGGCGCAGGTACAACTGGTGTGGTTGATGAGGTGTTCTACTACTACCTCTCCAACGGCAGATGGGTTCTGCTGGCAGCTCTGCTGTGTACCATCCCCATAGTTCAAGGCCTGAGGAATCGCTTGGCGCTCAAGTTCCAGCAGGGAGGATGGCTCAAAGTGATGGACCTTGGCCGCACCATCATGACCGCCATTATATTCGTACTTTCACTGCTGGCCTGCGTCAACTCCACCTACAACCCGTTTATTTACTTCAACTTTTAAATTAAGAGGTGTATCTTGCAAAAAAATCCCGCTAAACTCCATGCTCTTCTCATAGGGATTATCATCCTGGTTTTAGTCCTGTTCATGCTGTCCATTGGGCTCAGGCTCTTTACCCGGGCCATCCTGGTGGATCGCATGGGGATGAACAATGCCTTCACCCGCCTTGTTCTTGATGATGAAACCAAGCCCCATCACGCCGACCTAGGGGAAGCCATCACCCCACCTGAGCAGGTCAGCATCCCTCAGTCAGGCCTCTTGGGCAGCATAGATAACCTCAAGTATGTCTATATCAGTATGACACGGCAGTTAATTGAAAAGACCAATTATTTTGCTAACCAGCAGTTGGTTTTCCGCAGGCCCATCGTGGAAGCCGCCAACGGCTATGACAAGTTCATCAATTGGAACCTGGCGGGCTATTCTGAGTACAACAACGTAATTGACATGGGGGAGGGGTATCTGACCACTTTCATGAACTGGGTCAACATCTGGGATAATGTCGCGGCGGTAGCCGAGTTCAAGCAGTATCTGGATTCTCAGGGAGCCCCCCTTCTGTTTGTCCAGATTCCCAACAAGATTTCCCGGAAGGATACCAAGTTTAACAACGTGGTGGACTTCTACAATGTAAATGCTGATGAACTGATCGGTGGCCTCAAAGACCATGGCATCCGTACACTGGATTTACGGGACTCTGCCGAAGAACAGCAGATAGACTACCGCTCGATGTTCTATAACACCGATCACCACTGGCGGGTTGAGGCGGGGCTATGGGCCGCGGGTCAGATCGGTGAGGAACTTAACCGGGGGTTTGGCTTCGATATCGATCCTGCCGTATTTAATCCGGACAACTACGCTGTGGAGCTTTTTCCGAGTTCTTTCCTCGGCTCTCTGGGCAAGAAGGTGACCCTGGCCAGGGCCGCTCCGGATGACTTTGCCTTGCTGCGCCCCAAGTTTGACGTCAGCCTGACTTTGCAGATCCCCGCAATCGGGCTTGATACAACCGGCGGCTTTGACATCATCTACGATTATGCTCAGCTGGAGATAGAGGACCTATACGAAAGAGAGCTCTATGGCATGCACCTGCATTCAGCGGCTGTGCAGCACGGCTTCATCCGCATGGTCAACAAACTGGTCAAGGAGGGCAGGCCCAAGGTGTTGATGCTGGGCGATTCATTCAACTATGTCTTGACGCCCTACCTGGCGCTGGAGTTTGGCCAGCTTGACCTCGTCGACCTGCGCCACTACAAGCCAGCGCTGAGGGACTTGATTGAAACTGAGGGCTATGACATGGTAATCATCGCCTACTCCTCGCTCTTTCAGGTGGAGTACAGCTCCGGCTTTAGCATGTATGATTTCCGATAGAAATAGATTGAGTAATATAAGAAACCGGGCTGCAATGAAAAGCGACCCGGTTTCCTGGTGATTCTCGGTTGCAGTGATTATGTGTGGAAGTATTCCGCTTGCTCCCGGCGCAGCTGATCCACCAGACGTCCCTCCGGAAGTTCCACATCATCATAGCTGAGAACCTGATCCTTCGGTACATCCCGGCGCAGCCTGCAATCGATGGCCAGGCCCATGGGCAGCAAACGCTCCCTGGCGGTGATATCCGCGCGCTCAGCCTGGCCATAGGTGTGATACCCTCCCAAGCCGTCCAGTATTTGTCCCTCCTTCAGATCGATCTTTGCGGTGGCTACGACCTCCACAATAGGCGCTGAAAGAGGTTTTATCGCAGCGTCATGAAACAACACCGCGCGAGCGCAAGTAGTGGGCACTTCCAGGTGGCACAGGTGGTAAGGCGTATAGAAACTGTAAAGAGGCCCCTCTCCAAGCTTGTAGTAGTTCAGATAGTGCTTCTGCCTGGGGTCATCATGAGTAGCCAGCACGTAGACACCCGGACCGGGCTTGGCGCCGACCACATAGTCCACCGCTCCGCCTATTTTCTCAAGTTCTTCAACATCATACATTTTTGTCAGTTCATCAACATGGCCGGTGAAGTCTCGGCCCAGCATGCCGCGTTTATGTATGGTCATTCCGGTGGCATTGGCTACCAGCGCCTGCTCAAAGGAAATTTTGGTGCCATCGGCAAAGCTGGTCACCATGGCAGGATCCTGCCCCCATCGCCGCGCAAAGCCCTCCTGAGTGGTAGGATTGCGATAAGGGTCCTGAAGACCCTTGATATTGCCGCAGACCAAAGGCTTGAGACCCAGACCTTTCACAAATCGAAACAGGTTCATTTCCACCCCGGGCTGGTCACCATCGCAGCCGGTCAGTACCACGCCTGCCCGTTCTGCTTTCCTGGCTAAAATCGGTCCCACCGTGGCGTCAACCTCGGCATTTAGCAATATTACATGCTTTTTATTCTCGATGGCACACATCACAACATGAGCGCCATATTCCACGGCGCCTGTTGCTTCTACGATAACATCTACAAATTCAGCTTCACACACGGCCCTGAAATCTTGGGTGACAGCATAACCGCCAGCACTGACCACTCGATCAAGCGCCTGACAATTATCAACGTTAACGGCTCCTTCCACCCCTGCCTCATGGTAGGCACGGCGGGCATTCGCTTCCGTACGATTACAGATGGCCACCAGACGCATGCCGGGCGTAGAATTCTCTACCTGATTCACAAACCCCCGCGCCATAAAACCGGCGCCTATCAGGGCCACCTTGACGGGATTATTCTCAGCTTCACAACGCTCAAGAGCGGTATCAACGATAATCATGCCAACCTCCTCCGTCAAATATGGTCGAACTCAGCCGGATCGCGATCGCGCAGCAGCGGCCAGGATCTGTCTTTGTCGCTGATGACGGTGACCGGCAGCGGCCAGGGCAGCTTCAAAGCCGGGTCATTATAACAGAGACCACGCTCAGCCTGCGGCGCATATCCGCCGCTGACCTGATAGCTGACTTCCGTGTCGTCCGTCAGTGTCTGATAGCCGTGGGCAAAAAAGGGCGGCACATAGAGTCCGCGGGAGTTGTCCTGATTTAGCTCTACAGCCACGTATTGAAGCCTTGTAGGCGATCCCGGACGCATGTCAACAATGATATCCATCACCGCGCCGCGGATGCAGCGGATATACTTTGCTTCCGGGTGAGGAGCGATCTGTAAATGCATCCCCCGGACAGTTCCCTTTTTATGGTTAAAGGAAAGGTTGCATTGCTCTACCATTGGTACCAGACCGTTTGCGATAAACTCCTCCCGGCAAAAGCTGCGGGCAAAAAAGCCCCTGTCATCACGCTTGATGTCCAGGTCTATAATAGCAACACCTTCAATATGGGTTTTAGAAAAAATCATATACCATCCTCCCTGTTGTTTCACCGGAGCCTCGCCGATTCACGATTTCGCTTCTCTGCATTCCGATTGTTTTTATAAATAGCTTTCGCTTTCAAGAGACATCAATCGTGCAGTTTTAAAAATTCCTCTATTTGACGTTCCATGCACTGCCTGACATTGTCGCCGGAAACCCAGCACTTCGTCCATTCCACCGTTTTCTCAATAGCTGTGTCAAGAGCCCACACCGGCCGCCATCCGAACGCAGCCTTCATTTTTGAGCAATCCAGCTTCAGGAAAGATGCCTCATGAGGGCCTCCATCACTTTGATCAACCCATCCGGCGCCATCTCCCCATGCCCTGCAGAAAGCATCCACCAGATCCCCTGTACTGCTGCATCCTTCATCATCAGGACTAACATTGTAGCAACCCGCCATTGATTTGTCTTCGTGCTGTCTGGCAGCGATCAGCATATAGGCATACAGCGGTTCCAATACATGTTGATATGGCCGGGTGGAAAAAGGATTTCGTACAATGATGTTTTCCTCTTTCATCACCGCGCGGACACAGTCGGGGATAATTCTGTCCTTGGCAAAATCACCGCCGCCGATCACATTGCCGGCACGCGCTGTAGATACTACTGCTTTGTCTTCGCCAAAGAAGCAGCGTTTATAGCTGGCTGTAACCAGCTCCGAGCAGGATTTGCTGTTAGAGTAGGGGTCATGACCATCAAGCCGTTCATTTTCCCGATATCCCCAGACCCATTCCCTGTTCTCATAGACTTTATCGGTGGTCACGTTGACAAGCGTACGGACACTATCCGAACGGCGGACGCATTCAAGCACATTGACCGTCCCCATGACATTGGTCTCATAGGTACCGCGAGGATCCTGATAGCTCTCGCGCACAAGGGGCTGGGCCGCCAAATGAAAGACGATCTCTGGTTTGCTTTGCTCAAACACCGACTTCATAGATTCAAAATCTCTGATATCCCCGATGATAGAATTCACGCCATCGGAGACCTTAGCCAAATGATATAAAGAGGGATCGGTCGGAGGGTTCAGGGCAAATCCGGTGACCTCGGATCCAAACTGCTTCAGAAGGGTACAAAGCCATGCCCCCTTAAACCCCGTGTGGCCGGTCACCATCACTCTTTTTCCCAGATAAAACTTCTTCAGATCCATAATCACCATACCTTCCAGGGTGCCTGTTCTTTATGCACAAGGGCATCAAGCGTCTCCTTATCACGCATGGTATCCATGCATTGCCAGAACCCTGTATGCCGGTAGGCTGCAAGCTGACCTTCCGAGGCTAATTTCTCCAGGGGATACCGTTCAAACATGATGCTGTCACCCTCAATATAATCTATAACCTCCGGCTCAAGTACCATAAATCCCCCGTTCACCCATCCGCCGTCTTCCTTGCTTTTTTCCTTGAACTCACGGATCTGATGGTTGTCCGTAATCTCCAGCATTCCAAAGCGCCCGCCCGGCTGTATAGCGGTCAATGTCGCAATTTTTCCGTTAGCCTTGTGAAAATTAAGCAGAGAGTTCAAATCTACATCCGCCAGCCCGTCACCATAAGTAAACATGAAGGTCTCGTCGCCGATATAGTCCTTCACCCGTTTGATACGTCCGCCAGTCGCGGTGTTCAGCCCGGTATCAACCAATGTTACTTTCCAAGGTTCCGACATGTTGTTATGTACGGTCATCTCGTTTTTGCTGGTGAAATCAAATGTGACATCAGAAGTATGCAGATAGTAATCGGCAAAAAACTCCTTGATCACGTATTGCTTATATCCGCAGCATATAATGAATTCATTGTAACCAAATGAAGAGTAATACTTCATGATATGCCATAAAATGGGCATGCCGCCTATCTCGATCATAGGTTTAGGGATCAGATGGCTCTGTTCACTGATGCGGGTGCCAAAGCCGCCGGCCAGAATAACTGTTTTCATATCTTTCCCTTTCTCATCTTTAATCATCCAAAGATCAAACAGAGGTAGGACTTAAGCTTCCAGTACGCGTTTGTCAGGATCTTATACAGAACTTTTCGCACCTGCCTTTCCCTCAGGGTACTGGACGTAAAGTAATCCTCTGCTTTCTTGCCTTCATAATCCGTGTACTCCTCGAGCAGAATCTCGTTATTTTGCTCATTTTCAAATAGCTTGCGTAAAACTCTGCCCAGCTTGGTATGGTCTGACGCGTAGTGAACAAAGCTTAACCTGTCCCGAAGGAAGGCTTCTTTTGTTTTATCTGACAGGGATACATTGATAAGGACCCTGTAGTAGCCCAGCCTTTCCATGGAGCGGTACAGCCTGTGCTGCCCGCTGAAACGATACAGCAAGAACCAATCAAAAGATGGATGAAGACGCTCGTCAAAGCCGCCTGACGCGAGAAGCAGGTCTTTTCGAAACACACTGCCGCAGGTAGGCGCGCCGTAAGCGTTGGCAATTTTAAAATGGCTATCTGTCCGGCGCAGCCTCATCAGTTTGTTTCGGCTTATTGTATCATACAATATTGACAAGCGTGAGCGAGACTTATCCATAGCCTCCTGAAGGCTTCCCTCATTACACAGTTCAAAGGCCAGCGCCATGATTCCGCCAATATTATTCCTTCGGTGAAGCAGCCGGGTCATACACCATACATAGTCAGGCAGCAAAAGATCATCATCATGCAGATAAGCAATCCACCGCCCGCGTGCCAGTTGGGCACACCGATTCCAGTTCCCGGCAATTCCCAGATTTTGAGTATTGCGGTAGTACAGAAGGTTAGGCACATCATATTTAGCTATTACTTCTTCTGTTTGAGAGGTTGCCTCACCGGGAGGTTCGTTATCAACCACCACCACCTCATATGAAACGCCGGCATTCTTCTGATTCAGCGCGCTGTCCAATGCAAGTTTCAAAAAAACAGGCCGTCTGAATGTAGGTATAACGATTGACAAAAAGGGATTCGGACAAAGCTCCGGCTTTCCTGATAACAGTATTGAATCTATCTCCCGGGTCACAGCAAAGCTGTCCCTGAACGCCATGTAGTCAATGGGTGTAATCCGGTCCATCCTATCGCCTTTCATGTCTGACTTGATTCTTGCCAGTGGCCTGCGCCGGCTTTTCGTATTAAGCGTTCCATATACTTCCAAGTATAGTAGGGACTGAAACGATTGAACAAGAGGCGAATCTTCCATACCCATTGCAGATCACTCATCATAAGCTTCGCAGACGCTGAACGAAAGTCCCTGCGCAATTCCCTGTACCGATTGCGATAAAAGATGTCATGTATATCCAGACATTCATAGCCTTTGGCCATTACCATCAAGCCAGCCGAGCACGCATAATAGGCTGAAAAAGTAGGCATTCCATGTTCCAGAAGTACCTTTGCCCTGTCAAACAAAGCCTCAGCAGCATCAAGCCGCCTTAAGCTGAAACCGCTTCCAGTAATGCTTCCGCCTCGCCGCAAATATTTATAGAGGGCATCTGATACACAGGCCGCTTTATGACACCGTACCAGAATGTGATGGATAAAGAATTCATCCTCATGCAGCTTCCCCTGCGGAAAGCGGAGGGATTCAAGAAGCTCACGGCGGTAAAGCTTGTTGCATGCAGTCACCCAAAACCAGCTCTTATCTTCTTCGAGCTTCTTGATGATGGCCGAAGTACCATCCAGCACTTCATCTCTTATAGGAAAGTCTTCCTCCCCGATAGAATATCCTGCCTCATCCACAGATCGGTAATTGCACACGCTGATATCAGCCTTGCTGTCCGACATTGCTTCGTACAGCACCATATACATGCTGGGGCAGATGGTATCATCACTATCTACAAACCCGATCAGTTCACCTTTGGCCTCGTCCATTCCTTTATTACGGGCTGCGGCCAACCCCGAGTTTTGCTGATGGATTACACGCACGCGTTTGTCCTGCATCGCATATCTGTCGCAAATGGAGGCGCAGCTGTCGGGTGATCCGTCATTTACAACAATGAGTTCAAAATTGGCATAAGTCTGCGCTAATATGCTGTCCAAACAGGCAGCGAGATACTTTTCCACCTTGTAGACCGGGACAATGATGCTGAGTAATGGTAGATCCTGAACCACCTTCTTCTCCTTTGGCGGCTTAACGCGGCATGGCCGGCTGCCTCAAATTTGATATGCGCATGTACAAGACAGGGGAAAACCTGAATATATCCAACCTATCTGGCAGCCTTTTTCTCGTACGGGATTTTAACTTCTCGACCATTCGCTTGCGTAAACCGGGGAACATATTATCAACATCTTCCGACAGACGCCCTATGGCTGCTGCCCCGCTCATATGCTCCTTAGCAATTAGGTGCCTGAGGCACATGGCAAAGGTCCCCGCGTAACTGTGCAAGATCTCGAAATCATCCATATGACGCGCAAGCTCCTCAAACTCCGGGTGTTCTGCTGCGTAAAAACGGGCACTCACCCTTTCCATGGCCTCGGCAGCTGAGAACTTTTTGATGTTATAACTATTCATGACCGAGTTGGGCTGCTGAACATAAAAAGACCTCGGCTGATCTGAAAAATAAACTGTATGTGCATTCATCAGCACCGTCAGAATAAATTCCAAATCCTCTCCCGCAGCACAACCTTCTGTATATCTGATATGATGCTCTATGAGTGACGAATGTCTGTAGATAGCGCTGCCGGTCCATATTCTCGTGCTTTTATCTATCAAAATCGCACGAAGTACTGAATAGCCTGTCCCTGACACCGGATGTTCTTGATGATATGGAAATGAAACAACGGTCTTTCCTCTTTCATCCACGAGATCGTAAGGCCAATAAATTACATCCGCCTTGCTCTCATCAATCAGGCAGAGCAACTCTTGAGCAAAGTTTTTTGACACATAATCATCCGCGTCCAGGAAAAATACATAGTCTCCCCGAGCCTTGTCCAGACCAAGGTTTCTGGCAGAACTGACTCCACCGTTTTCCTTTGAATATATGAATGTGTTACAAAGAGCATTGTCCGCAATCGCATGCTCGGCAGCCCGAATGGTCCTGTCCATTGAGCCGTCATTGACAACGATGATCTCAATTTTTTCGGTGTTCTGTTCAAGAAGGCAAGAGAGCGATCGCTGGATAAAGCGCTCTGCGTTGTAAGCAGGAATGATGATGCTCAATACGGTATTCCCGGTCATCTATTCCTCCTTCGCAAATCATAAAATGTAAGTATAGCAAGTACCCGCTCCCCCTGCAGACAACTCCAGGAGGCAGCGGGCACTTACAAATGAATACTATCATTGACTCAAAGACTTGTCAACAAACGTTAACTTTTATTGTTTACTTGATCGCTCCCTCCACCATGCCCTTGATGATATAGCGCTGCGCGAACAGGAACAGCACGATGATGGGGATCATTGCAAGCAATGCGCTGGTCAGGATCAGGTCCCATTGCTTCAGGTAGGCTCCGGCGAAGGCCGTAACAGCCAGCGGAATGGTCTGCACCTGGCCGGCGCTGCCCAGCACCAGGAGGGGCAGCAGGAAGTCGTTCCAGATCCAGATGCCGTTTAAGATCAGCACTGTCACAAAAGCCGGGCGCAGCAGGGGCAGCACGATCTCAAAGAAGGTGCGGGCCTGGCCGCAGCCGTCGATGGTGGCGGCTTCTTCCAGTTCAAGCGGCACGCCCTTGATAAAGCCGTGCAGGATGAACACAGACATCGAGCAGCCAAACCCCAGATAAGCAAACACGATGCCATGGTAGGTGCCCAGCAGGGGCAGGCCGATGGCGTCGCCCAGTATCTTCAGCCAGCGCACCAGCGGAAACATGACCACCTGGAAAGGGATGACCATCGCCGACACAAAGGCCAGGAAGACAAAGGTGGACCATTTGGATTTGTTGCGCACCAGCACCCAGGCGCACATGGATGAGAAGAATACGATCACCGACAGGGAGATGACCGTAATGATCAGGCTGTCAAAAAACGCGCCGGTATAGTCCACCGTTGGGTTGTTGAAGATGGCCTGAACGTTTGTGATCATCTGGCCCCAGTTCTCAGGCAGGGCGACAGGGCTGAATACGATCTCCTTGGCGCTCTTGGCCGCGTTGATCACCACCAGCGCGAAGGGAAGCATAAAGATGATGAACAGGAGCATCACCAGAATCTCGGCGATGACCTGGCCGGGTTTTCTCTTTTCCTTGATCTTCTTGGGATCGATATCAAGATTCACCGCGCTCATGCCTCCACCTCCCTGCGTTTATTGATATAAACCTGAGTCACGGAGAATATCACCAGCACGATGAAAAACACGACTGCCTTTGCCTGGGCCTCCGCCATGCGGTTGGCGGCATTGGCGGTCTTGTAGATATCCATCGCCAGCAGTTCGCTGGCGCGGATGGCCTTGCCCATGAAGCGCATGGCCGGGCCGCCGTTGGTGAGGGCAAAGTTCAGATCGTACTGCTTGAAGCTGTTGGTCAGCGTCAGGAACAAGGTGATCGTGAAGGCGTTGGCCACCATCGGCATCAGGATACGGCGGACACGAGTAAAGTAGCCGGCCCCGTCCACGCTGGCCGCCTCCATCACGGAGGAGGGAATGGACTGGATAGCGGCCACATAGATCATCATGATGTAGCCCGCGTACTGCCAGGTGTTCACAAAGCTCATCGCCCAGATCACCGTGCTTTTATCGGCGATCAGGGATTTTTGCAGGAAGGGGATGTCAAGCGACATGCCCAGATTCACCTGTACATTGTTGAATATGAACTGCCAGATGTAGCCCAGCAC
>JAEWRJ010000027.1 GCA_023460055.1 Bacillota bacterium | reverse complement strand
TGGCCCAGAATCTGGAGGAGGACACCGTATCCATCACCATTCTGGGCAGCGATCAAGGCATCAAGGAGGGTGACACCGTCAAGCGTACCGGCCGTGTCGTGTCCGTCCCCGTGGGCGCTGGGCTCATTGGCCGTGTCGGGAACGCTCTGGGCGCGCCCATCGACGGCAAGGGCGCCATTGAAGCCGAGACCTACCGGGCCATTGAAATGCCCGCCCCCGGCATCATCGAGCGTAAGCATGTGAGCCGCCCCCTGCAGACCGGCATCAAAGCCATCGACTCCATGATCCCCATCGGCCGTGGCCAGCGGGAGCTGATCATCGGCGACCGCCAGACCGGCAAAACCACCATCGCCACCGATACCATTCTGAATCAGAAGGGCAAGAACGTCATCTGCATCTATGTTGCCATCGGTCAGAAGCGTTCTACCGTTGCCCAGGTGGTGGAGAGCCTCACTTCCGGCGGTGCCATGGACTATACCATCGTGGTTTCCGCCACCGCCTCGGAACTGGCCCCCATGCAGTATATCGCCCCCTACGCAGGCTGCACCATGGGCGAATACTTTATGCACCAGGGAAAGGACGTGCTGGTCATCTATGACGACCTGAGCAAGCACGCCGTGGCCTACCGTGCCATTTCCCTGCTGATCCGCCGTCCCCCCGGACGGGAAGCTTATCCCGGCGATGTGTTCTACCTCCACTCCCGGCTTCTGGAGCGGGCAGCGCAGCTGTCCCCCGAGCTGGGCGGCGGCAGCCTCACGGCCCTTCCCATCATCGAAACCCAGGCCGGTGACGTTTCCGCCTATATCCCCACCAACGTAATTTCCATCACCGACGGCCAGATCTTCCTGGAAACCGAGCTGTTCAACTCCGGTGTTATGCCCGCGGTCAACCCCGGTATCTCCGGGTCCCGTGGGGGCGGCGATGCCCAGATCAAGGCCATGAAGAAGGTGGCGGGCTCCCTGAAGCTTCTCTACTCCCAGTACCGGGAGCTGCAGAGCTTTGCCCAGTTCGGCTCCGATCTGGATGCGGATACCAAGTCCCGTCTGGCTCTGGGTGAGCGGATCGTGGCCGTGCTGAAGCAGCGCAACGGCAGCCCCAAGGAGGTTGCCCAGCAGGTGTGCATCATCTACGCGGTCACCCATGGGTATCTGAACGACATCGGTGTTGATCGGGTTCCCGAGTTCGAGCAGCAGCTGGAGGAGCACATGGACCTGCGGCACAGTGATGTGCTGGAGGCCATCCGCACCACCGGCAAGCTGGAAACCGACACGGAAAACAGCCTGAAAGCCGCTCTGGAAGAACTGACGGCCCAGTTCGTGGTCGCCTGAGGGGGGTAAGCCATGGCTGGAGTATCCACCAAGGAAATCAAGAACCGAATTCGAAGCATGGAGTCCACCCGGCAGATCACCAAGGCCATGGAAATGGTCGCGGCCTCCAAGCTCCGCCGTGCCCAGGCGCAGGTACTTTCTTCCCGACCCTATTTTGAAACCCTGTACAGCGCCATCAACGACATTGTGGATTCCAACCGGGATTTCTCATCGCCCTATCTTGTGAGCCGTCCTGTACACAAGGTACTCTACATTGTCATTGCCGGTGACCGGGGTCTGGCCGGGGGCTACAACAGCAATGTGCTGAAGCTGGCCTATGGGGAAATGCAGGGCAAGGATGCCCTGGTGCTTCCCATCGGCAAGAAGGCGGTGGAGTTCTTCCGTGCCCGGAAAATCCCCGCGCTGACGGAGCACTATGCCGAAGCGGCGGAGATTGCCATCGGCGACTGCTTCACCATCGCCAAGCAGATCAGCAAAGCCTTTCTTTCCGGGGAGTTCGACGAAATCCGGGTTGCCTATACCAATTTTGTATCCGTTCTCTCCCAGACCCCCGCATCGCTGCAGCTTCTGCCCCTGCTCCGCACCAAAACCGGGCGGGAAGGCACCTTAAAGAGCGACATCCAGTACGAACCCAGCAGCGAAGAGGTCTTCGATGCCATTATTCCGGAATACCTGGGCGGTATCCTGTACGGTGCCCTCTGCGAAAGCCGGGCCTCCGAGCAGGCTGCCCGCCGCTGTGCCATGGACTCCGCAACCCAGAACGCCGACGACATGATCGCGGATCTGAGTCTCAAGTTCAACCGTGCCCGTCAGGCCGCCATTACCCAGGAAATCACCGAGATTGTGGCGGGTTCCTGAGGGAGTCATTTCACGCTTTCCTCCCCCATTCCAATATAAGGAGTTGAATCCAATGGTGAAATCCAAAGGAACGGTGATCCAGGTAATGGGTCCTGTTCTTGACATTCGCTTCCCTGACGATCAGCTTCCCCAGCTGCTGAACGCCATTGAGGTGCCCAATGGGGACAATACCATCGTGGCAGAGGTTGCCCAGCACATCGGCGACAATGTGGTCCGCTGTGTCGCCATGAGCTCCACCGACGGTCTGTCCCGCGGCACCGAGGCCACCGACACCGGATCCCCCATCCGGGTTCCCGTGGGCGATGCCTGCCTGGGCCGGGTGTTCAACCTGCTGGGTCAGCCCATCGACAACAAAGAGCCGGTGCAGGGCGACGATCAGTGGCCCATCCACCGTCCTGCCCCCGCCTACGAAGAGCAGGAGCCTGCCACCGAGATTCTGGAAACCGGAATCAAGGTCATCGACCTGATCTGCCCCTACGCCAAGGGCGGCAAGATTGGTCTGTTCGGCGGCGCCGGTGTGGGCAAGACCGTTCTGATCCAGGAGCTGATCTACAACATCGCCACCGCCCATAACGGCTATTCCGTGTTTACCGGTGTCGGCGAGCGTACCCGTGAGGGCAATGACCTGTACAACGAGATGACCGAGTCCGGCGTTATTAGCAAAACCGCCATGGTCTTCGGTCAGATGAACGAGCCCCCCGGAGCCCGTATGCGGGTGGGTCTGTCGGGCCTTACCATGGCAGAGTACTTCCGGGATGTGAAGCACCAGGATGTGCTTCTGTTCATC
>JAEWRJ010000026.1 GCA_023460055.1 Bacillota bacterium | reverse complement strand
CAATGTGACGGTGGACAGGGAAGGAGGCATCAACCTGCCGGAAGACATGGATCCGGACGGCATCCGGGGACTCCTTATCAGCAATGGATGGCTGGCAGAAACTGAGGGGGCCGTGACTGAGGCCGAGCCGGAAGCAGACTCTGCGCAAGAGCCCGCACCAGATCCGGAGAGCGAAGAAATAGCCGAACCCGACCGACTAGTCATCAGCATCCCCGCTGACGGTCTCACCGTCCCAACCATGCACAACCTGCTCCGAATGCTGTATAGCAAGCAATACCTGCTGGGAAAGGCACTCAAAGAAGAGACGATCCGGGTCAGCGATGAGGTCATCGAACAGCTCCAGAATTCGCCGCCTGAGACACTGGACGATTTCAAAGCCCGGATGGCCACATTCAACGAACAAGGGTTCATCACAGGGATTGAGCTGGCTAACGATCGCATCTCACTGAGCTTCCCCATGAGTGACAGCTACGTCAACACCTATACTCTGTTGAGCCTCAAGATCCTGGAAGCCGCCAAGGCCGCTACCCGGGTCCAGGCACAGCGCCAGGAGCCGGAGAACGAGAAGTACTTAATGCGGGGCTGGCTGGTCCGTCTGGGCTTTGGTGGAAAGGAAGCCAAAGGCATGCGCGAACTCTTCCTGAAGCACCTCAAAGGCAATAGCGCGTTCTTGACGGAGGCGGATGCTGAACGGCACCAGGCCAAGTATGCCGCCATCCGGCGCAGTCAGAGAGACAGCGAGAGCTCGGAGGTGGCGGATGAATAAGGCTGACATGGATCGCAAACTGCTCCATTTGAAAGCAAAGCAGCATGCCGAGTCAGAGACGCTTTGCCCGCGCTGTGGTCAGAACAAGCTCAAATCTCCCTTGACCCACAATGCGCTGAGCCGATATGCCGACCTGTACATATGCAGCGAGTGCGGGATGACAGAAGCCGGCCTGGCGATGATGAACAACCCACTCCCGCTTGAGCAATGGGCCGTGTTTCATGACAAATACCCCCGGCTTGATTTCAAAGCGTTGTGCATGCAGGAAGCGGTTGTACGGATCCTGAGCAGCCAGATGGAAGACCTCCTGCGGCTACATAAGGCCTGGGTGCTCAGGGAAGAGGGACAGTCCTTCGATGACCTCCGAACCCAGGCCATCATGGCCTGCCCCGGCTTGGTGGACCTCTGGGAGAACCCCTTCTGTGCGGTGTACCTGGCCATGGATGGTCAGGTACTGGTGCGCTTCCGCTGGGACGGAACCCAGAGTGAGATCGCGGTAGATACCCTCCCCGAAGCGCATAAATAAGCCCTCTTGATTCAAGAGCAGCCCATCGCCGGCTGCTCTTGCCTCGTTTGGCCCACAAAGGCCTTCACCTGCGCCTGAAGCCCGGAAGGCGGGGAGACCCTCAATCAGCGCAATGCCCCCACAAACGCGAAAGCCGCCCCTTACAAGGCGGCTTCTGCAATTCCGAGGATGTTCAGTTCCCGGGATTCAACTTCTCGTTCTGCGATAACTGCGCATCAGGGCTGGCTGTAGGAACTGCTTAATTTCAGAGCGCAGGCCGAGCGATTCATACGCGTCACGGATGCCTGCGAAGTAAGCCTCGTTGGGCGGGAAGTAATCGAAGGTGCACATCTGGTACACCATGCCTTGGATCTGTTCCCCCTCGGCCAGGTCGACCGTGCAGTTGAGCTTTCGGTAATAACGCGGGTATCCCTCGTAGCTGTCGAGCCTGTCTTCATGTTGCGCTGTGATTTCCCAGACGGCGACCAGCACTGCGACACCGGGACCGTTTGTGGGGACAATGGTCGCATGGCGGTTGAACTCGAGTTGATAACCGCGGAGCAAACCGGTACCAACCAGCCTGGCGCCCGGGCAGCGGACGGCCATCTGTTCCAGGTTCATGTTAGAGCCGTATGCAACATATTTCATGATAATTCCTTTCTCTATTCAAAAGATATCCTTATAGGGGATCTCCTGGCCGTTGGCCATCCAGCCTTCGTCAAAGTCGTAGTAGATTTCATAAGCCTCGATGTACTCCCGCAGTGCAATGACCTCCTGGAACCCGGCACGCCGGTCGAAAGCATACATGATCACGTCGCCAGAGTCGAGCTCAAGGACCGTGATGTTGTGCCTGGGTGTCCGGGTCGCAGACTCCCGAATGATGGCATTGCGTTCCATTGTGGTGGCAGTAGTTGTCATTTCTTTTCTCCTTCTGTCGGGTACATGGCCCCCGGCTGGCGCTTTACTGTTCACTTCTCGTACAGTGTTTCCTCAAGCTCACCCTGCTCGTTGTAAATCGTAGTTTCATACCAGCCATCATGTGTCGGAACGGTGATGCTAAACCCTTTGCCCTCTTGCCGCCCTAAAATGGCTTCCTCGCCATCGACCAGCCCCGAGTAAAGACCAGTCTTTTTCTCCAAGATTGACTTAATGCTTTCCATAGTGTTCCTCCTGGGCCCGGCGGCTTTTCCCGCCTGCGACCTTTTGATTTAGGAGCCGGAGCCCCTGCGGCTTCCCGCGACCGCCCTCGGGCGGTTTCGGCCAGCTGCCATTTGGCCATCGTCAGGCGGGTTATCCATACCAGCTGATTCGGTAGCAGTCTCCGGGAATGTGCAGCCTCGCGGATGCGTAGCTGCTGATGCTGAACCCTGTCCCGCCTGGCTTGATGCGCTTGGTGATGGTTTTGTCTGAGGTGAAGACGTCCTTGATCGGAGCGGATCTTCCGTACATGTTGCTGATGATGACGACCGCGGCTTTGATGCGTTTGAGGATAAGCGTGCAGGTGCCTTTGATTTCGACCACCTGGTAGTAGTCAGCGTTCGTTTGCTCGTATCCCCAGATGCTGACGAAAATGTCTCCGACCTTAATATCATGGAGAGCGTTCTGAGTGGTTTCCATGGCTGTACCTCCTTTTGATTTAGGTCCTGGCGGTTGGCCGGTTTGTGTCAGATGAGCGCCTTGATGCGCAGGGAGTTGAAGATGATCGGCAGCATCCGGATCGGGTGGCGGAGCGTCAGCCGGACCGCGGCTCGGCGAGCCTCGCGGTGTTTTCCCTGGCGCTGTAGCTCCCAGAGCGGTTCCGGGTTGTCGGTGTGGTCAAAGATGTTCCAGCAGGTGGTCTTGTCGAAGATGTGCTTCATGTGTGTACCTCCTTTTGATTTAGGAGCCGAAGCTCCTGCGGCTTCCCGCGACCGCCTCTCGGCGGTTTCGGCCGGTGGCCAGCCGGCGCTCGTCAGGCGGGAGTGATGCGCTCGACGCCTGTGATGTTCACGTAGGCCTTCTTGGTGTGGTATTTACGGGCAAACTTGGCCTTTGCCTTTTCCCATGCCTCGTCGAGCGTTTCCGCCGATACCGTGATCACTTCTCTCGCCATCGCCTGGATGCAGTCATTGCACGTTAGCCTGATCTTCATTGGATGTTCCTCCTTTAATTTAGGAGCCTGTGCTCCTGCGGCTTCCCGCGACCGCCTCTTGGCGGTTTCGGCCGGCAGCCAGCCAGCGCTCGTCAGGCGAGCTGTGTTACCAGGTACTGCCTGGATCCCGCGTTCCGTAGATGCAGTGAAAGGATGCTTTGTAGGAAATGCGCTCGATGAACTTGGCGCGGCCTTCCTCGGTCTTGAAAGTCTTGGTC
>JAEWRJ010000025.1 GCA_023460055.1 Bacillota bacterium | reverse complement strand
GCATGGTGGAGGGCGAAATAGATATCGAGGACCTGATCCCCGTGGATGACATGGTGGTCACGATGACGCACTTCGGCTATGTCAAGCGCCTCAGCCAGTCCACTTACCGGTCTCAGAACAGGGGCGGTAAGGGCGTGGCTGCCCTGACCACAAGAGAAGAAGACTTCGTTGAAAAGCTCTACGTGGTCAACAGCCACAGCGACATGCTGTTCTTCACCAACAAAGGCCGCGTTTACGGCTTGAAGTGCTACGAAATCCCGGAATCCGGCCGCACGGCCAAGGGGACGGCCATCGTGAACCTCCTGCAGCTGCAGGGCGGCGAGAAGGTGACGATGATGCTGCCGGTACCCGATCGCGAAAGCGATGACTACCTCATGCTTGCCACCAGGAATGGCCTGATCAAGAAGACCTCGCTGCAGGAATTTAAAAACTTAAGACGCAGCGGAATGATCGCGCTGACCCTGCAGGATGAGGATGAGCTGATCGGCGTGCAGCTCACGCGCGGCGATGAGGAGATCATGATGGCCAGCCGCCTGGGCAAGGCGATACGCTTTAGTGAGAAGACCATCAGGGCTACAGGCCGCAGCTCTCAGGGCGTGCGCAGCATGAAGCTGTCGGGCAATGACGAGCTGGTGTCCATGAGCCTGGTGGAGGAAGGCAAGCAGGTGCTGTGTATCACGGAGCTGGGCTTCGGCAAGCGCACAGACAGCGATGAGTACCGCGAGCAGGGCCGCGCGGGCAAGGGCCTCACTGTGATGAATCTGACCGATAAAACAGGCGCCCTGGCCGCGATGCTGATGGTCAGCCCGGAGGATCAGCTGATGATCATCACCGACGACGGCACGATCATCCGCACCAGGGTGGAGGATATCCGCCAGACAGGGCGAGTCACGCAGGGCGTTCGCATGATGCGTGTGGCTGAAGGCAGCCGTATCGTGGATGTGGACATAGCGGCACCTGAGGAAGATGAAGAGGAAACACCGGATACGCACACGCAGGCGGCGCTCGAAGGCGGAAAGCAGGAAGAGCCCGAGGTCGGCGGAGACGATACCCAAATATAAAGCATAAAAGCGCGGGGGAGGATATTCCTCCCCCTGACGCATAGCGGAGATATATGACCGGACGACAAAAATCCCTCGCCGGAGGAATCAGTATTCTGGGTATTGCTGGCCTCATCTGCAAGGTGGTCGGCGTACTATACCAGATCCCGCTCAACAACAATATCGGGCCGGAGGGCATGGGGGTATACAACCTCGTCTTCCCAACCTACAATTTGCTCTTGTCCATTTCCACAGTCGGTATTCCGGTGGCTATTTCCCGCATGGTGGCGCAGTACCTGGCGCAGGAAGATCCGCGCAATGCCGGGCGTGTGTTCAAGACTTCCCTGCTGATCCTGAGCCTTTTCGGCGCGGTGGCGACAGCCTTCATGATGCTGTCATACCAAAGCCTGGGCCGGGCGACGGCGACGGCGGAATCCTCGCTCGGATTCCTGGTCATCGCGCCGAGCCTGTTTCTTGTCAGCGTGATGAGCGCCTTCCGCGGGTTCATGCAAGGCAAGCGGCGCATGGTGCCTACAGCCATCTCGCAGTTGATCGAGCAGGTGGGCAAAGTGTTCATCGCCCTTCCCTTCGCTGTACTCGGCATGCGGCGCGGCGGCTACGCCATGGGCGCCGCGGGCGCGCTTCTGGGCACCTCAATAGCCGAGGCAGCAGCGCTCGCCTACATGGTGGCGGATTACTATATCCACCGCAAGGACATGCAGCGCCTGCCCCGGATTTCATCCGAGGACGCGTCCGCGGGGAGCCTGGCCCGGGAGATCACTTTGATCTCCATCCCCATCACCATCGGCGCCAGCATTGTGCCGCTGGCGGGGCTGGTGGACAGTTTTATGCTCAAGCGCATCATGCAGGGCTATATGGAAGAGACCCAGGCGCTGGTCAGCTATGGCGTGTATTCCGGCCCGGTGATCTCCCTGATCAATGTGCCGACAGCGCTTGCGGCTGCTATCTCCGCCAATCTCGTGCCGGCCATTTCCCACGCGCTGACAAAGAAACGGCACGATAGGGTGGCACAGGAAGCGGCCACAGGCCTTCGCCTCGCATCCGTGGTTGGTTTTCCCTGCTCGATCGGCTTGAGCCTGCTCGCGGAACCGGTCCTGTTTTTGCTCTTTGGCCGCGGCGGCAAGTATACGGCGGAGCAATTGCGGCTGGGCGCCAGGCTGCTTGAGATCAGCAGCCTGACCATCCTGTTCTTTATCCAGGTGCAGGCGACCAGCGCCATCCTGCAGGCCCTGCGCCGCCAGCGCATCCCCATGTACTCGCTGGCATTGGGCGTAGCGGTCAAAATGGCGCTCAACTACAGCCTGGTCGCCATCCCTGCGGTTGGTATTCAGGGCGCGCCATATGCTTCTCTTTTATGCTACATCGTCAGTTTTGTTCCAAATCTCTATTATGTGAGGAAGCACGCTGACATGAAGCTTGATTTGAGCGAGCTGATCTGGCGGCCGATGATGGCATCGGCTGTGATGGCCGCCGTGCTGATTCCCATCAGATGGGGGCTTGGAGCCGCGCTTGGCCGTTCCTGGCTGTATATGCTGGGTTTGAT
>JAEWRJ010000024.1 GCA_023460055.1 Bacillota bacterium | reverse complement strand
CCGCGCCGCCGGTGATGGAAAACCGCTGGCGCGCGCCTCAGCCATGCGTACCCTGGGAGGGAGAGTATGCCGCTTATGACTTTGCCCCGATCGGCCCGCAGGCGGTGACGGGAAAGGACAAGAGCAACATTTACACGCGCGAGTGGGCGGTAGATGACGATCCGGCTATGGATGAGGACTGCCTGTATCTGAATATTTGGGCTCCCGCGGAGGGTCAAAGCGGGTTGCCGGTGTTTGTATGGTTCTTCGGCGGCGGCCTGCAGGTCGGTGCCACGACCGAAATGGAGTTTGACGGGGAGCGTATTGCCCGCCGCGGCGCCATCGTCGTTACCGTGAACTACAGGCTGAACGTATTCGGCTTCCTGGCACATCCGGAGCTAACCGCCGAATCCCCTCACAGCGCGACGAACTTCGGCTTCCTCGATCAGCAATGCGCGTTAAGGTGGGTAAAGCGGAACATCGCGGCCTTTGGAGGGGATCCGGACAACATCACGATCGGCGGCCAGTCTGCCGGCGGGATGAGCGTCAGCGCGCAGATTGCCAATCCGGATAATGAAGGCCTGTTCGATCGGGCTGTCATTATCAGCGGGCTTTTTGCGTCTGTGTACCCCGAAAGGCTCGGGCTCTGCGTGCCTTTGGCTGACGCTGAGGACCGCGGACGCCGTTTTTTTGAGACAGTACTGGGTGTAAAGACCTTGGAAGAAGCCAGACGCGTCCCCTGGAAAGAGCTTCTGCATGCCGCTCTGTCCTGGAAAGAAGCCGGACTCTGGCCCGCGTCAGTGGATGGCTCCTTCCTGCATTATGCCCCCGATCAGTGGTATCTCCATGACGCGCGGGTCCATTGCCCGGTGCTGATGGGTTCTACAAACAATGAATTTCTTTTCGCGCCCAAAGCGGAGGATGATGCCTCCCTTCAGGCCTACGCACAGAGGATAGAAGGTCTTGATCGGGAGAGATTTCTGGCGGCTTTCACCTCGCCCGCCACAGCGGAAAGCATCAAGCACGATGGAACTGTCAACGCCATCACCCTGGCTGTTCATGCCGCCGCTATTAAAGCAAGAGAAGATATATATGCCTATCAGTTCGGCGCCAGTATCCCGGGTTGGGATAACCCTGGAGCGTTTCATTCAGTGGATCTGTGGTTTTTCTTTGAAACATTGGCAAAATGCTGGCGGCCCTTTGTCGGAGAACATTATGATCTGGCCCGGCAGATGTGTGATTATCTGTGCAACTTCATAAAAAGCGGTGATCCCAACGGAACCGGGACTGATGGAAACCAATTGCCCAGCTGGCCCCGGATAGATCCGCAAATCCCGGTTTTCATGAGCTTCAAGGATACCGCCAAAACAGTCCATCGGCGGATGAGCAGCGTTGAAAAAGTACTGCTCGACGCCTTTTTCGCCCGCTTGAGAGTATAACCGGCAGGCAAACAGCAGCCTAACATGCCTGCTGTCGATGCAATCCGCCAATTCCTCTCATATTCTATTCCGGAAGGAGTAATCTATGAAGCATCAGGCAATGAACCCCTACCTTCCCGCCTGGGAGTATATCCCCGACGGGGAGCCCTATGTCTTCGGCGACCGCGTATACGTGTATGGCTCTCACGACATGTACAATGGATTTGTATTTTGCATGGGCGACTACATGGGGTGGTCCGCGCCTGTTGATGATCTGAGCGACTGGCGCTGTGAAGGGGTCATCTATCCCAGGACAGCCGATCCTATGAACGCTGACGGCAGCATGTGCCTGTATGCGCCTGACGTAACCCGGGGACCTGACGGCCGCTATTACCTGTATTATGTGCTGGATAAAGTCAGCGTTGTTTCGGTAGCCGTTTGCGATTCTCCGGCAGGCAGATATCAGTTTCTCGGTTACGTTCGCCACCGGGACGGCACACGTCTGGGAGAACGTCCGGGAGATGAACCTCAGTTTGATCCCGGCGTTTTGACAGAGGGTAATCTAACTTACCTGTACACCGGCTTTTGCATGCCGGGTGACAAAAGCCGCCACGGCGCAATGGCAACGGTACTCGGCCCTGATATGGTCACCATTGAGGAAGATCCGGTGTTCGTGATTCCCGGATGTGAATACGCGAAGGGAACCGGATTTGAAGATCACGCGTTTTTTGAGGCCCCATCGATCCGCAAACGTGGAGACACCTATTATCTCGTTTATTCATCATCCGCAATGCACGAACTGTGCTACGCGGCAAGCAAAGATCCGCTTTCGGGTTTTCAATATGGCGGCGTAATTGTCAGCAACTGTGATCTACATATTGACAGCTATAAATCTAAGGACAAGATCATGGCATACGGCGGAAACAATCATGGCAGTATCATAGACATCAAGGGAACGTGGTATATCTTCTACCACAGGCATACCAATGGTACCTGGTACAGCAGGCAGGGATGCATAGAACCGATTTCTTTCTTGCCTGATGGCAGTATCCCGCAGGCCGAAATCACGTCTTCAGGCCCCAACGGTGGTCCCTTGAGGGGTGAAGGTGAATTTCCCGCGCATATAGCCTGCCACCTGTTTGTACAGGATGGCATGGAACGCTACACCGGCATCCCAGGACAGCCAAGGATCATGCAGGAAGGCAGTGATTGGGCTCCCGGAGACAGCTATATCGGCGACATCAAGGACGGCACAACCATTGGCTTCAGGTATTTTGACTGCTGCGGTGTGCGCGGCATCCGGATCAAGACCCGTGCCTACATGCAGGGAGTGTTTGAAATCAGGCTGGCATGGGACGGGGATGTGCTGGCAAGTATCCCCGTGAGCAATTCCAACATCTGGGTCCAGGGAGAAGCTGAAATATCCATTCCCGACGGAGTTCAATCGCTTTATCTGACATATCGCGGCACAGGTAACCTGGTTCAGCTCAAATCGTTTGAGTTTGTCGTTTAATTAATTTTTTTGAAGTACAATGACTGACTCATGCTGAAGGAACTGCAAAAACATTACCTCCGGTATATTGACAGGTATTTCAGCACACGCATACACTAATCATAGTTTTATCATGAAGAATTGAATTTCTCATCCTTCTTTGCAATCGATCACCAAATATCGCTGTAACTCTCAGTTCAATCATTTGACCGACCTGATTCTCATACTACTTATAAACATTTACACTTCAATCAGATCTATTTTTGTAATATAAAAAAGTATACTATAAAGAAGCGAAAGCAACATGTTCCAAATCTATCGGCGCGTTGGAAGTGTTGATGTTAACATATCTCACCGACCTCAAACCCGAAACACTCACGGCGCCGTTGGAAGTATCCATCTGAAATGCCCCGGCGTACTCTCTGGGCACAACAAACTCCACATTGGGTTTCGAATCGCTGCTTTTGGATAAATTCTCATTCAGATGCTTCAGCGTCAATATACTTCCTTCCAAATACACCTCATATGGATCATCTTCACAAGTATAGTAATGAATCGTTATGTCATCAACAAAGGACGAGGTCACCTGACCTGAATATTCCGAGCCTTGATCCTGACCTAATCTTTTCCCAATGCTTCTACGGTATAATCAGCTTTCTCGTATGCCAGTTTTGTTACCCTGACGTCCGGTGCGGAACACGCAGATAAAACAACGATCAGCGCCAAACCGGCAGCCAGCAGCATGCGGGTTTTATTAAACAACAAACCGTTCTTTCTTATAAAGCTTCCTCTGTCAGCGGATCCATCATATCGATCATTGCGTTGCGCTGATCAATCCGATGAGGCAGGTTCTCCCACATGCGTTCAAGGAAGCGTGTGTCTGAAACACGCGGATGGAAGGTTGCCACGCTGCGCACATATAAAAGAACATTGGTGTCACCTCCAAGATCTTTTTCAATACTGATCGGCTCACCAAAACTGTATCCCTTCCCATACAAGCCGTCATCTTCCAAGGCTTCCGGCGTGATGCTGTTCAAGTCGGGGAAGATGTTGAGGTACTCGGATAGAATCTTTGTACGTCCGATCCCTTCCAGAATAATGTCGCGGTCTATCAGCACGCTGTCACCGTCCACCGTCACGTTCACCTGACCAATGATCCACATATTGCTGGCTATCAGCTCAAAGCTCTGTGTGCCGTTTTTGCTCAGATCAATAGGTGTTACAGTGTACCACTTGTCCGTCAGCTTAGGCATGATATCGCGCAAATGTATGCCGAACGTGCAAACCGTATTATTCCGATAGACAGCGGTTGCTGTTTTAGCGTAAAGCTTGCTTTGAAGATATACGCGTGAGGTCTCGCTTTCTGCCAGCAATTTCTCCAGTTTGGTGAATGCATCTTCCTTATCATTCAGCATATCGCTGACGGATTCCAGTTCCGCGCTCAAACCGGCAGCCTGCGCGGTCAATTCGTCCGCTTTAACCTGTGCCTCAGCAAGCACGGCTGCTTTTTCATTCTCAGTACTTTCCAGCAGCGACTGGAGGCTGACGGTTTTGTCATCGGCTTCTTTCAGCTGAGCGGACAAGTCATCTATTTGCTGCTGCATCCCGGCCCTTACCCGTGCTGTTTCCTCAGCCGCGGCTTTGGCTTCAGTCTCCATCTTCGAAATATCTGCCCTGGCGATTTCAAGCCGGGCTGTCAGGTCCTCCACCTGCTCGGTCAATTTATCCGTGTTAGCCTTGGCATCTGATTCCTTCTTCAAAGCATCCGCTTTGGCGGTCTCCAGCTGGGCTGTCAGTGTTTCCACCTG
>JAEWRJ010000023.1 GCA_023460055.1 Bacillota bacterium | reverse complement strand
AAAAAAACCCCTTCGGTCCCCCAATTGCTCCCGGGCTGCCCCCCAGCCGCTTCCCCATCCCACCCCCTATTGCTTCCCGATGAATAAATATCGCCTCTTGAATGCATATTATAAACAATACATATTTCCTGTTTTATGATATAATCCCCCTCATAACTTGCATAGTTCGGTATGCAGAGGGAGATGACGCGCATGGAACTGAAAACAGCCAGGCGAATGAACCATTTGAAGGCATCCGAGATCCGGGAGATCCTGAAATTGGCGGAAAAGCCTGAGGTCATTTCCTTCGCGGGCGGCCTTCCGGCGCCCGAGCTGTTCCCCGTGCGCGAGATCATCGAGGCCAGCCGCCTGGTGCTTGAAAACGACGCGGCACGCGCGCTGCAGTACACCACCACGGAGGGCTTCGCGCCCCTGCGCCGGCGAGTCGCCAGCCGCATGAACGCCCGCCTGGGCACGGACCTGTCCGCCGATCAGGTACTGATCACCCACGGCTCCCAGCAGGCGCTGGACCTGGCCGGCAAGGTATTTCTGGATGAGGGCGATGTGGTGCTATGTGAAAGCCCGACCTATTTGGCCGCTATCAGCGCTTTCCGCGCCTACGGCTGCGAATTTCTGGAAGTCCCCACGGATGACGAGGGCATGATCATCGAAAAGCTGGATGAGCTGCTCTCCTCCTGTTCCCGCGCCCGGCTGATCTACGTGATCCCGGACTTTCAAAACCCCACCGGCCGCACTTGGAGCCTTGAGCGCCGCCGCCGACTGGCCGAAGTGAGCGCCCGTCACGGTGTCGCCGTGATTGAGGACAATCCCTATGGCGAGCTGCGCTTTGAGGGCGATTTCCTGCCCAGCGTTAAGCACTTTGACAAGGACGGCAATGTGCTCATCACCGGCACCTTCTCCAAGATCTTCTGCCCCGGCTACCGAATCGGCTGGGTCGCCGGCGATGCCGCCTTGATCCGCAAGTTCGTATTGGTCAAGCAGGGCACCGATCTGCAGTGCAATACCCTGGCGCAGATGGAAATTGAAAAATATATGGAACTCAACGACATCGACGCGCATATCCGGACCATCCGGGCTACCTACAAGCGCAGGCGGGATATTGCCCTGGAGACGATGGATGCGCTCTTCCCCAAATGCGTCACCTATACGAGGCCAAGCGGCGGCCTGTTCATGTGGGTCACCCTGCCAGAGCACATCAGCGCCCGCGACCTGCTGGTCAAGTGCCTGAAGAAAAACGTGGCCTTCGTGCCCGGCGGCTCGTTCTTCCCCGCGGGCGGGCATGAAAACACCTTCCGGCTGAACTTCTCAAACACTTCAGAGGAACGGCTGAGGGAAGGCATGGAGAGGCTGGCCGCGGTGCTGCGGGAGGCTGTGGGGTAAGGCGCTGAATCAGGACGCGTGAAAGCTGCGTTTCATCGCGTCTTTTTATTATACGCGGGCAATTCGACCTGATACTGACTTAACTCATTCATATGGCAGGCTATGTGAGGACTTTCCTTGCAGGCTTCCCCCCTTCTTCACCCCCCTTTATTCCGCTTGCCTCGCCGCGCGCGCAAACCGTTTCAAAGCCACCCATTGCGCTTCTATCATGATGGTGCTAAAACCAGCATACACAAAAGGAAACCGCCTGCCGCGCCGGGGGCAGCCTCCGGGCAGGCCGGGTCACGAGCGCTTAGTCATACGACACATCACCTGTCTGACCAGCACAGGGCCAATGGCCAAACCATACTTGGGAGGTTGGTTTTACATGAAAAAAATAGCGGTTTTTCTGCTGCTGTTCTGCCTGGCGCTGATGCCGGCACAGGCGGAAGTGATGGATGAGGCGCAGGCATACACCCCCTAGCAGCTGCTTGGGTACTGGCACCAGATCATCGCGCTCATGCGCGAAATTAAGGTCTATCCTTATGTTGTGCTGAGCGAAGGAGACAGGGGTTACGAGGTCATGTTCCTGCAGGCGCGCCTGACCCAGCTGCTCTACTATGGCAAAGAGATTTCCCCGCAGTTCGGCAAAGGCACCTATGCCGCCATGCGGATGTTTGAGCGGACGCACAAGCTTCGCGTGAACGGCATCGCCTCGGTGGAAGACCAGAAGCTGCTGTTTTCTTCCAAGGCTTTGCCAAACCCGGGCAATCCCGTCGGCCTGGACGAAGGGCAGACCGTGCCGCCGGATAGCGGCGGATGGCCGGATCTGGAGCCGCCCGACTGGTGGACGGTCTTCCCCAAGATCCCGCTGGTTACGCCAGATCCCGGTCTTGTGATCGATCCCGGCAAGCTCATCACGCCCACACCCGCTCCGATTGTCACCGTGAAACCCAATATCCCTGACCTGGGCGGCTTCAAAACCATCAAACCGGACTTGATCATCACCCCAACCCCCGCCCCCATCATCACAGTTAAACCCGGCATCCCCGACCTGGGCGGTTTGAAGACCATTGATCCGGGCCTGCTGATCACCTCGACGCCGTCCCCCATCATGACGCTCAATCCCAACATCCCCGATCTTGGCAACGGTACCCTGATCGACCCGAACAAGCTGAAGACTGATCTGCCCATCGTCAAGCCGGGCCTCGAATTCCCCAAGCCCTAAGCGCGGATATTCAAGCGCAAGACAAAGCCGGCGCGCCTGAGCTGTTCTCAGGCACGCCGGCTCTTATTCATGCGTTTATCCTTGCAGTGTCCGCGCGGGTGACGCAATGGTCTTCCTGCGCAGCTTTGGCCAGTTGAGGTTCATCTTGCTGACGACATCGAAGGCAACGGCGCCCAGGAGAACGAGGCCCTTCACCACCTGCTGGAGGTTGGAACTGATGCCCATGATAGACATGCCGTTGTTGAGCATGCCCATGATGAGAGCGCCGATCAGGGTGCCGCCCACGGTGCCGATGCCGCCGTAGGCAGAAGCGCCGCCGATGAAGCAGGAAGCGATGGCGTCCAGCTCAAAGCCGGTGCCGGTGACAGGGCTGGCGCTGTTGAGGCGAGCCGCAAAAACCAATCCGCCCACGGCGGCCAGGAAGCTCATGTTCACATAGGCCAGGAACATCAGGCGGTTGGTCTTGACGCCGGAGAGGCGGGCGGCTTTCTCGTTGCCGCCCAGTGCGTACAGATGCCTTCCGACCACGGTTTTAGTGGTGAAGAAGGAGTAGACGATGAGCAAAAGCCCCAGGATCACCAGCACGGAGGGAATACCCTGGTGCTGGGCCAGTAGCGTGAAGAAAAAGATCAAAGCAGCGGAAATGATGGCCATCTTGATAGCCAACAACATAGGTTTGTCGGTTTCGTAGCCCTTGCGCTTGCGGGCACGGTAGTTGATGATCTGGGCAACACAGAAGATCAATGCCACCGCGACGCCGGTGATCAGGCAGACGATGTTGATATTCATCCCCCAGAGCTCGATCTTGGCATCCTTGGCGATGAAACCGGTGGAGAACATCAGGTAGTTGGGGGGGAAGGGGGCCAGGGTAAGGCCGTTGAGCATCAAAAGGGTCAGGCCGCGGAACACCAGCTGGCCCGCCAGGGTGACGATAAAGGCGGGGATGCGCACATAAGCGATCCAGAAACCCTGCCAGGCGCCTACCAGGATGCCCATCAACAGACAAAGAACGATGGACAGATAGACGTTCCAGTGCCAGACGATGATCATCTGCCCGGCACAGGCGCTGATAAATGCCACCACAGAGCCCGCGGCCAGGTCGATATTGCCGCCGGTCAGGATGCACAGCAGCATACCAATGGCCAGGATGACTACGTAGGCGTTCTGGAATACGATATTGGAGACATTCGCGGGCCTCAGCAGCCGCCCGGCGGTGACGATATTGAAGAATACGATAATCACCAGCAAGGCAATCAGCATGCTGTATTGCTTGAGATTTCCTTTTAGCTTGCTCTTCACGTTGTTCATGCGCCTATTTCCTTCTTGCTGTCTTGCATGATATAGCCCATGATGCTCTCCTGCGTGGCTTCCCGCGCGCTGACCTGGGCGATCACACGGCCCTCGTTCATGATATAGACGCGGTCGCACATCCCCAGAATTTCAGGCAGCTCCGAGGAAATCATGAGCACAGCTTTCCCCTGGGCTACCAGGTCATTGATGATCTGATAGATTTCATACTTCGCGCCTACGTCAACGCCGCGTGTCGGTTCATCCAGCAGCAGCACGTCCGGCTCGGCGAAGATCCACTTGCCCACCAGCACCTTTTGCTGGTTGCCGCCGGAAAGGTTGGCCACATGCTGCTCCACGGTGGGGGTCTTGACACCCAGTTTGGCCCGCAGGTCTTTGGCTTTATGGGTCTCCAGGTCCTGGTCCAGAATCCCGCGCTTGCTGATAAATTGAGGCCGGGCCAGGGTGAAATTATGCTTGATGCTGTCCTGGATGATCAGGCCATTGCTCTTTCGGTCCTCGGTCACATAGGCCAGCCCGGCAGCGATAGCCTGGGGGATAGCGCTCAGGGCAAGGGGCTTGCCGTCCTTGTACAGTTCCCCGGAGATGCGCGTGCCATAGGCCCTGCCGAAAATGGACATGGCCAACTCGGTCCGTCCCGCGCCGATCAGCCCGGCCACGCCCACCACTTCGCCCCGGTGAATGGTGAGGGATACGTTGTCCACCACCTTGCGGTCGGCGTAGAGCGGATGATAGACGGTCCAGTTTTTCACCTCCAGGGCCACATCGCCAATGCGGTGCTCCCTGGGGGGATAGCGGTGGGTCATCTCCCTGCCTACCAAACCCTTGATGATGCGGGGCTCGGAGAGTTCATCAACTCCCTTTACCAGGGTTTCGATGGAATGGCCATCACGGATGACGGTGATCTTGTCGGCGCAGTAGGACAGCTCATTGAGCTTATGAGAGATCAGGATGCTGGTGATGCCCCGCTCGCGCTTGAACTGCAGCAGCAGATCGAGCAGGTTCTTCGCGTCGCTTTCGTTCAGGGACGAAGTCGGCTCGTCCAGGATCAGCAGCTTGACATCCTTGGCAAGCGCCTTGGCGATCTCCACCAGCTGCTGCTTGCCCATGCCGATGTCCTTGATCAGGGCACGGGGGTTATCCCGCAAGCCCACCATGGCCATGTACTCCGCGGCTTTCTGGTAGGTCAGGTCCCAGTTGACCACGCCGGCGGCCGCGCGCTCATTGCCCAGGAACATATTCTCTGCGATGCTCAGGTAAGGCACCAGCGCCAGTTCCTGGTGGATAATAACGATGCCCAGGCGCTCGCTGTCCTTGATGTTGTGGAAGCGGCATACCTCCCCCTGAAAGATGACATCCCCCTCATAGGTGCCAAAGGGATAGATGCCGCTGAGAACGTTCATCAACGTGGATTTGCCCGCGCCGTTCTCGCCGCAGATGGCGTGGATCTCGCCTTCCTCGACCTCAATGTTCACTTGGTCCAGCGCTTTCACGCCGGGGAAAACCTTGGTGATGTTTTGCATTTTGAGAAGCGTGTTGCCCAAGTGACCTTCCTCCAGGTTCTGCTAAGAGGAGACGGACGAAGGATTCGTCCGTCTCCTCTCGTCGATTGTTCTAAGAAAGAAGCCAGTGATTAGTTGGCCAGATCAGCCTCGGTGTAGAAACCACTGTCCAGCAGCAGCTCTTTGTAGTTGTTGACATCCGCGAACACAGGGGTGCAGTTGAAGCTGGGCACATCGAAAACCCTGTTGGCGTAGACAGCGTTGGTCTCGGGGGTTTTGCCGGCCAGGATGTCCAGAACCATCGTCACTGTCTGCTCGGCAAGGAGTCTCATGTCTTTGAATACGGACATGGCCTGCAGGCCGGCGATCATGTTCTTGGTGTTGGGAATGTCGCAGTCCTGGCCCGTGATGACGGGGATGTTCTCCTTGGTGAAGCCGGCAGCCACGAGGCTGTTGGTCACGCCCAGGGCGGTGGAGTCATTGGAGCACAGCGCGATGTCCAGTTTCTGTCCGCCGGTGAGGGCGTCAGGATAGTAGGCGCTGAGGATGTTGTCCATCCTGGCCTGCGAGGTTTCGCTCTTCCAGGCGGGGGTGGCGACGACTTCGAACTGGGTCTGGCCGCTTACGCAGACCAGCTTGCCGCTGTCCAGGTAGGGCTTGAGGAGATCGAAAGCGCCGTTGAAGAACAGGCCGGCATTGTTGTCATCGGGAGAACCGGCGGTGAACTCGATGGTGAAGGGGCCTTTGACCGCTTCGTTGTTCAGGTCAAACTTGTCGATGATGTACTGACCCTGGATCTGGCCGACTTTGTAGTTGTCAAAGCTGGTGTAGTAATCCACGTTCTTGGTGTCGGTCAGCAGGCGGTCATAGGCGATGATCGGGATACCGGCTTCTTTGGCGGTAGCCAGCACGGTGTCCAGAGCGCTGCCGTCGATGGAGGCAACCACGAGAACCTTGGCGCCGCCGGAGATCATGTTCTCCAGCTGGGAAACTTGGGTGGCCACGTCATTGTTCGCAAACTGGAGGTCCACTTCAAAGCCGGCGGCCTCAAGCTTGGTCTTCATCAGATCGCCGTCACGGACCCAACGGGGCAGGCTCTGGGTCGGCATCGCGACGCCTACTTTATCGGCAGCCAGGGCAGAGACTGTGCTGAACATCAGCACCGAGACCAGGAGCAGGGACAGGATTTTCTTCATAGCCAACGTCTCCTTTTGTATTCCGGCGTTTCCGCCTTTGTTCTTCAGGGACTAACCGCCGCGGCCGCAATGCCCCGGTATCTCTTCTTTTTCATCCCTGTATTGGTGCTAATTTATCACAAAGACACATGCTTGTCAAATCATTTTACTGTCATACTGATAGATATAAATGAAAAAGGAAACCGCCTCATCCGGTGAAGCGGTCCGTGTATCCCGCGCGAACGCGGCCCCTGATATCAGGTTATCAAATTACCAAAAAGCGGCTGCCGGTCCGCGTTCGGGATCATCAGGCGGCTTATACTGATTGATCCCGAAGCCAGGAGAACGTGTACACCAGGCGCTCGGGCAATCTCACATCCGGCCGGGCATCGGGATCAAAGCGGCCGGTGATGCCCCTTTCCCTCAGGGCGAGATCAACATGCGCCGCGGCGATCCCCATATCGATCCTCTGAATGTCAAACGCGAAGGCATCGCTGTAGCCCGGCGCCTTATCCTCATAAAAGTGCAGGGCATTGTCCCTAAGCAGCACCCGCCACGGCTGCTTGTTGGATGCCGACGGGCCCAGTCGCAGCATATCCAGCGGGAAAGCCAGGTCACCGGCCTCCTCCCGGCTTAAAGGTGAAGAAAAATCATCCCGGAAAAACAGCGATTCCCAAGGTCTGCGCCGGTCCGCCTGAATCATGCTCCTCATCAGCTTTTCTGTCACATGCCGCTTGGGCGCGCGGTAACCAAAGGGGGTGATGGCGGGAAACAGCTGGTCTTCCCCTATCTCCATGGCTTTGGCAAAGCCTTTGCGATTGAATGTACCGCCCAGCCAGCAGCTGCCAAGCCCGAGATGGGCCAGATAGAGAATAAGCGCCTCCATCTCATAGCCCAGCGCTTCCAGTGCCAGCGGCCCGGGGCGGACACTGGCCCCGATGAAGCGCTTTGCCCCCTTGATCACGCCATAGGTGCCAAGCTTCTGCCCCGCGGGCAGCGCCTCCGGCATCAGCCAGTGAAATGATACCTCCTGATGAAAGGGATTATCCAGCGCCTCAACGAAGCGCCGGATCTTTT
>JAEWRJ010000022.1 GCA_023460055.1 Bacillota bacterium | reverse complement strand
TCCTCAAGCTGACGGAAGACGCTGCGCTGATAGTTCCCGCCGCTCAAGTGACCACCCCCTCATTGTTTACTATATCTGCTTATTCGTGATAAATACGAAAACTCCTTTTGGTTTTTTGGGATATTTGAAAATGTTTTTAACCCTCTCAGCTAAGACAGGGGTGAATAGTAACCGCGGGGGCACTGTATCCATTCGAAGGGATGCCCCTTCGCTTTTTCGGCGCGCCGGGCTATGCTATACTGACAAGGAGAAAAGATCGGGAGGACAAGCTGTTGGCGGGACAATTGTGGGTGAGGCTGGTGAAAAAGACGAGGATCGTCAGGGACAGCGTGGTCGATTGCCCCACGGGGGATTGGCGCCCGGCACTGGCGGCCGCCTGCCGGGAACTGGATCTTTCGCTGCCGATCACCCTGCCCAATCATGTCAGGGATTGGGAGAGCCACGGGCGCACGCGCTTCTTGGCGGAGCACTTTATGGAACATGTGCCCTTTGACCGCATGGAGATCGAGTATTTTGATCCGGATGACAGGGATACGCGCCGCCGCTCGGACGACCCGCGCAACGGCTGAGGAGCGATATGAGCGACTACATCCTTGACCTGCGCCGCCTGGTGGGCAAAAGGCCTCTTTTGCAGGTGGGCGGCAGCGTGATCTGTGTCAGCGCAAAGGGGGAGATCCTGCTCCAGCGCAGGCGGGATAACCATACCTGGTGCTATCCGGGCGGGTCGGTGGAACTGGATGAGCCGGTGGAAGAGGCGGCCCGCCGGGAGCTGTATGAGGAGATGGGTATCCGCGCGGGTACAATGAGTTTATGGGGCGTGTTTTCGGGGCCTGATACCCATTACGTTTACCCCAACGGTGATGAGGTCAGCTGCGTTGACATTGTATATGAGTGCCGGGAGTGGACAGGGGAGATGCACCCCGATCCCGCTGAGGTGGAGGATTGGGGCTGGTTTCCGGCCGACCGGCTTCCGGAGCCCTTATCGCCCCCGACTAAGAAGATACTGCTGCGCTACGCGGCGGAATTATTGCGGGGAGGTCAGTATGGCGACACAGCGCGAACTGAACGCGAAGATCAAGGCGATCGACGCGAAGATCAAACAGGCGGATGAGAAGGCCGAGAAGTACAAGGGATATATCCGCGGTATCAGTGAAGATAAGAAGAGCCTGAACGCGCAGCGGCGCAAGCTGGAAACGGAAAAGAAGAAGCTGGCGGAGGGCAAAGCGAAACCCGCCCCCAAGAAGCCTGCCGCAAAGACTGCCGCCGGGAAGACCGCGGTATCCAGGAAAACAGCGGCCGCCCGAAAGACAACGGCGAAAAAGGCGGATACGCCTGAACCTTCCTTGCTGGAAGGCGTGATGGATGAGGTGAAGAAGCTGGGGTTTGACCCGAGCGGCCTGATCGATTCTCTGCTCGGGGGGAAGAAGTAGCTCGCTCATCCGGTATTCAATAATAATATCCGCAGATTTTGCAAGGGGGCTTATTGATTATGATCTGGAGGATCCTGCTGCTTCTGGCGGCGCTGGGGTATATCGGAATGCTTGTCTATCGTACCATACGCTTTGTGCCTCCCAAGGAGGAGCGCAGGCGTCCTTCGCGCGCGCCGGCGGTTGCGGAGATGCCCATTGCCCTGAAGCTCAGCGAGCTGGTCAAAATTCCCACGGTGTCCTTTATGGATGGCAAGGGAGAAGATCAGACGCAGTTTACCGCCTTTCAGGAGAGGCTGCACACGCTTTACCCCAAGGTGGCGGCGCGCTGCGAGCGTATGATCGTAGGCGGCAAGGGCATTGTCTACCGCTGGCCGGGGAAAAGCGGGGAGCGTCCCTGCGTATTGATGAGCCATTATGATGTGGTTCCGGCACCCGATGAAAAATGGATCCATCCGCCCTTTTCGGGCGCCATTCTGGAAGGCTATGTCTGGGGGCGGGGAACCATCGATACCAAGTGCACCCTGGCCGCGGCCATGGAGGCGGCGGAGCAGCTGATCTCTATCGGGCATGTGCCCCAAAATGATCTGTACCTGTGCTTTTCGGGGGATGAAGAGGTGGCGGGACCCACTGCCCCCGCTATTCTGGAGGCCTTGCAGGAGGCAGGCGTGAAGCCCTGGTTTGTTTTGGATGAGGGCGGCGGCATTGTGACCGACGCGCTGCCCGGCGTCAACAAGCCCTGCGCCCAGATCGGCGCCAGCGAAAAGGGGCAGGCCGAGTTGATCTTTTCGGCGGAGGCGCTGCCCGGCCATGCCTCCCGGCCCCCGCGGCATACGGCCCTTGGCCGCGTTGCCCAGGCTATCCGTCGGGTGGAGATGATGCCCTGGCCGCTGCGCTACACGCCTGTCGTGAAGAAGCTGATCGATACCATGGGCCGTCACGCCAGGCTGCCCTGGCGGATCGTCTATGCCAACCTGCTCCCGCTGAAGCCCTTTATCAGCCTGCTTTGTGGACTGCGGGGCGGGGAGCTGAACGCCCAGCTGCGGACCACGGCCGCGTTTACGATGGCAAACGCGTCCACCGCTACCAATGTGCTGCCCCAGCGGGCGCAGGCCAGCGCCAACACGCGCATGCTGCCGGGAGAGAACAGCAAATCGGCCAAACGGCGCGCCCAGAGGATCGTGAAAGGCCTTGGCGTCAAGGTGGATACGAGGGTGTTCTCAGAGCCCAGCCCCATCAGCCGGACAGACGATGAGGCATGGCAGACCCTGTGCGAAGCGGTGGAGGATGTGTGGCCTGAGGCGGTGCCTGTGCCCTTTATGTACATGGCCTGCACCGATTCGCGCCACTACAGCCGCGTGTGCGAGCATGTCTACCGCTTCAGCGCCCTCAGCTGGACCCGTGAGGAGCGCGCGCTGATGCACAGCTTCAACGAAAGGATCAGCATGAAGGCGCTCGCGAAAATGCAGGCCTTTTATCAGGTCTTGATCCAAAAATTGTAAGGAGGTCAGCATACATGATGAAAATCGCGTTTATCGGCATCGGCGTGATGGGCCGCAGCATGGTAATCAACCTGTTTAAGGCCGGCTATCCGGTCAGCGTATACAGCCGCAGGGAAGAATCCGCCCGGGAGGCCGTTGAAAAAGGGGCTGTGTGGCAGCGCAGCATAGCCGACTGCGTGCGCGAGGCGGATATGGTCATCACCATGGTCGGCTACCCCAAGGATGTGGAGGAAGTGTACTTCAAAGAAGGCGGCATCGTTGAGTCGGCGCCTGCCGGGGCGATCCTGGCGGACATGACCACCACGTCGCCCAAACTGGCTGTTCGTATTTTTGAGGCTGCCGGCGCCAGGGGGCTGTCGGCGCTGGACGCGCCGGTCTCCGGCGGCGATATCGGCGCCAGGAACGGGCCGCTGGCGATCATGGCGGGCGGCGAGGAGGATGTGTTCCGCCGCGCGCTGCCCGTGTTTGAATGTATGGGCAAGACGATCCGCTATCAGGGAAAGGCCGGAAGCGGGCAGCACACCAAGATGGCCAACCAGATCGCCATCGCGGGGACCGCGGCCGGTGTGGCTGAGGCGCTCAGCTATGCCAAGGCCGCCGGGCTTGACACTGCCGCCACGCTGGATGCCATCTCAGGCGGCTCGGCTGTCAGCTGGCAGATGCTCAACAACGGCCCCAAGATGCTAAAAAGGGATTTCGCCCCGGGTTTTTTTATCAAGCACTTCATTAAGGATATGTCCCTGGCGCGGGAAGAAGCGGAGGACAGAGACCTGTCTTTGCCTGTGCTGTCCCAGGTTCTTGATCTTTACCGCGCCTTGGCTGACAAGGGACTGGGCGATGAGGGAACCCAGGCGATCATCAGGGGCTACGAAAAGGAGTAATCCTATCCATATAGAGGGTAAGACCTTGCCGATCGGGTCCTAAAACAAGAGAAGCCGCGGAGATCATTCCGCGGCTGCTCTTGCTTTAGGCTGATGCGTATTGTTTACTTGACCTTTTCGATGGCCAGAACGATCGGCGGGATGATCAGGATGTGCAGGATGATGCCCGGCCAGGCATTGATGAAGGCACCGGCAAGGAAGGCCTGCAGGGTATAGCTGCCGCCGTTGATGCTGATCAGCAGGGCCATAGCCGCCCCGAAGATGAGACGGCCGATCAGCATGGCGGCGATCAGGGAGATATAGATGCTGAGGGTCTTTTTGCCAAGCAGGCGGTAGAGCAGGCCTGCCGCGGCGCCATAGGCGGCCAGCTCAAAGGCCATGGCCAGCGCCATGGGCATCAGGGGCGGCGAGCCGAATATCACCGAGCGCAGAAGAGGGCTGACCAGCCCGACGATCAGGCCCCAAGGCCATCCGCAGATAAAGCCGCACAGCAGCACAGGGATATGCATGGGGCTGAGCACGCTGCCGATCTGCGGAATCTGCCCGGTCAAAAAGGGCAGAAGCAGGGCCAGCGCGATGAAGAGGGCCGAGAGCACCATGGTCTTAATGCGGGATGAAGACATCGATCGTTTTCTCCTTTGAGGGTGGGATTGTGTCACACAATATAGCAGGGATGCAGCAGCTCCGCAAGCAGCTATCAGCTGACCGGAGGGTGAAAATAGTCTTCCTTCGTCAGTTCATAATCCACGGCGGACTGCGTCCGGCCCAGCTGATCCGTCCATATATCAAAAACAAAGCTTTACCGGCTCTACTTACCCCGCGCGATGGCGCTATCAATCACCAGATCTATCCCCGCGCACAGGAGAGCCGCGAAGATCAGCATCGGCAGCGTGAACAGGGCGGGCAGCGGGTTAAAGACAAGCAAGATGGCCGCTGCCATCAGGACCAGGTTGAGAACCAGGCTCAGCGTCCCCGCCCCCTGCTTCTTTGCCCGAAGCGCTTTGAAGGCAATCAGGCCGCGCGCTGCCATGAGGGCAAAGGCGGCCGCCGTTATCCACTTCAGAGCGGGGCCGAGGAGATCGGGCACTGCCAGCATCAGGAAGCCCAGGATGATCAGCAGCACACCCAGCGCCAACCCGGCCTTCTCCTTGAAGGAAGGTTTATCCTTCAGGCGGTAGTAGGATACGATGCCCGCTGTGCCGCGAACCAGCAGCATCAGGCCCAGTATGGTCATAAATGTGTTCAGCGCTGTCTGCGGCTGCGTAATCGCCCATACAGCGCCGGCGATCATCAGCAAACCCAGGCCGATCTGCGCCATCCTTGTCCAGAAACCTTTGGGCTCTTTGCTTTTTGTCATCACAAGGCCCTCCTTACCGTATGATTTACCCGGCTTTTTTACATAGAAACATTTGATAAAGGCATTATAGACAGGCGGGGCTGGTCAGGACCTGCTCTGCCTTTTTTGCGCTGCCCCTCTCCGGCGCGATACCCTGAGCGAAATCCGGCCTGCCGCCGCCTTTGGCACCGCAGGAGCGCAGCAAGGCGGCCATGTCTCGCGCAACATTAGCAGATCTGGCGAAAAGCAGACGCTCGCCGCCAGGTTCGTGCGGGGCGGCCAGCAGGGCGATGACATTGTCCTCCTCGGCCAGCCGCGCGGCAATGTCTTGCATAGTATCCGCGTCGGGAAGGAAGGAGACGATCAGCCTCGTGCCCTCAGGCAAAATTCTGGCTGAGGACAGCAGTGCCTGCGCCTTGCAGACGGCATTCTCTTTTTTTAGGGCGGCGGTCTGCGCGCGGGAGGCTGCCTGTTCTGCCCGAAGCCGCTCGGCTGCCGCCCCGATCTGCTCTATCGGCGCGCTAAGCGCGGCACCCGCTTGCTTTGCCGATGACATCATGGCCTGTATGTAGCGCAGCGCGCGCATGCCGCACAAAAAGCTGAGGCGCAGCTTGCCTCTGGCAGGAGAGGCAGACAGGGGCAGAATCAGCCCGATCTCACCCGTATTTTTGGGATGGGTACCGCCGCAGGCCACGCACTCAAAATCGCCCGCCATGACAACGCGCACATGCGCTGATACACTGGGCTTCTTGCGCAGGGGGAGAGAAGCCATTTCATATTGATCAGGAAACCATGCGCGGATGGGTGAGGCTGTCTGAAGGCGGCTGTTGGCCAGCGCGCCAAGCCGCGTCAGTTCCTCTTCAGTTAGATTCATCCTGCCGTCGGGCATGGTGACATCAATGGTGGAGGCGTCCGTGCCGATGTGCAGGCCGTGGGTATAGCCACCCCAGAGGGAAAGGAGGCTTCCGGCCAGTATGTGTTCTCCTCCATGCTGCTGCATATGGTCAAAACGCCGGGGCCAGTCGATCTCGCAGGATACAATGCCACCCGCGGCAAGTGAAATATCTGTCCTGTGGATCACCTCGTTTTCGCTGTCTGTAAACACATCCAGCACCGAAGCCGGGCCGATATGGCCCGTATCATGAGGCTGGCCGCCTGATGTGGGGTAGAAGGCGCTGCGGTCGAGCGTGATGAAAAAGCCGCCGCCATCTCCGGCGGGCCGGCAGGAGGTGACCCGCGCCTCAAATGCCTTTACATAAGAATTTTCATAATAAAGCCTGTCGGTCATGATCATATCTCCTTTGCTGCCTGAAGATTATCACGCGCTCCACTTGTTTGCAAGGGGCCGAAGATGGTAAACTTGAGCTCTATGCGATTGATTTGCGGGGAGGATTGTATGACGGGCAATATCATTTGGGGCTTGATGATCCCTTTTATCGGAACGGCAGCGGGCTCTGCCATGGTGTACCTGATACGGGGGCAGATGCGCCCCGCGCTTCAGAAGGTTTTGACCGGCTTTGCGGCCGGCGTGATGATCGCGGCCTCCGTATGGTCGCTTCTGCTGCCGGCCATTGATAAATCGGAAGAACTGGGGCTGATCGGCTGGCTGCCCCCTTCTATTGGCTTTCTGCTGGGGATGGGCTTTCTACTGCTGCTGGATACCTTCACGCCCCACCTGCATATGGGCGCGGACAAGCCGGAGGGCATCAAGACCACGGCCAAAAAAAACACCATGCTGATGCTGGCGGTGACGCTGCATAATATTCCCGAGGGCATAGCGGTCGGTGTTGTCTACGCCGCGCTGGCGGTCGGCGACGCGAGCGTCGGCCTATCCTCTGCCCTGGCCCTCTCCTTGGGCATCGCGATCCAGAATTTTCCGGAGGGAGCCATTATTTCTATGCCCCTTTCCGCCGGCGGGCATAGCAAGCACAAGGCCTTCTTGATGGGATCCCTCAGCGGCGCGGTGGAGCCGATCGCCGCCTTGATCACTGTGCTGATGGCGCATCTGCTGGTGCCGGTACTGCCCTACCTTCTGGCTTTTGCCGCAGGCGCTATGATTTATGTAGTGGTAGAGGAGCTGATCCCCGAGCTGCAGATAGGCAGCCACTCCAACATTGGTACCATCGGTGTAGCGCTGGGGTTTACCGTGATGATGATATTGGATGTGGCCCTCGGGTGATGCCGGCGGCTGGGTCTTGAGCTGCCCGGATTGGGGCAGGGATGCTTATCAAAAAGAGGCCGCTGACGCGGCCTCTTTTTGATTTTCAGGCTTGAGTTGGGGGCGCGTTTTTGGTACACTGAAAATAGGAGAATAAACGTTCTCTTACTAATTCGAGTATGTTATCCATAGCGCAAAGATGATTTCTGAAAGGCAGTACAGGAGATGGGCGAATTCAAATTAGTATCCCAATACCAGCCCAAGGGTGATCAGCCTCAGGCGATTGAGGCGCTGACGGAGGGGTTTAACAGGGGGCTGAAGGCGCAGACACTGCTTGGCGTGACCGGCTCGGGCAAGACCTTTACGATGGCCTCGGTCATTGAGAAAGTGCAGCGGCCCACCTTGGTCATTGCGCACAATAAAACGCTGGCGGCACAGCTGTGCGGCGAGTTCCGCGCCTTTTTTCCTGACAGCACCGTGGAATACTTTGTCAGCTACTACGATTATTATCAGCCGGAGGCGTATATCGCCTCCAGCGATACCTATATTGAGAAGGACGCGTCCATCAATGATGAGATCGACCGTCTGCGCCACTCTGCCACGTCGGCGCTGCGTGAGCGGCGGGATGTGATCATCGTGGCCTCAGTCTCCTGCATCTACTCAATGGGCGATCCCAGCGAGTATACGGGTCAGATGATCTCGCTGAGGCCCGGCATGCACATGACGCGCGAGGCGCTGGCAGAGCGGCTGGTCTCTATCCAGTACGAGCGCAACGATATCGGTTTCTCCAGAGGCATGTTCCGCGTCCGGGGCGACGTGGTGGAGATCATCCCGGCCGCCAGCAAGGAAAACGGCGTGCGGGTTGAGTTCTTCGGCGATGAGATCGAGCGGGTGAGTGAGTTTGAGATCACCACGGGGCATGCCCTGCGCGCCGTTAATCATTACGCTGTTTTCCCGGCCACGCACTATGTGACGGGGGTGGAAGGGAAAGAGGAGCAGATCGCGCAGATCGAGCGTGACCTGAACGAGCGTATCGCGTACTTTGAACAGGAAGGCTTGCTGCTGGAGGCCCAGCGCATCGCCCAGCGTACCCGCTATGATATCGAGATGCTGCGCGAGATCGGCTTTTGCACCGGCATAGAAAACTACAGCCGTTACTTCGATGGGCGGAATCCCGGCGATCCGCCCTATTCGCTGCTTGACTACTTCCCGGAGGACTTCATCTGCTTCATCGATGAAAGCCATGTGACCATCCCCCAGATACGGGGCATGTACGCGGGCGACCGTGCCCGCAAGAACACACTGGTGGATTATGGCTTCCGCCTCCCTTCGGCCTTTGATAACCGCCCTTTGATGTTTGATGAGTTTGAGAAGCGCATCAGGCAGGTTGCCTTTGTGTCGGCCACGCCCGGCCCCTACGAGGCGGACCATGCCGAGCAGGTGGTGGAGCAGATCATCCGCCCGACCGGCTTGATCGACCCCGGGATCGAAGTACGGCCTGCCACCGGACAGGTGGATGACCTGCTGGGCGAGCTGCGCCTGGTGGTTTTGAAGGGCCAGCGCGTGCTGGTGACCACGCTGACCAAGCAGATGGCGGAGCGGCTGACCGATTACTTCAGGGAAAACGGTGTGCGCGTACGCTATCTGCACTCCGAGATCAAGACCATGGAGCGCATGGTGTTGCTGCGAGACCTTAGGTTAGGCCTTTATGATGTTCTGGTGGGGATCAACCTGCTCAGAGAGGGCTTGGATCTGCCGGAAGTGTCACTTGTCGCCATTTTGGACGCCGATAAGGAAGGCTTCCTGCGCAGCGAGACCAGCCTGGTGCAGACCATCGGCCGCGCCGCGCGCCATACCGATGGTCGGGTCATCATGTATGCCGACCAGCCGACCGACAGCATGATGCGCGCCATAGCCGAGACCACGCGCCGCCGCGATATCCAGCGCGCGTATAATGAAAAGCACGGCATCACGCCTGAGAGCATCAACTCGGCGGTGCGGGCACTGATCGAAATCGCCGCCGACACTGAGCAGCGCTACGGTGACAGCGTTTCCGCCGAGGATAAGGAAGAGCTGATCCGCGCGCTGGAAGATAAGATGCTCTCCGCCGCCGGCGACCTCGACTTTGAGAAGGCGGCGAAGTACCGCGATGAGCTCTTCCAGCTGCAGGGGAAGGCGCCGCTTGAAAAAGAGCAGCCCCAGCCCCTGCGCAGGAGAAGGAGCACGAGGCACCCGAAAGTCAAGTAGCGCAAGCGGCGCAAGCCCGGGACGTTTTGAGAAAATATATACAGAAATTATCAGGGTTGGTGCGACAGATGGATAAACAAAACAGGCAGGATCTGCCCCGTGAAAAGCTGAGAAAGAAGGGGGCGGCAGCCCTGACGGATGTGGAGCTGCTGGCGGCGGTCATCGGCAGCGGCGGCAAGGGGAATGATTTCAGGCAGATCGCCAGGAACCTCAATGATGCCATCAAGGCGATAGGCATTGAGAAACTGACGCTTGACGATGTGAAGTCGATCAAGGGCATCGGCGACGCCAAGGGCACCATTGTGTTCGCGGCGCTGGAATACTGGCGCAGAAAGTTTGACAAGCAGCCGCGGCCTCTGATCGACTCCCCCGAGAAAGCAGCGGAGCAGCTGGCGTTCATCAAGCATAAAAAGCAGGAGTATGTTATCCTGATGACCCTGGACGGGGCAAGGCGCCTGATCAATACCCATACCATCACAGTCGGCACGCTCACGGCTTCGCTGGTCCATCCCAGAGAAGTATTTGCCCCCGCCATTGAGGACAGGGCCGCCTCCATCATCATCGCCCACAACCACCCCAGCGGCTCGCTGATCGCCGGAGAGAAGGATAAGGAAGTA
>JAEWRJ010000021.1 GCA_023460055.1 Bacillota bacterium | reverse complement strand
CGCCGAACCATGGAGGAAACGGCTGAGGCATTGGACATACCGCTTCATTTTTTTGAAACCGATATCTTTGAAAGCATTGAGGCCGCGAAAAATTCGCCCTGCCACGTCTGCGCGTCCATGCGCCGCGGGCACCTGTATAAGCAGGCGCAGCTGCTTGGCTGCAACAAAATCGCCCTGGGCCACCATTATGATGACGTGATCGAAACCACGATGCTGAGCCTGCTGTACGGCGGTGAGTTCAAGACCATGATGCCCAAGCTGCACAGCCGCAACTTTGAAGGCATGGAACTGATCCGTCCCTTTTATCTGGTGCGGGAGGAGCAGGTGAAAAGCTTTGTCGCCCGCTATGGCATCCCGGTGATGACCTGCGCCTGCCGTGTCACAAAGCTGGAGGACGGCGGCAAGCGCAAGCAGGTCAAGCAGCTGATCAAGGATATGAAGAAGACCATCCCTCTGGTTGAGAGCAGCATTTTTTCATCGGCGCAAAAAGTCAGCCTGGGCGCGGTGCTTGGCTGGCGTATGCGGGATGAAGGGCCGTTTACCTCCTTCCTGGATGTGTACGGGCAGGATGAGGGTTAGCGTGCATCGTTTATTGCCATGGACGCTTGACATACAATGAATGAAAAAGTAAACTATGCTCATAGCATTGAGGAGGACGGAATGAATCCGAACAAAATAGCTGTTCTGGTAGATTCCTGCACCGATGTATCACCCGAACAAATCAAAGAGCTTGGCATCTACTCTGTGCCTGTTACCATCATCTACTCAGACGGCGAATACAGAGACAAGATCGACATCAGCATCGAAGAGGTATATGAAAGGCTTCCCCTGGAGACGCCGCGTACCTCATTGCCCGGCGGAGATTTTATTTTAGATACGCTCGATCAGATCAAACGGGATGGTTATGAGAAGCTGATCATCGTCAGCATTTCCAGCGCCTTGTCGGGCACCTGCAACATGATGCGCGTGATGGCGCAGAGCTATGAAGGGCTTGATATTCATGTGATCGATACCCGCAGCATCAGCTACGGCGCTGGGGGACAGGCGGTGCTTGCCGCGAACCTTGCCCGTGAGGGGTACACGATGGAAGAGATCATTGAAGCGGTTGAATACAGCATCCGTGAATCCAAAGTCTATTTCTGCCTCTCTACGCTTGATTATCTGGCCCGCGGCGGGCGCATCGGCAAGGTTGCGGCTGTGCTGGGGTCTCTGCTTAAAATCAAGCCCGTGATCACCTGCAACGCTGAAGGGGCTTATGCCATTGCCGCGAAAGTGCGGGGCAGGGCAAACGCCATCAACGAGACCATCGCGCTGGCTGTGGCGGAGGCGAAGAAGAGCATTGCCTGCTCCATCGCTGTAATCGACGGCAACGCCAAGGAAGAGGCCGCCCGTGTCGTGCAGCAGGTCAAACAGCTGATTCCTAACTGCAAATCTTTCATCGAAGGCACAGTCGGTCCGGCGCTGGCTGTCCATACCGGTCCCGGTCTGCTGGGCATCTATGTACAGGCTCTTCCTGTCATGAAATAAGCAAACGGTAAACCATAACATATAAATTTCCATAAACAAGACTGCCATTTCATCCTATTTGATCATTTCTTGGAGGGATATTCATGAACCCATCGGAATTAGCCAACGCAACCATAGTAGAACTGCGTAAATTTGCCAAGGATCGCGGCATTGTGATCGGCGCTTTGCGTACCAAATCTGATATTTTAGACCATATTCAGAAGACGATTATCCAGCAGGTCAACGAAGCCGGCCTGGCTGTCAAGGAGCCGCAGGTGCCGCAAGCGCCCAAAGAAGAGAAAGCTGCGGAGCAGCCTGCCCCTTCATCTGCCGCTTCGCAGCAGGCATCAGAGCGCCGGGCAATGATCATCGCCGATGATTCGGATGATATTCCTGTCCTGACAGCGTCCCGTCCGGCGACCGGCCCTCAGCCCAAGCCGCAGGCGGCGCCTGCCGCGCCTGCTGTCCGCCAGCCCCAGCTGACATCCACCGGCAAGGCAAAGCCGGTCTTCAACCTGACAGGGGCAAGGGCCTGGCACAACCCCCAGTCCTATGCTGCCCAGTCTGCGCCCTCCGCGGGGAAGACCAGCCTCTACCAGGCCTCCGGCGATAGTTTTACATCTACCATGCAGACGCGCCCCGTGCCTTCTCGCGCCCCGCGGTTTGGCCCCGAGGCTGCCAGAGCGGCGGAAGCGGCAGCCGCAGCACCCGTGTCCGCGCCTGCCGCGCCGGCCATTCCGCAGGGATACCGGCCTTCCGCCTTCGCTCAGCCGGGGGCCGCGCGTTACCAACAGCCCTTGGCGGAGGCCGCGGCGGATGTTGTATCTGCCTACCGCAGGCCGCCGGTTGACTACGCTGCGCCTGTCATGCCTGATGTTGCCGAAGTGAGGACCTATCCTGCCTCTGTTCTTCGCCGGGAACCGATGCAGCCGCGCGATCCGGGCGGTATCAACCCCGCCGTGCCAGAAATGCTGGCGACGGGCGATTGCGGTGACGGTGCCGGCGTGCTGGAATCGCATCCGGATGGCTACGGCTTCCTGCGAGCGGGCAATTTCCTGCCCGGCAAGAACGATGTGTATATCTCCAACGCCCAGATCCGCCGGTTTGCCCTGCGTGACGGAGATTTTGTCGAGGGCAAGACCCGCCCGCAGCGTGAAGGCGACCGCTATGCCGCGATGCTTTATATCACCAGCATCAACGGGCAGGAACCCGAGGAAGCCAAAAAACGCCGTGATTTTGATGATCTGACGCCTGTCTATCCGGACCGTCGCCTGCAGCTTTCTTCGCCCGAGCAGAATGATCCTGTCCTGCGATTTATCGACCTGTTTGTTCCCATCGGCTTTGGTCAGCGCGCGCTGATTGTTGCCCCGCCCAAAGCCGGCAAGACGACGATCCTCAAAAAAATTGCCCTGTCGATGAGAGGGCTGCATCCGGATGTTCACCTGATGACCCTGCTGGTCGATGAGCGGCCCGAAGAAGTGACCGACCTGAAGGAGACTGTCGGCGGTGACGTATTCTACTCCACCTTTGACGAGCCCGCCGAAAATCATGCCCGCGTGAGCGAGCTGGTGATCGACCGCGCGAAGCGGCTGGTGGAACAGGGGAAGGATGTCGTTATCCTGATGGACAGCCTGACCCGCCTATCCCGCGCCTATAACACCATCGCGCCTAATACTGCCCGCATCATGTCCGGCGGCCTGGCCGCGGGCGCGCTCAATAAGCCCAAGCGGTTTTTCGGCGCGGCGCGCAATATGAAGGAGGGCGGTTCCCTTACCATCATCGCCACGGCCATCGTGGAAACCGGCAGCCGCATGGATGATATGATCTATGAGGAGTTCAAGGGCACCGGCAATATGGAATTAATGCTTGACCGCGCTCTGCAGGAGCAGCGCATTTTTCCGGCGGTCAGCATCGTACGCTCCGGCACCCGGCATGACGAGCTGCTGCTTAGCCGCGATGAGGAGACGGTGGCCTTGCGCGTGCGGCGCATGATCGCCGGCTCCAGCGAGCAGGAGGGCATCTCCATGGTGCTTTCCATGATGGACCGTACCAAGGACAATGAAGATTTTGTCGCCCGCTTTGATCAGTGGGCGAAGATGATGGGCAACGGAGGAGCAAGGCAATGAGTGTTACAGTTCGTCCCTTTGGGCTTGATCCGCAGGGCAGGCAGGCGGATCTCATCACCATCTCAAACGCGAGGGGAGAGAGCATCAGCCTCACCAGCTTCGGCGCGCACATCGTGTCAATCAAGGTGCTTGACAAAGACGGAAAGCCCGGTGATGTCTGCCTTGGTCAGGACAGCGCCCAGGGTTATGCCCGCCGGGATATCGGCTACATGGGCGGCACCATCGGCCGCTACGCCAACCGGATCGGCGGCGCAGCCTTTGACATGGATGGCAAACGCGTCCAGATCACCGCCAACGAGGGCAGGAATACGCTGCACGGCGGTAAAGATGGCTTTGACCAGAAGCTGTGGGCCTATGAAACGGGCGAACAGAGCGTCACCATGCGCTATACCTCTCTGCATTTGGAGGAGGGGTTCTCCGGCGAACTAAAGACCCGGGTCATCTTCAGCTTTGATGACCAGGCCAATCTGAAGATAGAGTACTCAGCGGTTTGCGACCGTGATACGCAGGTGAACCTGACCAATCATGCCTATTTTAATCTGGGCTATGGCAAGGATATCCTGTCGCATACGCTGCAGATCATGGGGAATCAATTCCTTGAAGTGGATAGCGAACTGATCCCCACGGGGAAGATCCTGCCAGTGGAAGGAACGCCTTTTGACGCTGTACGGCCGGTCATGGTAGGTGAGGCGTGGAAAAAGCCCTCGCATCCCATGTTTGAAGGCGCCAAGGGCTTTGATGTCGCTTATGTGCTTTCTGAAGGGACGGGCCTGCGTGAAGCCGCCATTCTGCGCGCGCCTGACAGCGGCAGGCAAATGAGCGTGCTGACCGATCTGCCGGGCATCCAGTGCTACTCCGGCCAGGGGCTTGACTGCCCCGGTCATGATGGGCAGCGGTATGGCGCTTACGCCGGCATGGCTCTGGAGACACAGCAGCACCCGGATACACCCAATCATCCTGATTTTGGCAGTACAAGGCTGAAAGCCGGGGATGAGTACAAAACAACGACTGTCTACGTCTTTTCTGTCATATAAGAGCTGATCAAAATATTAAAGCCCTTGTCCGTGATCATGCGGTCAAGGGCTTTTTGCAACAGTCATATCAAAGCAATATGATCCCCGCGTCCCGGCACTGGGCCAGTGTGTCTTCATCCCAATAACTGGATTGCACCTCGCCGATATGCGCCTTTTCAAGCAGCAGCATGCACAGGCGGCTCTGGCCGATGCCGCCGCCGATGGTATAGGGCAGTTCGCCCTTAAGCAGCGCATGGTGGAAGGGGAAAGCGCTGCGGTGTACGCAGCCTGATATCTCAAGCTGCCGGGCCAGGCTTTCGGGACTTACGCGGATACCCATGGAGCTGAGCTCCAGAGCTTCTCCCAGAGCATCGTTCCACATCAGGATGTCTCCGTTTAAGGACCAGTCGTCATAGTCGGGCGCGCGGCCGTCATGAGGCTTGCCAGACCTGAGCGCGCCGCCGATCTGCAGAAGACCGACGCTGCCATAAAGCTCGGCGGCCTTGTTTTCCCGCTGCTTGGGTGTCAGGCTGGGATAAAGGTCCTCGAGCTCCTGGGCGGTAAAGAAGGTGACTTCGCGCGTGAGGGGAACGCTCAGTTCAGGAAAGCGCCACTGCAAAAGGTCCGCGGTAGCGCAGATGGCGGTCACGATACGCTGCATAGCGTCTTTCAGCGTGGCCATGGTGCGCTGTTCCTTCGTGATCACCTTTTCCCAATCCCATTGGTCTACATAAATGGAATGCAGGTTATCAAGCGCCTCGTCGCGGCGGATGGCGTTCATATCCGTGTACAGCCCCTCTCCCACAGGAAAGCCGTAGCGCTTCAGCGCCTGGCGTTTCCACTTGGCCAGGGAGTGCACCACCTCCACATCCGCCCCCGTCTGCTTCACATCAAAGCGCACGGGCCGCTCGATGCCGTTGAGATCGTCGTTGAGACCTGTCGTTCCTTCAACAAACAAGGGGGCCGATACCCGCTTGAGGTTCAGCGCCTTGCATAAAAAATCGACAAAGGTATGCTTGATCAGCGCGATGCCCTCCTGTGTCTCGTACAGGTCAAGCAGGGATTGGTAGCCGGAGGGGATGTTGGTCATAGGGTTTGCTCCTCCATTTTATCCTGAAAATCCTCGCATGTCGCGCCATAGAGGCAAAGGTCGGCCCAAGTGCCGTCCCTGCGTCTGGCGGCCTCTTTCATGCAGCCCTCATAGCGGAAACCAGCTTTTTGCATCACCCGGCCGGAGGCGGGGTTATCCCGGTCATGGCGGAGCATTACGCGGTGAAAGCCTATGCTAAAAAACAGATAAAGGGAGACGGCGCGCAGCGCCTCGGTCATGATGCCCTGCCCCCACAGCCTGCGGCTGAGACAGTAGCCAATTTCCGCTTCTTCATTCTGCTCATTCCAGCGGACAATCGCGATATCACCGACCAGCTCACCATCCCGCGTGATAGCCCAATGATAGTAGCACTCGCTGCCATAGCAGGCTGCCCAGTCGTTGACAATCCGCCGGCTGTCCAATACGCTCTCAAGCGGGGCCCAGGTAAGATAGCGGCATACCTCTTCGTCGTTTGCCCAGTTCAGGTACATGGCATCCCCGTCTCCGTTGAGGTAAGGGCGCAGCACCAGGCGCCGCGTTTTTAATGTATCCGTTCCCCTGTGGTTAAGCATGCCGTACCTCCCTGCAAGCCTGAAGCAATTGCATTCAAGCATAGTGATTTTTGCGTTACTCGTCAACAAGACACATGAGAAAACAGAATTTGCACAATCCTGATCTGACAGGCTGAAGTTCTTGACCGTATAGTATAAAAAGATATAATTGGCATGATATATGATATCAGGCGGTAAATCCCGCGCCAAAGCATGACGGAAGGATTCAAAGAGTATACAGCATGGCTATAAACGCGCCCAGAGATTGGATGGTTCTGCTGATCGGTGGCCCTTCCGGGACGGGCAAGTCGAGCATAGCCTGTGAGATATCACGGTTTTATGGTGTAAGTGTTTTGGAGGCGGATGACATCTATCTGTCTGTAAAGGCCATGACAGACAGCGGCTGCCTTCCCGCCATCCACCGCTGGGACGGTGGAGAGGATTGGCAGGCCGCCGGGATCCAAAGCAATGTAAGCTGGCTCATCGATGTCGGCAGGGAGATGATCCCGGCGCTGAAGGCGCTTGTCCAGCGCCATATTGAGGACAAGGTTCCGGTTATCATCGAAGGGGATTTTGTTTCTCCCGATCTCGTGGCGCTTCTTGATCGTCCCCTGGCAAGGGCTGTCTTCCTGCAGGATGATATCCCGCAGATCGTTGAAAACTATATGGCAAGGGAAGGCGGGGAACCGCAGCGTTTCAGGGCCGAAGTCAGCGCCGCTTACGGGCGGTGGATCGAAGGTGTTTGCGGCCTCACAGTCTGCCCTGTAATCGCCGCAAGGCCCTGGGAAACAGCCCTGACCCGTGTTCTGGATGCTCTGTCGGTTTGATGTCGCATGGGTTCAGTCTGCGATCACGTCAGGTATGAGGATCAATTGATCCGCGGCGGCTATTCATGCATGAAAAATATTCTATTTTGCTGGATTATCTCTTGCGTTGAACGGCAGATTGTGGTAAAGTCAATTTTGCTGTTAAGCACAAGCTATTCGGGGAGGTGAAACAAGTTGCCGAACATTAAGTCAGCCATCAAGCGCGTCAAGGTGAATGAGAAGAAAAACCTGCGTAACCGCATGGTGAAATCCAGAGTGAAGACCGCAGTGAAGAAATACAATGCCATTCTCGCGTCCGATCCCACCGCAGCAGTCAAAGAGCTGAGCGTTGTCGCCTCCACGTTGGATAAGGCCGCGGCCAAGGGTATCGTTCACAAGAACGCCGTCAACCGCAAGAAGGCCCGTCTGGCCAAGGCGCTGAACAAGGCTTCTGCCTGATCAGACCTTGACCTAAAGCCGCTGATGATGTAAAAAGCATTCATGGCGGCTTTTTTGTATATAGAAGGAGTTTTATATGGAAGCAAGAAAATTGCTGGACATCCTTCGGGTCGCCGAGAGACTGAAGGATACGACCAGACACTGCTATACCTCCAAAGGCCGGCATGAAAGCGTGGCGGAGCATCTGTGGATGACGACCCTGATGGCCTTTTTCATGCGGGATGAGTTTCCCGAGGCTGATATGGACAAGGTGATCAAGATGCTCATCATCCACGATCTGGGGGAGTGCTTTACCGGAGATATTCCATCATTTGACAAGACTGAGGCCCATGAGCAGATGGAAAAAGAACTTCTCGACGGATGGGTCAAATCGCTGCCGCAGGGGTATGCCGAGGAGATGAACGCCCTGTATGAAGAGATGGAGGAGCGCAGGACGACTGAAGCGAAAATATATAAAGCCATCGATAATCTCGAGGCGGTCATTCAGCATAACTTGTCCGATATCTCCACCTGGCTTCCAAAGGAATACGAGCTAAACCTGACCTACGCGGATGATAAGGTGGCTTTCTCAGATTACTTGACCATCCTGCGGCAGGCCATTCGTGAGGATGCGATCAGGAAAATCAACGAAGCATAATAGAGTCCGATTTAGTGCCCATATGTCCCGGCACAGCAAAGCCCCGCGGTAAAAAAGCCCGCGGGGCTTTGAATTGTTTTTGAGCGATTACAGCGCTTTTGCGATCTTGGCGGCCAATGCCACATTGTTGTAGACCAGCCGGATGTTGCTGTTCAGGCTGTCGCCGCCGGTCAGTTCGGCTACTCTGGCCAGCAGGAAAGGCGTTGTGTCCTTGCCCTTGATACCCTGCGCCGCGGCTTCGCTCAGGGCCTGGCCGATGGCCAATTGAATGGTATCAGGATCCATGGCGAACTCCCGGGGGATGGGGTTGGTGATCAGCATGCCGCCAGGGAAGCCCAGCTGACGCTGAGCGCGCAGGGCATCCGCGATCTCTTCAGGGGTATCCATGCGGTAGTCCACCTTAAAGCCGCTGCGGTCGGTGTAGAAGGCGGGCAGTTCGTCCGTGCCGAAGCCGATCACCGGGACGCCGCGGGTTTCGAGGTACTCCAAGGTGAGGCCGAGGTCGAGTATGCTTTTGGCGCCCGCGCAGACGACGGCGACGGGGGTGTGAGCCAGTTCCTCAAGGTCGGCGGAGATATCCATGGTGGTCTCAGCGCCGCGGTGAACCCCGCCGACACCGCCGGTGGCGAACACTTTGATGCCCGCCATGGCGGCGATGATCATGGTGGCGGCGACGGTGGTGGCGCCGTCCTGACGTCTGGCCGTGATCACCGGCAGGTCGCGGCGGCTGGCCTTCTGGATGCCCAGGCCTGTCTTGCCCAAGTACTCGATCTGCTCCTCCTCAAGGCCCGCGCAGAGCTTGCCGCCGATGATCGCGATGGTGGCCGGTTCGGCCCCGTTCTCACGGGCGATCCGCTCGCAGTTCAGCGCGGTCTCGACGTTCTGCGGGTAAGGCATGCCATGGCTGATGATGGTGCTTTCCAGCGCGATGACCGGACGTCCATCTTTCAGCGCTTTTTTTACTTTTTTGGAAACATCCAGGTACTTCATATGATATTCCTTTCCGGCACGCTGTTGATGGCGGCCATCCGGCTGAGGTGCTCATGAGCAAAGCGCAAACCGCTTTGCGCGCATTCCTCCAGGGATTGATGCCCGGCAATGGCGCAGACGAGTCCTGCTGTCATCGCGTCGCCGGCACCTGTTGCCGGCCCCATGGGAGCGGGGATCGAAGGCAGCTGCAGTCGCTGATCGCCTGCGGCGCAGTAGAGCCCATCCTTCCCCAATGAAATGTATACCTGCTTGACTCCCTTGTCAAGCAAGGCGGAGGCCGCGTCTGATAAGCTGTCCGTCCCGGTCAGCTCCAGCGCTTCTCTCAGGTTGGGTTTGAGCGCGGTCAGGCGCGGCAGGATGGATCTTAAGCGCTGCGCCTTCTCGCAGCTGACAGGATCAGCCACAAGAGGGATAACAAAATGCGCGGCGGCGGCCTCCAATGCCTCCCGCGATAAGTTCGCGTCCAGCATGCAGGCACTGAAGCGGTCACCGGGCAGGCGCCTGACGCTTCCGGCATCCAGCAGCCGCATCGCCGCCATATCGTTGATGGCGACTGCCATGTCGCCCTGCGCGTCATGCACAGCCAGGTAGACGCAGCTTGCCTCATCGCAGCGGATGGCATACTGGAGGCCGATGCCCAGATCCCGGCAGCTGCTTTCGAGGGCAGAGGCAAAAGCATCTCCGCCCACGATGGTCATCAGTTCAACGGTATGGCCATGGCGGGCGATCTGTTCGGCGACATTGCGGCCGACGCCGCCGGGCATCAGGCGGACCTTTCCGATCAGGGAATCGCGGTAGCTGAAAGCGCCTGAGGGCATGCCCAGCACGTCCATATTCAGTCCGCCGATCACAAGGATGGGTTTCAACGGCTTCTCACCAGCTTTCCGGTTATTGAACGTACCACATTGATGATCAGGGCAGCAAGCGCGGCCCAGCCAATGTCCTTGACCCGGACATCGCCGGGGAACAGGCGCGTGATCACCAAGATCAGTGTGCTGTCAAGCGCGATGTACATCAGCCCCAGGGTCAGCAAATTAAAGGCAAACAGGACGACCTGGGCTATGGGGCGTACCAGCAGGTAAAGCACCATCAGGCAGGCGCCCGCCATGAGGGCGGATTCCAGGGTGCGGCACCAAAGGCCAAAAAGCAGATAATCTGCCAGCACAAAGGCCAGCGTGCCCGTGATGAAGCGGAAGATCAGGGATATCACATCAACTGACCAGTCCGCGGCCGATCAGCATGCAGTCCCCAAAGCTGAAAAACCGGTATTTTTCCGCTACGGCCTGCCGGTAAGCGGACAAAGCGCTGTCCCTTCCCATAAAAGCGCTGACAAGCATCAGCAGCGTGCTTTGGGGCAGGTGAAAGTTGGTCAGCAGCATGTCGGTGCCGCGGAAGGGGACACCCGGCTTGATGAATATCTTGGTCATCCCGCTGCCCGGGTGAATGAGGCCACGGTCGTCCGCCAGGGTTTCCAGCGTCCGTACGCTGGTGGTGCCGATGCAAACGATTCTACCGTTTCTTTGGCGCGCCTGGTTGATGCGATCAGCCGCGTCTTCGGATACCTCATAGTATTCGCTGTGCATGTCGTGCTCATCCAGGTCCTGTGCCTTGACGGGGCGGAAGGTGCCAAGCCCGACGTGCAAAAGAATCGGCACAATGTCCACGCCCTTTTCCCTGATCCTCTCCAAGACTTCAGGCGTGAAATGCAGGCCCGCGGTAGGGGCCGCGGCGCTGCCGTCATACCTGGCGTAAACGGTCTGGTACCGGCTGGGGTCGCTGAGCCGTTCATGGATATAGGGAGGCAGAGGCATTTCACCCAGGCGTTCCAGCACGTTTTCAAACAGGCCTACGTAACTGAAAGTCACCTCCCGGGTGCCTCCGGACATAGTATCGCCGACCGTGGCTTTCAGGAGGCCGTCGCCAAAGCTGACGCTTGCGCCTTTGGGAAGCCGGCGTCCCGGTTTGACCAGGGATTCCCAAGTGTCTGTACTCAGGCGGCGAAGCAATAAAAATTCCACCGCGGCACCTGTCTCTTCCTTGATCCCCAGCAGCCTCGCCGGGATGACGCGGGTGTGGTTGATCACCACGACATCCTCGGGCCGCAGATAGTCCGGCAGATCCCGGAAAATACGGCCCTCTCTTTTTTCATCCTCCCGGTTGCAGACCAGCATCCGGCTTGCGTCCCGGGGAAAGATAGGGGTCTGGGCAATGAGCTCCTCGGGCAGGTCATAGCTAAAATCACTTGTCTTCATCAAATAAACGCACCTGTTCAGGTATATTGCTGAGGGATGAGGGAGGCGTGCGCTTCAGATGCCTGTAAGCCCGCTCTGTGGCCATGCGGCCGCGCGGCGTACGCTGAATGAAACCCAGCTGCAGCAGATAGGGCTCATACACATCCTCAATGGTGATCGCGTCCTCGCCGGTCGAGGCGGCCAGCGTATCCAGGCCCACCGGCCCGCCGGCGAACTTATCAATCATGCACTCAAGCACCGCCCGGTCCACCTGATCCAGGCCCAGCTCGTCCACATCCAGCATATCAAGGCCCTCATGGGCGACATCTCTTGTGATGCGTCCATCCGCCCTGACCTGAGCGTAGTCGCGCACGCGCTTGAGCATGCGGTTGGCGATGCGGGGCGTTCCGCGGCTGCGACCGGCGATTTCCCGGATGCCTTCCGGATCAAAGGGCATGCCCAGTATGTCGGCCGAACGGCGCAGGATCTGCGCCAGCTCATCCGGTGTATACATCTGCAGGCGGAAGGTGATACCGAAGCGGTCGCGCAGGGGAGCGGAGAGCTGCCCCGCCCGCGTGGTCGCGCCGATCAGGGTGAACCTGGGCAGATCAAGCCGCAGGGAACGCGCGGTCGGCCCCTTGCCGATCATAATATCCAGCGCGCCGTCCTCCATCGCGGGATAGAGCACCTCCTCCACGGCGCGCGACAGCCTGTGGATCTCGTCAATGAAAAGCACATCGCCGGAGTTGAGGTTGGTGAGGATGGAGGCCAGGTCGCCTGGCCTGTCGATCGCGGGGCCGGAGGTGATACGCACGTTCTGCCCCATCTCCGCCGCGACAATGCAGGCGAGCGTTGTCTTGCCAAGGCCCGGCGGGCCGTAGAGCAGCATATGATCCAGCGCGTCGCGCCGCTCCAGGGCTGCCTTGATGTAGATGCTCAGGCTGTCCTTGACGGAAGTCTGGCCCACATAATCCCGCAGGCTTCTTGGGCGTAGGGATGTCTCTATCTCACCGTCCTCGCGGTGTACGCCGGAGGTTAAAATGCGGTCGCTTTCCATGCTCATCCTTTCATCATGCCGCGCAGGGCAAGCCGTACCAGGTCATCAGCGCCTGCGGCATCGCCGGCTTCCTGGTGGGCCGCGGAGACGGCGCGGGCGGCTTCAGATTGGGTGTAGCCCAAAGACTGCAGGGCCAGGATCGCCTCCCCAACGGCGCTGTCAGTGCCTGAAGAGCTCGGCAGGTTGACCGTCTGCGTCCCGGCGGGCAGATCCTCAGCAGAGAGCTTATCCTTAAGTTCCAGCGTGATGCGCTGGGCCGTTTTTTTGCCGATACCCGGCGCGCGGCAAAGGGTCGCGGCGTCACCGGTCAGTATGGCCAGTGTCAGATCGGACAGCGGCATCGCGGCAAGTACACCCAGCGCGGTGCGCGGGCCGATACCTGAGATGCTGGTCAGCCGCAGAAACATGGCCTTTTCCTCCTGTGAGGTAAAGCCAAACAGCTCCATCGCGTCTTCACGCACGCTTAGGTGTGTGTAAATACGCGCGAACTCTCCTCTGGGCGGGGCGGCGGACAGGGTGCTCTGGCTGCATAGCAGCAGATAGCCCACGCCTCCGGCGTTGATAACCAGCTCGCCTGATGATTTATGCTCTACAATGCCTTCTATAAACGCGTACATACTGCCCCTTACTTCATGCGAAATTGGATCTTGCCGGGCCCTGTGTTCAGGTGGGTGATAGCCGCCGCCACGGCGTCAGCCGCGTCGTCGGGCTTGGGGATGTCGCTGAGCCTGAGAATCAGGGCAACCATCTGCTGTACTTGTTTCTTATCCGCCTTGCCGTAGCCCGTGATCCCCTGCTTGATCTGCATGGGCGTGTATTCATACAGCATCGGCGTATACTCCGCGCAGGCAGTAATGGCGACGCCTCTTGCCGCTCCGACGGTCAGCGCGGTGGTGACATTGCGGGAGAAGAACAGTTCCTCAAACACGATCTCGTCGGGCTTGTACTCTTCCAGCAGTTCCTTGATGCTTCGCTTGATCGCGGATAGCCTCTCCTGCAGGCGCATGCCGGGCGGGGTTGAGATGATGCCGCAGGATATAAAAACGGGGCTGCGGGCCCCCGCGTCCACAACACCCCAGCCCATTGTCGCCAGACCCGGATCGATGCCCAAAACCCGCATGGCAAGCCCCCTTCGTCAGTTGAATCCATGATAGAACAAAGGTTCTTATTTGTCAAACTGCTTCATGCAGGCCCGGATAGTGAAGGGACAACAGTTTCTCAACATGTCTCTTGGCGAAAGCGGCGTTTTGCGCCTCGATATCCGGGCTTTGGGGCGCTTCGCCCATCAAGCCCATGAACTGGCTGACCTTCAGCCCAAGGTGCTCCTGGATGTCAGCGTCGCTGCCGCCCGGACTCACAAGATAATAGCACAGAAGCGAATCCTTCTGCCCGATGCGGTGCGCCCTGTCTTCTGCCTGGCTGTGAACGGCGGGTGACCAATCGAGTTCCCCGAACACGACGGCGGTGGCCCGCTGCAGGTTGAGGCCGGAGGCCGCCCGCAGGGAAACGCAGCACAGGTCCGTTCTGCCCTGCATGAAGCGCTCCAGGCTCTTTTCCTTCTGTGCCGCTGTTTCACGTCCTGTGATAAAGGCGGGGGAAAGGCTGTGCAACTCCTTTTTATAGGTATCCATCACGGCGTGGTGATGGGCGAAAAGCAGCACTTTTTCGCCCGATTCGATCAAGGCGCGTACAAACTGGCCAACGAAAGGCGCCTTGGCGATACCGGCCGCCTGCCGCTCCTCCTGCGAAATCCTGTCCTCAAGCAGCGCCCGCCGGGAAGCGCTCAGATCGCTTTCCATCGCCCATGTTTTCAGCTTTTCCAGTACAGGCTGCATCAGACGCTTGTACAGCGCGCCGTCAGCGTCGATCTCCTGCACCAGCCTGCGTTTGTCGGGCAGTTCGGGGAGCACTTCTTTTTTTGTTCTGCGCAGCATCATGCCCTCGCGCCTCAGATGCTCGCCAAGCAGGTCGGGCTTGAGGACAAGGGCATTGCCGTATCCATAGCACCACTCGCGTGAAAAGCTCTCCCAATCGCCCAGAAAGTGAAAATCAAGAATGTTGATCACATTCCATATCTCCCCGCCCTGGTTGTAGATTGGCGTGCCCGAAAGTCCCCACACCCGCTCGCAGACCGATGAAAGAAGGGAAGCCGCTGAGTATTTCTCGGTGCCGGTGTGCCGGAGTTCCTGTACTTCATCGAATATGACCGCGCGCACGGGGAGCTTTGGCAGGTCCTCCTTCCAGCCGCGCAGGAGCAGGTAGTGGATCAGATAAATATCCGCCTTCGGGAGAGGATAGGGCTTGAGACCCTTGATCACATGAACGGATGGCGTCTCATTGCTGACACGCAAAAAGCGTCCGATCTCTGACTGCCAGTTGAGGATCAGGTGCGGCGGCACGACGATCAGGCAGGGGAGAGAGCCTGTCGCGGCAAGCGCGGCGAGGGCTTGCACGGTTTTGCCCAGACCCATCTCGTCGGCCAGCAGGCCGCGTTTCACCCGGCACAGCCAGTTCATGCCTATCTGCTGAAACGCGCGCAGATTTCCCAGAAATGACCCCTCCGGCGGCGTGATGTCACAGGGGGCATCAAACAAGAGGCGCTTTTCCCGCTCATACGCCTGTGCCTCCCGGAGAGCATTTTCCCAGCGGTCGCGGTCGCGGGGGGCGATGGACAGGGGATAGCGCTGCATGAGCCAGTTGATCTCTCCGACGATCCGCCGGTGCGCCGAGAAACGGGCCGTCCCGCGCCGGCCGGAATCGCTGCCCGGGAAAAGCCTTTTTGCCATCTCCGTGGCCGCGGGCTCACCCTTGATGATCCAGGACTTGCTGCGCGCATTGTAGCTGAGGGTGCCATACAGATGGCCATCGGCTTGATATGCGCGCAGATAGGGCGGAACATCGCCCGGTTCGCCTTGCTTGATCGGGATGTCCGGGGAGACGTCATCCTCCAACGGCGGCAGGACCGGAGCGGCGCAAGGCCCTCCTGTCTCGCCGGCCGGGTTCGCCAGGCCCCACAGGCGGCGAAGGCTGAGGGTGCGGCAGGGCAGGCCGAGAATGGAAGCTGGCATGTCAAAGCCCTGCTCACAGACGATGATGATGGCGGACAGACTGCCGCTTGACAGGTAACGTTCGGCTTGCCTGATCAGATTGGTTTTATTGGGCCGCCCGCGCTTGACCTCAATGCCGACCCCGCCGGCAATAAAATCAATGCGGCATCGAGGCATCAGCTGCTTTTCATGCTCATAGTCCAGGCCGCTCTCTTCCAATATATGGGCAATCTGCCGATGCAGGTCATATTCGTCCAGGCTGATCGGGGCACGCAGCCCGCGCAGCGCCTCCATGACCCTTTCAAGCTCTCCCACCATCCGCGCCCCCCTTTTACTGATCTGTATTATAGCGAAGCTTGAGAACGTTTACAAATCGCAGAGCGGAAATTGATCAGGACAGCTGCCGGTTGTTAATAGTGAGTTTACAACTTGTTACTTGCTCGTAATAAATTATTCTGATATGATAAAGATGTTTATTTTACCGATCAAAGGAGAGACCATGACCCGCAGAAAGATCGCAGCGCTTTTGCTCGTCATTGCCCTTATGAGTGCCCCGTCCGGCGTGCTGGCACAGGGAGAAAGCTTAAGTTTTGAAGAGATACCCGCCGGGTTCAGGCCCGGCAAGACCGTGAAGATATCTTTCCACAGCCCCAGAGCCGGCGAAACGCGCCTATTGGCGGAGGATAAGGAAGGCCGGCTGGTGGGTACGGCCATTGATGGCATACAGGCCAGAGAAGGCCATAATGATGTATTCTGGGACGGTGAGCTGCTGGAGGGCGAGGGAGGCCTTCTCCCCGCGGGAGATTATTATCTGGTCCTTGAGCAGGGAGGGGAAAAGGTCCGCGAATCGTTTAAAGCAGGCACCCTGAGCCCGCGCCTGACCGAGGTGACGCTGAGCGATTCTGTATTGACCGCCGGCAACGAGGAATGGTTCATCAGCGCCTTCGCCAGCATGGCCGGAAAGCTTCACTTGACCGTGACGGGAGCGGATGGCCTCAAGCGGCCCATTCTGACCGCCGATGTCCCTGAGGGCAGCCTTCTGATCCCCTGGGACGGCCTCTTGTACGATGGCCTGTCCGATCCTTCCGGCGTGGTGACCCTCTCGTTGACGCTGGAGGAAGAAGGAGGCTTTTTAAGCAACCCGCATCACCTGATCGTGACTGTAAAAGCCGGCAAGACACAGAACATGATAGATGAGCCTGCGGCTCCCGTTGTTATCGACACGGCTGCCCTGATCGAAGAAGCCTCACCGCAGCCCGTCACTTCTCCGGAACCCGCGTCTGCGCCTGATCACTATAAAGTGCCTACTCAGGAGCAGGTACCTGCTGAAGACCGGGGCAGCAGCTACTGGAAGCTGCCTGTCGGTGAGTGGGATGAAGAGAGGATCTGGCAGGTGATGATGCAGCCAATCACCGTCGTTGAGGGCGGCGATCAGCGGGAGACCTACAAGCTGCGTAAAACGCCGGATAAGGACAGTTCAAGGGACAATATCGTCGGCGAGATCACCTTTGTATCCCATGGCGTGCATGTGATAGAGACCCTCGACAGCGGGTGGTCGCTGGTCGAAACCTATAACTCAAGCTACGGGCCCAATAACCGTACCCGCCGAGGCTACGGCGAGACGGATGAGCTCATGCGGGGTTACGTGGAAACAAGCGCCCTCAAAACCGTCACCCCGCGCGATGATTACGGTATCCTCGTTGATAAACTGAAACAGGAAATGTATGTCTTCAAGGACGGCAAGCTGTTCACTACGCTGATCGTATCAACCGGCAAGCCTACCAGCCAGCAGCCCTGGAACGAAACGCCCTCAGGCGAATTCCTGATGGTCAGCCGGGTGGGTGATTTTATGGCGGGCAACCTGGTCTGCGGCATGGGCATGCGCATAGACGGCGGCACCCTGATCCATGAAGTGCCTTATATCGTCAACGAAACAACAGGCTACCGGGACTACTCCAGCCAGGAGCGCGTGCTGGGCGAAAAGGCCAGCCATGGCTGCATCCGCGTGCAGAGGAAGAATAATGATGACGGTGTCAACATGACCTGGCTGTGGACCAACATCAAGGTAAACACCAAGGTGCTGGTCTGGGATGACACCGGCCGCTACCGCGAGGTGCCGCCGGATGACCTGGCGCTGTACTTTAATCCCAACGGCGGCCAGTACTATCATCTGGATCAGAAATGCCCCAGCATCAAGGACAGATATTTGCCGCTCAAGGGCGATCTGACCTATGACCGGCTGGAAGACCCGGAATTTTCAAAACTGACCCCCTGCAAGCACTGCAATCCGCCGCTGCGCCGTACGGAAATTGATGCCATCAACCGTGAAAACGGCTTCTGACAGCCGCCGCGCTTGATGAAAGCTTCTGTTTTGGATATAATCTCCTTGGTGGAGCGCTGCTGCGTACTGCCGCCGCGCCAAGCCGTGGTTATGGGTGGCTTTCGGTTGCGTTGAAACATCAAAGCCTGTATACTAAGATGTGTCCGGCGCATAGTTCCGGAAAGGGAGGTTTCTCCGCATGGAATATAAAATCAAGAATGATATAGGGACGATCTTCATTTCTGAGGATGTCATGCTCAAGGTTGTCGGCTACGCCGCGCTTGAAAGCTATGGCATTGTCGCCATGTCATCCAAACGGGCCAAGGACGGCATTGTCGAATGGCTGGGGCGTGAAAACCTCAGCAAAGGCGTGCAGATCCGCTTGGTGGAGGATATGATCGACGTCGACCTGTATATCGTCGTGGAATACGGTATCTCCATGACAGCCGTCTGCGAGTCGATCAAGGAAGTTGTCAAGTATAAACTTGAGAGCATGACCGGCGTAAAGGTTCGAAACGTGAATATCACGGTTGAAGGCATTCGGGTCTGAGCGGACCTTTAACGGAGGATAGCAGATTTGTCAGAGATTAAGGCGATAGACGCCCTCTTGTTTCGTGAGATGGTCAACGCGGGGTCGGCCCTGTTGGATAAAAACAGGGAGGCGGTCAACCAACTCAATGTGTTTCCGGTGCCTGACGGCGATACGGGGACAAATATGTCCATGACCATGATCTCAGCGGTCAGGGAGCTTAACGGCAAAGAGAATATTACCGTCGGCGAGGCGGTGGGCGCGGTGGCCAAGGGGGCGCTGCGCGGCGCGCGGGGCAACTCAGGGGTTATCCTCTCCCAGTTGTACCGCGGTTTTTCAAAATCCCTGGAAGGTCTTGAAGAACCCATTACGCCCCGGCAGTTTGCCGCGGCCTTGAAAAACGGCGCGGATACAGCCTATAAGGCTGTTATGAAGCCCAAAGAAGGCACCATCCTGACGGTCGCCCGGGTGGTAGCGGATGACGCGATCGCGCAGGCTGAGCGGGAACCGGATAATTTTGACGCGCTGTTCCGCACCATCCTTTCATCCGGCGAGATCATCCTGGCAAAGACCCAGGAGATGCTGCCCCAGCTGAAGGCGGCAGGGGTGATCGACGCGGGCGGACGCGGCCTTTTGATTGTATACGCCGGCTACTATACCGCTTTCAAGGGCGAGTATATCGAGGATACCGTGATCGAGATGTCAAAGGACGCTTCGCATGAGGAAGTGTTCGCGGACGACCACGAGAGCCTGGAAGAGATTAAGTTTGCCTATTGCACAGAATATTTTGTCCAGAATCCCTATAACACGCTGACAGATACGGAAATTGACACCTTCCGCCGCAAGCTGAGCCGCATCGGTGACTGCGTGCTGGTGGTGGGCGATAACGCCGTGCTCAAGGTGCATGTTCACACGAACGATCCGGGCAAAGCCCTCCAGTACGGGCTGATGCTGGGCGAGCTGGCGGGCATCAAGATCGACAACATGATTCAGCAGCGCCGTGATAATGACGCCAAGAAGGCTGAGGAGAGCGCGCAGGCCGAGCCCAAGGATTTCGGCATGGTGTCTGTCTCGCTGGGAGCCGGTTTTTCCAGCATTTTCAAGGATCTGGGCGTTGACGCCGTCGTTGAGGGCGGGCAGACCATGAACCCCAGCATTGAGGACCTTGCCAAGGCAGTGGAAGGCATTAACGCCAAGACCATCTTTATGCTGCCCAATAACGGCAATGTGATCCTGGCGGCTCAGCAGGTTGCCCTGCTGTCTGACAAAAACATCGTTGTCCTGCCGACCAAAAACGTGGCGATGGGTCTGGCCGCTGTCGTGGCTTTCCAGCCTGATTTTTCGGCGGAGGATAATGAAAGCCGCATGAATGAGGCTGCCGAGCGCGTGCGCACCGGCACGATCACCTACGCTGTGCGTGATACGCACATGGAGGAGCTGGACATCAAGGAAGGCAGTATCATCGGTCTGCGCAACGGCGAAGTCACAGTGAACGGCCTGAGCATTGAAAAAACGGCGCTTGAGCTGATGAACCAGATCGTCACGGATGATGATGTGCTGATCACCGTTTACTACGGCGACGGGACAAAACCTGAAGACGCCGAAGCCCTGGGCGAAAAGCTCGCTGAGATCTATCCGATGTGCGATGTCGAGGTGCAAAACGGCGGTCAGCCGCTGTATTATTACCTGCTGTCAGTAGAATAGACTAAACAGCACGGGCAAGGGGCTGCTGCGCCAAGGCGTACGGCCCCTTTCTTATACACACATGGAGGAAGCAGAGGGATGGAGATCAAGCAGATCAAGGGCCTGGGGCCAAAACGCCTTGAAGCCCTGAATGAAGCCGGTATCTATACGCCCGCCGATCTGCTGTGGCGCTTTCCGGGCGGCTACATCGACAGTACAAGGGATACGCCTGTGGCAAACGCGGTTCCCGGCAAAGCGGTGTGCTTCTCGCTGAGCTTCCTGGGAGCGCCGACCCTCCGCTATATGAAGGGCATGAGCATGGTAACGGCCGAGGCTGAGGATGAAACGGGCTCTATCCGCGTTGTCTGGTTCAACCAGCCCTGGACGCGCCATCAATACAAAAACGGCGACTCTGCGATTTTTTATGGCAGACCGGAAATGGTGAAGGGCCGCCTGACACTGTCAAGCCCCAAAGTGATCAAGGAGCGGGGGATCATTCCCCAGTACGCGCCTGTCGGCAGCGTATCTGGCAGTGTGTTTTCGGGGCTGGTCGATCAGCTGCTCCCGGATCTGGCCGTGCTCTGCCCGGAGACGATGCCAGGGAGCCTTCTTGCGCTTTGGGATCTGTGCGGATTGCATGAAGCGCTCAGGGAGGTGCACAGGCCGGCCGATCCCCTTGCGTTAAAGCGCGCCAAGCGCCGCGTTGCTTTTGAAAACCTCCTGCTCTATCAGCTTGCGCTGCGAAGCCTGCGGGGTGAAGCGCGCTCCGGTGTCAGGGTGGGAAGAGATGAGGGGCTGATGGAGGCCTTCTGGCGGCAGACGGGGTTCAATCCGACAGCCGCGCAAACCAAGGTGCTTGATCAGATCATGTCTGACCTCGAAGGAGGCCGGGCCATGCGCAGGCTGGTGCAGGGAGATGTGGGCAGCGGCAAGACCGCCATCGCGCTGGCGGCGTCTTGCCTGACGGCCAAAGCAGGCCATCAGACAGCCCTGATGGCGCCTACGGAGATACTGGCCAGACAGCATCTGGAAAGCGCCAGGCTTCTGCTTGAACCTCTCGGCATCCGCTGCGGGCTGTTGCTTGGCGGCATGAAAGCAGCCGATCGGCGGGAGGCGGTCAGGCAGATATCTTCGGGCGAATGGGATCTGGTGATCGGCACACAGGCGCTGTTCAGCGAAGGGGTCGTGTATAAGGATCTGGCGCTGGTTATTACCGATGAGCAGCACCGCTTTGGCGTCAGGCAAAGAAAAAGGCTCAGCGAAAAGGCACAGGATGGGCAGGAGCCCCATGTGCTTGTCATGTCGGCTACACCTATCCCGCGCACGCTGGCGCTGATGCTGTACGGCGATCTGGATATATCAGTGGTGGATGAGCTGCCGCCCGGCCGAAGGCCTGTGAAGACGCGTGTGGTGTCAGAGAAGAAGCGGGAGGATATGTATCGCTTTATCAGGAACGAGGTGGCGCAGGGCTGCCAGGCTTATCTGGTCTGTCCTTTGGTATCGGAAAGCGAGGCCATCGAGGCCGAAAACGCGCAGGATATGTATGAGCGGCTGCGCGAAGGGCCGCTTAAGGGTCTGTCTTTGGGACTGACCTGGGGCGCTCAGCCGCGTGATGAGAAGGAGGCGGTCATCTCCGCTTTTTCGCGGGGTGAGATCAGCGTGCTGGTCGCGACCACCGTAATTGAGGTCGGGGTCAATGTGCCGCGCGCCACTGTCATGGTCATAGAAAACGCTGACCGGTTCGGCCTGTCGCAGCTGCACCAGCTGCGAGGGCGGGTGGGCCGCGGCCTTGCTGAGAGCTGGTGCTTCCTGATGGGGGAGAACAATGAGCGGCTGCAGACGCTGTGCGCCACCAACGATGGTTTTGTTGTCGCCCAGAAGGATCTTGAGCTGCGCGGCCCTGGCGATTTTCTGGGGACCAGGCAGAGCGGCCGCCTGTCGCCCGACGGCTTTGGCGTGGAGGATATGCTCCTGATAGAAGAAACCCGCGAGGCCGCCGCCATGCTGTTTGAGCAGGAGGGACTTCACGGGGAAGCGCGGGCTTTGAAGGCGCGAGCGCTCAAGCGCTATGAACGGGCTCTGAAGGATATTGCTCTCAATTAATCTACGTATTGCGCTTCAAACGCAGATCATCGCCCAAAAAGGCGAGCTTTTTCCACATCCGCTCGTCGGAAAGGCGGGACATCAGCCGCTCCGTATAGCGGCTTTTCAATTCTGTCAGGCTGAGGTTGGTGCTGATCACGGTAGGCAGCCCGCTGCTTAGCCTGTGCTCGATCAGCGCGAACAGCTGCTCCACCGTGATGCCTTCCCACAGCGGTTCTGTCCCCAGATCGTCGATCAGCAGCAGGGGGACATGCAAATAGCTGTCGTCGGGCGTTTCTCCGTTTCTGGCAAAGTACTGCGCACGGATTCTGTTGAGCAGCGCGTTGGCGCTGAGCGACAGGGCCTGCATGCCTCTTTGCGTCGCCCTCACGCCGATGGAGCGGAGGAGATAGGTTTTTCCCAGGCCGCTGCCGCCGTAGAGCAGCAGATTAAAGGGAGAGCTGTCCGGCAGGCTGTCGGCATAGCGCTCGCAGATATCCCGAAGGGCCCGTGTATAAGCTCTCTGGCTGACGGTCTGTCCGGGCATCGGCAAAGCCGGCAGGATGCGCTCGTCGAAGTTTTCAAAGGTCTGCGTTTCGCCCAGAAAACAATCGCCAGACAATAGCTCCTGATAACGCAGGCGGACACAGCCGCACAGCTTTTTTTTACCCTCTCCTGTATAACCGGTATCCTCACAGTCGGCGCAGTCGAATATGGGGGAGAGATAGTCCTGCGCGTACCCCAATTCGCTTAAAAGACTGGTGATCTGCTCGTTGCGCAGGCGTGTATCCTCCTCGATGTTTTGAGGAATGATACCGTTTAAGGCGGCGCGAAGGCCGGAATAAAGAGCCTGCCTTCGCTCATTGATCAGACGGGCTATCCTGGGGGATATGGCGCAGACTTCATCAAGCCTTTGCGCCTCTGTCTGTTCGTTGCGGGCGCGCGCTGCCTTTTTTTCCGCTAAAGCCTTCAGAAGAATCTCACGGTTCATCATACTTTTGAGCCTCCTTCAGCAGCTCCGCGATCCCGCTGCCGGCCAGTTCCTGCTCGGTATATTCGCGCTGGCCGTATTGCTGCGCGGATACGGACTTGCCCGTCTTGCGCTGGCCCGGCAAAGGCGGGGCGGCGATTAACTGCCGTGCCTTGGAGGCATCGGTGATCCCTTTTTCCTTCCACGCGATCAGCTGGGGCTCAATGTCTGAGAATATCCC
>JAEWRJ010000020.1 GCA_023460055.1 Bacillota bacterium | reverse complement strand
GCCGGCCCTCAGACGCCCCTCGCCGGACTGCGAAAATCCCAGCGACAGGGCGATGCGGTCGGCGGTCAAAAAGCCTATGCCGTCTATATCATCGATCAGCTGATAAGGATTGGCGCGGATCACTTCTTCCGCTCGGTCCTTATACCTTTTGCTGATCTTTTCGGATAGCCCGACAGACAGTCCGTAGGTCTGTAAAAAAACCATGGTTTTGCGCAGAAGATGCTGTTCAAGATAGCTTCCCGCTATCTGCTCGCAGCGCCTCTTGCCGATGCCGGGTATCTCCCGCAGCCGCTCGGGCTGCTCGCTGAGTACCTGGAGGGTATCCTGGCCGAAATGCTCCACGATCAGCCGGGCTGTGCTTGGGCCGACGCCTTTGATGATGCCGCTGCCCAGATAGCGCTCGATGCCGCGCAGGGTGGTGGGTGTCTGAATGCTGCAGGAGCTTGCTTTGAACTGCTTGCCATACTGCGGGTGGTGCGCCCATTCGCCCCCAAACAGGCAGGTTTCGCCTGTGGACAGGGCGGGCAGCGCGCCTACAACCGTGATGATGTCGCCCTGCGCGCGCACCTCAATGACCGACCAGCCGTTTTCGTTGTTGCGAAAGACAGTATCGGCGACCGTGCCCTGCAGCTCCTCCAAGCGTTCGCTCATTCATCCTCCGAATCCCAGATGGAATAGGCATTGGCGGGGCGGCTGGGCTTGCGGCGAGTCCGTCCCTGGTAGTTTTCAATTATCTCCTCATAGGCCTCGATCACCTGGGGCATCAGGCTTTCCCAGAAGACGGGTATGTCCCTGCGGGCTCTTTCGCCGATCATTTTGGTTTCTTCGGGCTTTTCGAGCGCGCAGGCGATCACGCGGGCCAGACCTTCCGCGCTGTCGTCGCATAAAAACCCGTTTTCGCCTTCGCGTACAACATCAGCGGCGTCGCTGCCCCGCACCATGACTGAGGGGAGGCCCATGACCGCGGCTTCGCGAACCACCATCGGCGCGTTATCGTACAGGGAAGGAAACACAAACAGCGAAGAGCAGCTATACAGCGCGTCAAGATCCGCGGTATCGGTGATGTGGCCGGGCAGCGAGCATACATCCTCAAGACCCAGCTCCTTAATCTTTGACAGCACCGCTTCCTCATCAGGCCCTTTGCCGGCCAGCACCAGGCGGAAGCTCCGCCCCTCCCGCCTGAGCAGGGCCGAAGCTTCCAGTACCCGCAGGATGTTCTTTTTCCAGTTGATCTGGCCGACGAAGAGCAGCATGGGCTCGTCGCGCAGGCCGAGCAGGCGCTTCACGCGCTCAGCCGCTGAGGGGTCTGCCGTCCTTGGTGTCACGCCGTTTGGCATCACGCGGATAGGGCCTTTGAATCCATACTCCCGCAGCACATCCGCAGTGGGCCCGCTGACCGCCCATACGTCGTCGCAGCGTTCATAGAAATGAACAATATTGCTGACAGCAATCTTTGAGATGGACGAGCTTTTCGTCACCTTATAGAAATCATCATAGTATTTTGAGTGAAAGCTGACCACCAGCGGAATATCGCGCAGCCTGGCCAAGCGCAGCGCCTCCCGGCCCGCCCCGAAGGGGCCGTGCGCGTGCAGAATATCCAGCTTGACCATACTGATGCGCTTGCGGTAATGCGCGTCCGCGGCCGCAGTTCCCATCTTGTATTGCGGCGCGGTGGGGACCGCGTAGCTTAAATAATCCACCAGCTCAAAGGGGTAGTTGGCCCTGTGACCGGTATCATATAAAGGTGAGATCACTGTCACCTCATGACCCAGGGCGGAAAGGCCGGTCGCGTAGGCATGGACAACGCGTCCCACGCCATCGGTGATCGGCAGAAAGGTATCCGTACACTGAGCTATTTTCATGTACAGGAACCTCCTTTTTGTCATTTTGATAACCGCCCTCATTATATCTGAAAGCCTGCGCGGCTAGCAAGCAAAGGGTGTTTGTGAAGGGCGGCGCGTATTGACAGACTGGGAAAAGGAAGGTATGATTCTGATATTACAAGGAGGAATATTCTATGGGCAAGAAAACGCTTGTCATGGGGGTCATCGGCGCGGATGTTCACGCGGTTGGCAATCAGATACTCAACTATGCCTTCACGCAAGCCGGCTTTCATGTGATCAATCTGGGTGTCATGGTGTCCCAGGAAGAATATATAGAGGCGGCGATCGAATCCGCGGCTGACGCCATCATCGTCTCTTCCCTATACGGCCATGGCGAGCTTGACTGTCAGGGGCTGCGGGATAAGTGCGACGAGGCCGGGCTGAAGCGCATCCTGATGTATGTGGGCGGAAACATTGTTGTGGGCAAGCAGCCCTTTGAGGAAGTGGAGAAGCGCTTCAAGGACATGGGCTTTGACCGCGTGTTCGGCCCCGGCACACCGCCTGAAGCGGCCATCGCGGCACTCAGGGAGGATTTGGGGGACTGATTGATGGATCCCGTACTGCTGATCGACTTCGGATCGACCTATACCAAGCTGACGGCTGTTGACGCTGGAGGCCGTATTATTTTGGCGACCGCCCAGAGCTATACGACCGCGGCGGAGGATGTATCCATCGGCTTTCATAAGGCGCTGCGCCTGCTTTCGCAAAAGACCGGCCCGATCGAGTACCGCGCGCGCCTGGCCTGTTCGAGCGCGGCGGGCGGTTTGCGCATGGTTGCCTGCGGCCTGGTGCCAGGTCTGACGGCCAAGGCGGCTCGCTTTGCGGCCTTTGGCGCCGGGGCCAAGGTGATCAATACCTATGCCTTTGAGCTGACGGATGATGACGCGCGAGAAATTGAACAGGCTTCGCCTGATATCCTGCTGCTGGTCGGCGGGACGGATGGAGGCAACAGTGATGTCGTGCGCCATAACGCGGGGGTGGTCGCGAAGATACCGGGCGACTTTCCTGTCGTATACGCGGGCAACAGGGCAGCGGCCTCCACCTGCGCGCAGGCGCTTGCAAACAGCGCCCACCGGGTGTATACCGCGCCCAACGTGATGCCCGCTCTTGGCAAGCTTGAGATAACGCCAGCCCAGCAGGTTATCCGGGAGATTTTTTTAGAGCGCATTGTCCGCGGGAAGGGCCTTTCGGATTACAGCGAGGTATTGGACGGCATCCTGATGCCGACACCCTCGGCGGTGCTGGAGGCGTTGACGCTGCTGGGCGACGGCCTGCCAGGCAAAAAGGGCCTGGGAGATCTGGTGGCGGTCGATCTGGGCGGGGCAACGACTGATATCTATTCCATCGCCGTGGGCGACCCTCTTGATCCTTCTATCGGCTTGCATGGCCTGCGTGAGCCGCGGGTCAAGCGTACGGTAGAGGGAGATATCGGCATGCGCTACAGCGCGCGCGGCATCCTGGCAGCGGCCGGCATGGAAGAGCTTTGTGCCGTCAGCGGCTTGAGCGAAAGCCGCTGCAATGAACTGATGGTATCTATTGACCGCGCCCCTTCCCTGCTGCCTCAAAACGAGGATGAGGGAGCCTTTGACAGGGCGCTGGCCGTGCTGGCGATCCGCCTGGGGCTGATACGGCATGCCGGCACGCTGGAGGAAGTATATTCGCCCGCGGGCCTGCTATACAGGCAGACGGGCAAGGATCTGACGCGGGTGAACCGCGTGATACTGACCGGCGGTGCCTTGATCCACGCCGCGGACGCCGCGGGCATCGTGCGTGAAAGCGCGAGGGTACGTGACGCCGGCGCGCTGATACCGCGCCAATTTGAGGTAACTGTAGACAGGCAGTATATCCTGTCGGCGATGGGTTTACTGGCCGGCTACAACCGGGAAGCGGCCTTTGATATGATGAACGACCACTTAAAAAGGGGAGAAGCATATGCAGCTGATCAACAGGAAATGGTCTGAGGAACAGTTTTTAGGCGAGCGCAGGAAGGTGCTGGCTGCCTGGCCGACCGGCAGGGAGGTGGACCTGGATGAGGCGGTGGCCTACCAGAAGGCCATCCCGATGGATAAACGATTCCAGTCAAAGCTTGATATGGCCATCAGGAAGGATATTACGCTCATCCAGCCGCGCGCGGGTGTGCCCCTCATCGAGGAGCATATCCGCCTTTTGCGCCACCTGGAAACAGAGGGAGGGGCGGACCTTTTGCCTACCACGATTGATGCCTACACGCGCCTCAACCGCTATGAGGACGCGCAGCACGGCATTGAGGAATCCGAGTCATCCGGCAAGGCCATGCTCAACGGATTTCCGGCTGTCAACCACGGTGTCGCGGGATGCAGGAGGGTGACAAGCGCCGTCAATTCACCCGTTCAGGTGCGCCACGGCACCCCGGACGCGCGCCTGCTGGCCGAAATCACGCTGGCCGGCGGCTTTACCAGCTTTGAGGGCGGCGGCATCTCCTATAATATCCCCTACGCTAAGAACGTATCGATGGAGCATACGCTGCTGACCTGGCAGTATGTGGACAGGCTGACGGGCTACTATGAAGAGCGTGGCATCAGCATCAACCGCGAGCCCTTCGGCCCCCTGACGGGCACGCTGGTGCCGCCCTGCGTATCAAACGCCGTAGCCATCATTGAGGCCCTTGTGGCGGCGGAGCAGGGGGTGCGCAACATCACTGTGGGCTACGGCCAGTGCGGCAACCTGGTGCAGGATGTGGCCGCCATCCATGCCCTGCGCGAGCAGGTGAAGGAGTACCTGGAGCGCTTCGGCTATAAGGACTGCAATGTGTCGACCGTTCTGCACCAGTGGATGGGCGGCTTCCCGCAGGATGAGGCAAGAGCATTCGCCGTGATCTGCTGGGGCAGCGCCGCGGCGGCTTTGGCCAAGGCGACCAAGGTCATCGTGAAAACGCCGCATGAGGCCATGGGCGTGCCAACCATGGAGGCCAACGCCGCGGGCCTGCGCGCGACAAGCCAGCTGATCCATATGCTGGCCGATCAGAAGATGGTGGATGACAGCGTGCTGCGCGAGGAGGTTGATCAGATCAAGCGCGAGGTCCGGTGCATAATCGAAAAGACGCTTGAGCTGGGCGAGGGAGATATTGCCGTCGGCACCGTGCGCGCTTTCCAGGCCGGGGTGATCGACGTGCCCTTCGCGCCCAGCCGCATGAATGCGGGCAAGATCATGCCGGCGCGCGATCACTATGGCGCGGTGCGCATGCTTGACTGCGGCAACCTGCCCTTTACAAAGGATATCAAGGATTTCCACCGGGAGAAGATCGCCCAGCGGGCGAAGTTTGAAGGGCGTGAGGTATCCTTCCAGATGTCTATTGACGATATTTACGCCATCAGCAAAAGCCGACTGGTCGGCCGGCCAAGGGAATAAAAATACGCTGCGGGAGAAACGATATGAAAATCAGCAAGGTCATTTGCGCTCCGGGAAGAACAGGGTTTTATTTTGACGATCAGGCCGCCATCAAGGCCGGCGCCGCCCATGACGGGGCCATGTATGAGGGGGAGCCGATGACGCCGGGATTTACGGGCGTTCGTCAGGCAGGCGAGGCGATCAGCGTGATGCTGGTGCTGGAAGACGGGCAGATCGCCTGGGGCGACTGCGCGGCTGTGCAGTATTCGGGCGCGGGCGGGCGCGATCCTCTGTTCCTGGCGGAGAACTTCATTCCGCTCATTGAGGGGGAAGTGGCCAAACATCTTGTAGGCCGGGAGCTTGACAGCTTCCGTAAACTGGCCGGAGAGATCGACCGTATGGAGGCAGGCGGCAAACGGCTGCACACCGCGATCCGCTACGGCGTGTCGCAGGCCATTCTGGATGCCGTCGCCAAGGCGAAAAAGCTGAACATGTGCGATGTGGTCGCCGAGGAGTACGGGCTTGATGTATCCCTTGAGCCGCTGAAGATATTCACCCAGTCGGGCGATGACCGCTATACCAACGCCGACAAGATGATTATGAAGGCGGCGGATGTGCTTCCTCACGGGCTGTTCAACCATGTGGAAGAGAAGCTCGGGCAAAAGGGAGAAAAGCTGCTGGAATATATCAAGTGGCTTCGGGACCGCATCAGTTCCAAAGCGCCTCATCAAGGCTACAAGCCTGTGCTGCACATCGATGTCTACGGCACCATCGGCATGGTGTTTGGCAACAGCAACTATCGCGCGATGGCTGACTATTTAAAGACACTGGAAGAGGCCGCCAGGCCCTATCACCTGCGTATCGAGGGGCCGATGGATTCGGGCAGCCGCGAAGCGCAGATGAAGGATCTGGCCGGACTGACCGCCCTGCTTGACCGGGAGGGCATCGATGTCGAACTGGTGGCTGATGAATGGTGCAACACGCTGGAGGATGTGATCTACTTTGCCGATAACAAGGCGGGTCATATGATCCAGATCAAGACGCCGGACCTGGGCAGCGTGCACAACACGGTGGAGGCGGTGCTCTACTGCAAGGGAAAGGGGGTCAGCGCCTACCAGGGCGGCACCTGCAATGAAACCAACCGCTCGGCCGAGGTGTGCGTGCAGTGCGCCATGGCGTCACAGCCGGAGCAGATATTAGCCAAGCCCGGCATGGGCGTGGATGAGGGCTTTATGATCTGCAACAACGAGATGCGCCGCGTGCTGGCGCTGAGGGCCGCCGGCATCGGCGTGAAGCGCTGAGGTGGCGTTCCTGCGGCCCGAGCCCGGCCCGCTGTACAGCGTTTACTTTGCTCCGCGGGGCTATGTTCGTATGACGCAGATGGGCATGCAGATCGCCCAGCGGCATCTGCATACCTTTGACCGCCTGATCGGCATCATCGGCGATGCGGGCTCGGGCAAGAGCCTTTTGGTCAGCGGCATGTTTCCGGGGCTTGAGCTGACCAATGACGACAGTGGCGTCAATGTGCGCCCGCTCCCCTTGCTTGAGGTGGGGGAGACCGGCTTTTACCAGCCGCATACCTACCATCTGGATGTTCGCTTTGAACAGGCCTTCACCCAGCCGCATGTGCTGGCGCAGGCGGTATTAAACGCGCTGTCAGCAGGGCGGCGGGTTGTGGTGGAGCACTTTGAATTGATCTATCCGCTGCTCAATGTCAACGCCCAGCTGCTGATCGGCATCGGCGATGAGATCATCGTCTGCCGCCCCACCCTGTTCGGGCCGGAACCGGAAGATATCGCGGATATCGTGCATAAGTCCATCAAGTACCGCCGCATGGCCCACAGCGCGGAGGATCTGACGGAGCGCTTTTTGGACAAGCAGGGCATCAAGGATAAGGAATACGAGCATGATGACGTACGCCACGGCTTTATGCTGCGCTTCAGGCAGCAGCCGCAATTTGATCTGGCAATGCTTGAAAACTATGTAAAAAGCAAAATTGAGCGTGACCTGCCCATCAGCTACGTGGATAACGATCATATCCGCGTCGGGGAAGACCTGCACCGCTGCACCGGGCCGCGCATGCACGTATCTTCCACCGGCAAGATTGAGAACTTCCGCGTGCTGCCGCAGGTGCATTATGATGTACTGACCGACACCTATCTTTTGGTCGGCCTCGTCGGAGATGGAAAGGCCAAGGGAATCAGGGATCTGAACAAGATAGACAAGCTGTGAAACTGATTCCAAACATAAATGCTTCGTCGCATCGGTTCTTTTGCCCCTGTGCTTTGTCGCTGCTCAGTCAGCGTAGCTCTGCTACGCTTCCCTTCGTTTGCTCCTCGCCCAGAGACAAAATAACTCTCTGCTTTGGATGCATTTACGTTTTCCATCAGTTTAGAGCGTATTATACCAAAACGTGCCGCTCCCACTTTCCGCTTCTGTAGCGGCGGATAAAGAGCGCTGTTCGCGTTGCCCAGTCAATATACATGCCATACCATATGCCATGCATGCCCATATTCAGCACCTGTGTAAACAGGAAGGAGAAGCCCACGCGGAAAACCGCCATGCTGAAGATGGAAGCGTACATGGTGTATTTGTTGTCGCCTGAAGCGCGCAGGCTGTTGGGCAGGCCGAAAGCGCCCGGCTCGAATATAAAGGTGAGGCAGAAGTAGACACGCAGCAGATCAATGGCAGTTTGGGAAGACTCGGCCGGGAGCCTGAGCATCCCTACCAGGGGAACGGTCAGGGCAAACAGCGCGGCTGACATGAAGAAGTGCGCGATATAGGTGAGCTTCAGCAGGCGCATGGCGTTATAGCGCGCCTCCTCCATTTTTCCGGCGCCAACGCATTGGCCTACGACCGTGATGGTGGCCAGGCTGAGCGCGTTGGTCGGCACGTTGACGATGGTGCTGATGGTGTTGGCGGCAGAGTTGGCCGCGATCATGATGCCGGAAAAGCCCGCGACCATCATGCCGACGATCAGCTTGCCCAGCAGGAACAGGCTGTTTTCAGCAGCGGCGGGCCAGGCCACGCGGATCATGCGCCTGTCGATATCCAGCAGCCTCCTGATGGAGAAGGGCCGCTCGTAGTGGATCAGCGAATCGGGGTGGAGCAGGACATGCGTGGTCATGAAAGCGCCGATCGCGCGGGAGATGATGGTTGACAGGCCGATGCCCCAGACCCCCATCCGAAAGACAGAGATAAAAAGCAGGTTCATCAGTACCTTTGACAGGTACATGGTAAAGCTGGAGATCATCGAGGCGCGGCTGTTGCTCTGCGCGTAGAGCAGGTTGCAGCCGCAGCTGTACAGCGCGTAAAAGGGGTAGGATGCGGCAACCAGCGCGAAGTAGATACGCGAATAACCCATGATACCGCCGCTGACCTTGGGATAAAGCACGCGAAGCAGCGGGCCGTTGAATATAAGCGCAGCCAATGTCAGCGACAGCGAGACGGCGATCGCCAGCAGGCCCGCCTGGGTGGCAATGGAGACAGCGCTTTGTCTGTCTTTTTTTCCGATGAACTGGGCGGCCAGAATAGCCCCGCCGGCACCGATGGCCATAAAAATCTGGCTGATCAGGTTGTTGATCATATCAACCAGGGAGATCGCCGAAAAGGCATCGTGGTCGATGGAAGAGAGCATGACCGCGTCCACCAGGCCAACCACCACCAACGCCGCCTGCTCGATCACCAGCGGCATGACCAGCCTTTTCAGACGTGCGTTGGGGAACATCCCATAGCGCGGATCATCCCGGAGGCTTTTCAAGGGATCGCCCTTTCAAACAGTAGAATATTCTCGACATCGGGCGTAGCGCAGAACATATCCACGCTCTGGCAGGCGGCGGCGCGGTACCCGGCATCGCACAGTATCCTGGCGTCCCTCGCCTGGGTGACCGGGTTGCAGCTGACATAGACGATTTTTTCAGGAGAAGCCGCTGTTATGGCATCCAACACCTCAGGTGCCGCGCCTTTGCGCGGGGGATCGAGCACGATGATGTCAGGCCTGTGCCCTTCGGCGGCCAGCTGCGGCATCAAGGTTTCAGCGGCCCCCTGCATAAAGCGGACGTTGCCTATCCCGTTGCGTTTCGCGTTTTCCCTGGCGTCCTCAATGGCCTGGGGCACGATCTCGATGCCGATGACTTCCCTGCATTTGGAGGCGAACAGGGAACTGATCGTCCCCGCGCCGCAGTACAGATCGATCACCAGGTCATTGGGTTTCACCTTTGACATCTCCAGGGCCTTAAAGTAAAGCGTTTCTGCCTGCGCGCGGTTGATCTGAAAGAAAGACAGGGGACTGAGCGAAAAATCAAAGCCGCAGAGGCGATCTTTCAGCCTTGGCGCGCCCCACAGTGTCCTGTAGCCTGTGCCCAGGATGGTATTGCCCCTTTGCGTGTTGGCGGATACGCACAGCGAGATGAAACCGGGCAGGTCCCGAGACAAGGCTGTGATCAGTTCCTCCTGACGCGGCAGCGTTTCACCGTTGATGATCAGGGTGACCATGCACTCGCCCAGGTGGTTCACCCGCGTCATCACATGGCGGACCAGACCGCTGTGGCTTTCCTCGTCATAGGGGGCGACTGCGCAAGTCTTCATCCAGGCGGTCACAATGCCCGCTGCCTTGTCTGACTGCGGCATAGCGATCAGGCATTCTTCTGTCGCGATCACGCGGTGGCTGCGGCGCTCATAAAAGCCGACAACCGGTTCGCCGTGCAGCAGCGTGACGGGCTGGGAAGTCTTGTTGCGGTAGTGCCAGGGCGTTTCCATGCGGATGACCTCAGGGACCTCAACATCAAGCCCGCCGATGCGCGAAAGCGCGTCCCGCACATGCTGGCGCTTCATCTGAAGCTCCGTCTCATAGCTCATGTGTTGGGTGCCGCAGCCGCCGCAGCGCGGATAATAAGGGCAGGGCGGCGTCTGCCGCCGCTCGCTCGGGGCAATGACCTCCAGAAGCTTGCCGAAGGCATGCGTCTTTTGCGTTTTGACGATCAGGGCCCTGATCTTTTCACCGGGCAGGGCGCCGAGGACAAAAACAACCTGCCCCTGATGCCTGCAAACCCCCTCGGCTTCGCTGCTGAAGGAGTCTACGGTCAGGGTCAGCACCTCATTTTTTTGCAAGGGACATCTCCTTGTTTTTTTGTTAGGTTTTAATAATCCAGCCCCTCATACTGGCGGCAGATCACATACTTGGATATAGCGCTGCGGTGCGCTGTACCGGCCGCCTGCGACAAGAGGGCTGAGATATAGCCCGGCAGCAGACGGTTGAACTTGACCTCCAGGATGATCTGATCGGGGTTCTTAAAGGGGGGATAGACGGGGAGGTGAGGGTTGAATATATCGGTCCCGGCAAGGCCCGAGCGCAGCTGCTTGTCAAAGGTGATGCGCACTTCTTCCGCCGGGTGCACGTAGGCTTCGCGCACATAATCGACCACGACGGCCGGCCGCAGCAGATTGATGCGCATCTCGCGGAACACGTCGCGCATCAGGCCTGAGGCGGAGTGCTCAAGCCCGGCAGGGTCGCCCGCGATCAGCTGCTCGCACAGCTCGCGGGTAATGGGCACCGAGCGCTTGGAGATATAGGTATCGATCTTGGTTTTGCACTCCATGCGGATAAAGCGGTCGGAGAAATTGTAAAACCGGATGCGATACTTGTTTCGGTCCGCCACGCCGGAGACCTTCTCATGGAGCGCGGCGTCTGAGATGGTATCAAAATAGAGCGAGCGGATGTGATACTCGTTTTGCTCATCCGCGTGCTCATCGGGCCAAAGCACCTGGCCTAAAAGTCGGGACAGAATCTGATACTGTCCCTGGGATATGAAATATTTAAGTTCGTGACGGGCGGCTAAAGCCATGGCTCAAACCGCTGATTCGTTCTGGCAGGAGACCAGGGTGGCATCATGCACGCCGGAGATATCCAGCATGTGGCTGACGATATCTGTGCGCTGGCTGAGACGCATATCCACCGTCATCTCGGCGCCGGAGCGCGTGATGGTCTTGGAGCGGACGCGGTAGGCGCGCACGCCGCGGTGCAACTCGGCGTCGATCTCCTGCTCGGCGGAGGGGTCATAGTGCAGCACAAGCAGGTAGTTTTCGCTGGCGCGGGAGCGGAACATCGACAGGCCCAGCATGATGATGGAAATACCGATCACCACGCCCATCGCGATGACGTAGGACTTGGTGCCGATGATGATGCCCATGGTGATGGCCCAGAACATATAGGCCGTATCCAGCGGCTCCTTCACGGCTGTGCGGAAGCGCACGATGGACAGAGCGCCGACCATGCCCATGGACAGGGCCACGTTGGAGCCGATCGCCATGACCACGGGGCCGGTGACCAGCGTGAGCAGGATCAGCGTCGTGCCGAATGTGGGGTTGTAGATGACACCTTTGAAGGTGCGGCGGTATACGGTCAGGATGATCAGGCTGGCAATCAGCGAGAACAGCAGCACCAGGGCCACATCCTGCGGGGTAAAGCTGGCGAATTGAGCGCTCCACCAGCCGCTGGCGATGCTCTGCTTTGATAGTGTGACCTGCTCGGTTAAAAGGGCTAAAGACAACATAATTCCTCCCATGCGTAGGCTCGCGTTCTCTGGCATTATACAGCAAACCCGCGCAAAGTCCAACCATACTGCCGGGGCTGTGCGTGAACAAAAAATGCAGCATGAAAGACATGGCGGATTTTTACATTCGGATGATTATGAAATACATTGGCGGGGTATATTGATTCTGAAACACGTTAAGTGCTAGAAAGGTGGAAGCGAGATGTCGGTAATCACTCTCACGCAACAGAATTTCAATCAGGAAGTTTTACAATCAGAAACCCCCGTATTGGTGGACTTTTGGGCAGAATGGTGCGGCCCCTGCCGCATGGTCTCCCCTATTGTTGAGGAGATCGCGAAGGAAAACACAGCCTTTAAGGTAGGCAAGGTTAATGTGGATGATCAGCAGGCGCTTGCGCAGCAGTATGGCGTGCGCAGCATCCCCACCCTGATCGTATTTAAGAAGGGCAGCATTTACAAGACCGCCGTTGGGGCCCGCCCCAAGGAGTCTATCCTTCAGATGATCGACTGATCCTCAAGGTAAACAATGCCCGGTGCGAGTTTTCGCGCCGGGCATTGCCTGTTTACGGGGCTTTCGAGAGGGTTCAGCCCTCAAACTCCAGCTTGATCGAGCCGTTGCTTGTGCGCGCGTCCAATAGCTTTTCGCCGCTGTGCTTATGTTCCGACAAGCTGTTTTTCGCGTTGCTGGTGCCGCTGTGAACCGTATAATCCGAAGCGCTGCCCTTTACGCTGCCGGAAATGGAAGCATTGGATGTGATCAGGGTCAGGTTGTTTGCCTCAAGCCCCGAAACATGCAGCGGGTTGTTTGAGCTTTGAATGCGGATGGATACCCCGCCGGTCAGCTTGTCAGCGTTGACGCGGCCGTTGGATGTTTGAATAGAAATCGTCTTGCCTGCGTGAAGCTCATTTGCGTCCACACGGCCGTTGCTTGTTTTCAGCGCGATGGTTCCCCCGCTTCTCAGCGACTCTGCCGTCAGCGCGCTGTTTGACGTATGCAGGTCGATCTCTTTGGCTTCAAGGTTTATTGCCTGCAGCTTATCATTGCTTGTGCACAGGCGCAGAGTGCCCCAGAGGGCAATGCCTTCCATGCCAAGGGACGCGTTGCTTGTCTGGGCGTCGATGGACGCCGCGAAATCCCGCGGCACGCTCAGCTCAATCGTATGCCTGGGCCTGATGATCAGGCCGATGTGCCAGTCGAAAAAGCGCACAGCCGGGCGAAGCTCCAGGGATAACTCACCTTTATCCAGCACGCAGTCATAGCTGTGAAACTCGTCTTCGCTGTAACGGAGCGTGAATTCAAGGCTTTCAGAGGGCTTGATGGTGACCGTCGTGTTCTTGGTTCTGATCATCACACGGCGCACCTGGTCCCCGTCAGCGGTCATGACGCGAGTGCCTTCAGCTTCGGGAGCCTCCCTCGGCTCCTGTTTCGGGCTGTGGTTTTCAAGGATACTGGCGGCGATCTCCTCGGGCGGCGCAAGGCTGGCGACCGCTTCCTCCTCAGGGCACTCCCGGTCCTGCATTCTGTCTTCGATCCACTCATCATAATAGGCGAGAGCGTCTTCGCGCTCCTGCGCCTTCAGCGGGCTGAGCGCTGTTTGAAGCCGGGCTAAGAATTCTGCCTTATTCATGGTGATCCTCCCTGATAAATTCGTATACTTTGCTTATTTCCGCCCATTCCGACAGAAAATCATCAATCAGCTTGCGCCCCGCCTCGGTGAGGTGATAGTACTTGCGCAGCCTGCCGTTATGCTCCCGCCTGTAGCTGTCCACAGCGCCCGAAGCTTCCAGCCGCTTCAGCACCGGGTAGAGCGTAGACTCTGACAGGGCGATGATATCCGCCGCGTCGCGGCTTAAGAGATAGCCATAGCTGTCGCCGCGGCTGAGCAGCTTTAACACGCAGGCCTCTATGACGCCTCGTTTGAGTTGAACATCCATGCCATGACCTCCTTTCTGTGAATAATATACGACGTATAGTATAGTCTGTCAAGCAATATTATTGTTTACTTCGATTTTGCGATCTTGCCTGCCCGCGCATTGCATTGCGGAAGGGTTTTTGCCATAATGGATGGGGCGTTTGCGCCGGATTGGAGATATCTATGCGTTTACAAAAATACCTGGCTGAATGCGGCGTTGCCAGCCGCAGGCATGCGGAGGATATGATCACGCAAGGCCTGGTGCAGATCAATGGCATCACGGTGCGTGAGATGGGCTTGAGGGTTGAAGAGGGCGATGAGGTGCGCGTGCGCGGAGAGGTCGTTACCCCGCAGGCGGAAAAGCGCTATGTGCTTTATTACAAGCCCATCGGCGAGGTAACCACCTCCTCGGACCCGGAGGGGCGCCCGACAGTTCTTGACCGCTTCCGGGATTTTCCTGTGCGGCTCTACCCGGTTGGCAGGCTGGATTTTGACAGCGAGGGCCTGTTGCTGCTCACCAATGACGGCGACCTCACCGCGCGGCTGACGCATCCCAGCGGCGAGGTCAACAAGAGCTACATCGCTCGGGTATCCCTGCAGCTGACAGATGAAGAGTTGAACCGCCTGCGCTTTGGCATCATGATCGGCGGGCGGAAGACCGCGAAGGCCGGCGCCAAGATACTCAAGCAGGAATCCCTCTTTACCGACGTGCTCATCACCATCCATGAGGGGCGCAACCGGCAGATCCGGCGGATGGTCGAAGCCCTGGGCCACCAGGTGATCCGCTTAAAAAGGGTGAAATACGGCCCGGTTGAGCTTGGCACGCTGGCGCGCGGTGAGTGGCGGGAGCTGAGCGCGCAGGAGGTCTCAGACCTCAGGCGAAGCGCGGGCCTGAGTGATTGATCATCAATAGTATATTAATATAGGAGGGTTCCCATGAAACTATCTGTATTCTCCGTATTGTTAAGCGACCAGCCGCTGGAGCAGGCCCTGGCTTTCCTGAAGTCCCAAGGGGTGCAGGCGGTGGAGATCGGCTGCGGGGGCTATCCCGGCAAGGCCCATTGCGACCCCGCCCAGCTATTGGCGGATGAAGCGAAGCTGGCGGCCTTCAAAGCCGCCATTGATGGAAGCGGGCTGGAGCTGGCGGCGCTTTCCGTTCACGGCAACGCTGTTCACCCGGATAAAGCCATTGCAAAGACTTATCACGACGATTTTGTCAATGCTGTGCTGCTGGCGGAGAAGCTGGGCATCGACCGCATCGTCACCTTTTCCGGCTGCCCCGGCGGAAGCGCCGAGGATAATACGCCCAACTGGGTCACCTGCTCCTGGCCTGAGGATTACACGGCGATCCTGGACTATCAGTGGAACCGGGTGCTGATCCCTTATTGGAAGGAAGCTTCAGCCTTCGCGCTGTCACATGGCGTCAAGCGGATCGCCTTTGAGATGCACCCCGGCTTTTGCGTATACAATCCTTCCACCCTGTTGCGCCTGCGCGAAGCCGTCGGCGGCGATATCCTGGGCGCCAATGTCGATCCCTCCCATCTGTTCTGGCAGGGCATCAACCCGGTTGAGGCCATCAAGTACCTCAAGGGCGCCATCCACTATTTCCACGCCAAGGACACCCATCTGGACGCGCACAACATCGCGGTGAACGGCGTTCTGGATATCCGCCACTATGCCGACCCCATGCGCAGCTGGGTCTTCCGCACCGTGGGCTACGGCCACGACGCGCTGCACTGGAAGGAAATTTTCAGCACCCTGCGCTCGGTGGGTTACGATGATGTGATCTCGATCGAGCATGAGGACGCCCTGATGTCCTCCAAAGAAGGGCTGACCAAGGCGATCCGCTTCCTGCAGGATACCATGATCTTTGAACAGCCCGGTGAGATGTACTGGGCATAAGCTCAAATCTATGCAAGACGGCCTCCGAATGATCGGAGGCCGTCTTGCATTACAGTGTTTTGTTCGCGATTAGTTTCCTGTGCCGAATCCCCACTTGAGCAGCTGCTGCCACAGGGGATGATCCTGGCTCAAGACCAGAGTGCTGTTCTCCTTCAAGGTGCCCTGCAAGGCCTGGAGGGAGCGCCAGAAGGTGTAGAAATCAGGATCAACCTTGTAAGCCTCAGCGTAGATGGACAGGGCTTCGGCATCCGCCTGGGCGCGGACGGTTCCGGCCTCCTTGACGGCATCGGCGTTGATGATGCTGGCCCGCAGGTCGGTATCGGATACGGCCATCTGGTAGCTCTGCTCGCCTTCGCTGCGCAGCTGCTGGGCAACCTTGGCGCGGTCAGCCTTCATGCGTTCATAGGTGGTTTCCACGTTCGCCGCGGGCAGGATGCTGCGGTGCACCTGAATGTCCTGCACCTGGATGCCGCGGATCACCATGTCGCGGTTGATCTGCTCCAGCCCGCGCCGCAGGGCGCTGTTGAGCGCGTCCTTGTTGGAGATGAAGTCGTCGCCTGTCAGCCTGTTGATGGCCTGCACGATGACGGGGTGGATCAGGTTATCCAGCTGGTTTTCGGCATTGCGCGGGTTGCCCAGCTTCAGGCTGAAGAGGGCGGGTTCGGCGATGCGCCACTGGGCGTAGGTGGTCACGTTGTACTGCTTCTTATCAGAAGTGTTGATGGTCTCGGAGTTGGAGGTATAGGTATAAAGCATGGAGGAGAACTTCTCCACCTTGTCGATGAAGGGGATGCGGAAGTGAAGGCCGCTTCCCTTTTTGATCTTCACCTCGCCGTTCATGGTGATCTCATCCTGCAGCTGGTCGGCGTAACGCTCGTAGAAACTGCTTTCCTCATTGAGAATGACCTGCTTGATCACGCCGAAGCGGCTGACCACAGCCTGCTCCTTCTCGTTGACCACAAAGAAGCACTCGCTCCACAGCAAGGCCAGGGCGGCCAGGATGATAACAATGATGATCAGCGGCTTTTTATGCCGGTTCAGAGCGCTGGCCGCCTGGCGGCCGACCTGCTTCATCTGCTCCTCCGCGGTTGACTGCATGTTGTTGAAATCGTTCATTGTTCGCCTCCCTGCCGGACGGAGATCTCCGGCTTATCCTCGCTGAGGTCAAGCAGGCTCAGCACATTGTTGGACTGATCGACTACGACGATTTTTCCGGCTTCGCCCAGTATGCTTTCCATGGTCTCGATGACCATCCGGTCGCGCGTGATATTGGGCTGGGACTGGTAGCGCTCGTATACCGCGCGGAAGAGGGCCACCTCGGCCTCCGCTTTGGCGACTTCGGAGGCCTTGTAGGCCTGCGCGCTCTGCGTCATCTGATAGGCCTGGGAACGGGCCAGGGGCAGCACCTTGTTTTCGTAGGTCTGTGCTTCATCCAGGCGGCGGGTCTTTTCGTTCTTCGCGTTGTTGACATCTTCATAGTTGGCGATGACGGCGCTGGGCACGGTGATGTTTTGGATATGCACGCCGTTGATCTTTACGCCCATTTCATAGCTGTCGATCAGGGCCTGGAAATCCGGCAGGACCTCCTGCTCGATCAGGTCCTTGCTCAGCAGGGCCTCGTCAAGGGAGCGGTTTTGAATGTTGCGCCGCAGGATGGCTTCAAAGGCCAGGTGCATGGTCTTTTCCGGATCGACGACGTCAAACACATACTGCTTCACATCGCGGATGGTGTACTGGTAAATAGCTTCCAGCTGCACGATACTGTTATCGTTGGTCAGCATGACGGACTCTTCCATTACATCCGTATACTCCAAGTTGCTTGTGCGCGAGGCAGTCTTGGAAGTGCGGTAGCCATACTCCACATCATGGATCGTGGTCACGCTTTCAGAGATGATCTGCTGGACGCCGGGCATGTGCCAATACAGGCCCGGTCCGTTTGTCCCGGTCACCTTGCCGAAGGTGATGACCAGCGCCTGCTCGCCCTGGCCCACGCGGTACAGGCCGCCTGCCACGAGCGCTGCGATGATGGCCAGCGCAATCAGCACCAGGCCCCAGCGGCCTTTTTTCTTGGTTTGGGTCATTGAGATACCTCCTATAAAATGAATGGATTGCTTACTTTTTTGCGGCGGCAATCAGGAAGCGGTGCTCTGTGCCGTCAATGTGTCCGGTGGTTTCAAGTTCCTCCTGCAGACTGATCAGCTGTTCAAAGCAGGTCTGGACAGAAAAGCCGGGAAACTCCCATTCGATGATCCCGGCGAAATAGACCAGCGCCGCCACATCATAGAATCGGACGCGGGGGAAGGCTTCCTCCCGCCTGATGACCTCAAAGCCTGCCGCTTCCAACAGGCGGACGTTAGCGCTTAAGGTATGCTCCGGATAGGAAGGGGCGCAGCCGGGGATCAGCCGCTTCGCCAGGTCGTGGTTGTTGCCGCCGCCTACTTGCTGGGTGATGAACATGCCGCCCGGCTTGAGGCAGCGGTAGACTTCGGGCGCCGATAGATCCTCATGCCGGTTGATGATCAGGTCAAAGCTCGCGCCCGGAAAGTCCAGCCTGTTATCCTCCCGCACCGCCTTGACCTCGATGCCCAGCGGGCTGAGCCGCTCCCGGCACAGGGCCAGGTTGGGCGCGTACCCCTCCGTGACGGAGGTCAGCCGGTATGGATGCCCAAGGCTCAGCAGAAACTCGCCGCCGCCTGTGCCCATATCAAGCAATCTGCTGTCGGGCCTGAGGCGGGAGAGAACGATCGCGCGGTAATCCCAGGGCAATGGATTAGATTCCATCCGTCCGTCCAGACGCGAGAAATCCCAGCCGGCAATAGGCTGTTCCTGCGCCTGCGTCCACAGCGCGTATAGGCGGTCGCGGTCCATGGCGGTCCTTTCCCTTGTGAAAACAAGTGCCATATTGATTATAGCATAGCAGGGCCTGTCATCAAAGCAAATGGAATGAGAATGGATTAGAATTGGATGAGAAAAAGAATGGCGCGGACAGGGAAGAGGGCAAGTCGGTACAGGATGAGGCGGGTGCTTTTCGCGAAATGGCGGGGATGGGCTGTAAAAATTGGGAAGTTTGCCGATTGTACGGCACCCCTGATGTGCCCTATAATGAAAACCTGCAAAGATCCCGGAATGGGGAGAGGCACCCGGAAAGTGTCAACATCAGCTGTGAGGCGATCAGCGTCCTGCTGAAGAAATAAGAGGAGCAAGAACGATGGAAAAATTACGCGTTGGTATTATTGGATGCGGCGGCATCGCAAAACAGAAACATATGCCCAGCCTGAAGGAAAACAGCGAGCTGTGCGAGATGGTGTACTTCTGCGACATCATCCCCGAGCGCGCCGAAATGGCGGCTAAAGAGTACGGCGCAAAAGGCGCCAAGTGCTGCGCGGATTACCGTGAGCTTCTGGCGGACAAGAGCGTCGACGTGGTGCATGTGCTGACCCCCAATGTCTCCCATGCCGAGATCACGGTGAGCGCCTTTGAGGCGGGCAAGCACGTATTGTGCGAAAAGCCCATGGCCGCGACGACCGCTGATGCCGAAAAGATGATGACCGCCTGGAAAAAGAGCGGTAAGAAGTTTACCATCGGCTACCAGAACCGCTTCCGCCCGGAGGTCAGCTCCCTGCATAAGTCCTGCGAGCAGGGCGAACTGGGCGAGATCTACTTTGCCAAGGCGCACGCCGTGCGCCGCCGCGCCGTGCCTACCTGGGGCGTGTTCCCCAACAAGGCGCTGCAGGGCGGCGGGCCGCTGATCGATATCGGCACCCACGCACTGGATATGACCCTTTGGATGATGGATAACTACGAGCCCGAGAGCGTCACCGGCAGCGTGTTCTATAAGCTGGGCCACCTTCCGCAGGCGGTGGAGGGCAACGCGTTCGGCCCCTGGGACCCGGAAACCTACGAGGTGGAGGATTCCGCCTTCGGCCTCATCAAGATGAAGAACGGCGCGACCATCTACCTGGAAGCCGCCTGGGCCATCAACCTGATGGAGTCCCGCGAGGCCTCCACCACCCTGTGCGGCACCAAGGCGGGTGCCGAGATCCGCTCCGGCATGAGCTATCCGCAGGATGAGCTCTACTACAACCGCGGCCATAACGGCCTGCTGACGGATGAGCGCAAGGCCGGTTCCGGTCATGTGGCCTATTTCAGCGGCGCCGCCTCCGCGGCCGGCGTGCAGGAGGCCAAGCAGTGGTTGGAATGCCTGCTTGATGAGAGCAAGCAGCCCCTGGTGAAGCCCGAGCAGGCCTTCACCGTGACCAAAATACTGGACGCGATCTACCGCTCCGCGGCAAGCGGAGAGATGGTGAAGTTCTAAGAGGTGTTTTCCGGCACGCGCCGCGGCCTGAACCCTTCATGCCGCGGCGCGTGTGAAAAATTGGTTACTATTCACCCCTGTCTTAGCTGAGAGGGTTAAAAACATTTTTAAATATCCCAAAAAACCAAAAGGAGTTTTCGTATTTATCACGAATAAGCAGATATAGTAAACAATGAGGGGGTGGTCACTT
>JAEWRJ010000019.1 GCA_023460055.1 Bacillota bacterium | reverse complement strand
TCGACCCGCGTACCATCATGGGCGAACTTTCCGTTGCGCAGCAGCAGATCGTGGAGATCGCAAAGGCGCTCTCCATCAACGCGCGCATCATCATTATGGATGAACCGACGGCGGCGCTCACCAAGCGCGAAAGCGAGGAGCTCTACCGTATTACGCTGCAATTGAAATCCGAAGGCAAGGGCATTATCTTCATCTCCCACAGGTTTGAGGACATGTATCGGGTCGCGGACCGCGTGACGGTGTTCCGGGATTCCAAGTATATCGGCGACTGGGAAGTCAATGAGATCAGCAATGAAAAGCTCATCTACGCGATGGTGGGCCGCGAACTAAAGCAGATGTACCCGCCCAAAACCAATGAGATCGGGGGAGAGCTTCTGCGCGTAGAAGGCCTACATAAGACGGGCTATTTTGCGGATATCGATTTTGACGTGCGCGCGGGCGAGATCGTGGCCATTTCCGGCCTTGTGGGCGCCGGGCGCAGCGAGGTGTGCGAGGCGGTCTTTGGGTACTGGCCGTATGACGCCGGGCGCATCTATTTGGAAGGAAAAGAGATTAAAATCAAATCCCCCCGCCACGCCATGGATCTTGGCATCGGGTATTTGCCCGAGGACAGGCAGAAGCAGGGCTTAATTTTAGACTGGTCCATCGGCAAGAACATCACGCTGGGCACGCTCAGGCAGCATTCTAAAAATGGCATCCTGAGCATCAAGCGCGAAGAGGAAACGGCAAACCGCCTCTCTAAACTTGTGCATGTCAAGGCGCAGGGCATAGAGGACCTTGCAAGCTCGCTTTCAGGCGGCAACCAGCAGAAGGTGATTGTGGCAAAACTCCTGGCGTCGGAGCTGAAGGTCATCTTGCTTGACGAGCCGACAAAGGGCGTGGATGTCGGCGCAAAATACGCCATTTACGAAATCATGCGCGAATTGAGCGCGCGGGGCATCGGCATCATCATGGTTTCCTCCGAAATGCCGGAGGTGCTGGGCATGAGCGACCGGGTCGTGGTCATGCGCGAGGGCAGGGTGACCTGCACGCTCAAGACAAGCGAAACCACGCAGGAAGCCATACTCGAAGCGGCCATGGTGGCTCCCGGCAAACGGGACAACGCCGTTTCAGGGAGGGAAGCGATCGTATGAACGACACCAAACAGAAAAAAAGAGGGTTAGGAAGCTTCCGCGAGCTGGGGCTGGTGGTATTTATCGTTGCCCTGTGCCTGATCGTGCAGGTCTTAAACCCCAGCTTCCTAACGCCGAAGAATATAGACAACCTTCTGACCAATACGGCCATCATCATCATACTCTCCATCGGCATGATGGTGGTCATCCTGACCGAGGGCATCGACCTTTCCATCGGCGCTACCATTGCGCTTACGGGCATGGTCGTGGCGCTGCACATCAAAAACGTACCGACACTCAGCCCGGTCATCGCGGTGCTTGAAGGCATCGCGGCGGGCATTGTCTGCGGCGCAATTGTGGGCGTGCTGGTGGCGCGGGTCAACGTGCTGCCCATCATCGCGTCGCTTGGCATGTGTTATGTATACCGCGGCGCGGTGTTCCTTATTTCCGGCGGCCAGTGGGTCAGCGCGCACCAGATGAGCGTACAGTTCAAGAGCATGGCGACAGGCAACCTGTTCGGCATCAACAACCTGGTGCTCATCGCGTTTGTGGTATTCCTTATTTCGGTCTACTTCCTGGGGTATACGCGCATCGGCCGAAGGTTCTACGCGGTCGGCTCCAATGTGGAGGCGGCGCGCATCTCCGGTATCAGCGCAAGCTCCACCAAATGGCTTGCCTACACCATCATGGGCGGTCTTGCCGGCTTGGCCGGCGTGCTGTGGGTCTCTAAATTCGCTTCCGCGCAGCCCGATACCGCAACGGGCTATGAGGTCAACATCATTGCGGCGTGCGTCATCGGCGGCGTGTCCATATCGGGCGGCTCCGGCAAGGCCATCGGCGTGCTGCTGGGCTCGCTGCTCATCGGCATCATCAACAACGCTTTGCCGCTCATCAACATTTCGGAATTTTCCAAGAACGCCATTCAGGGCACCATCATACTCGGCGCCGTTATACTCAACACCCTCGTCAAGCGCAGGGCGGAATGGCAAACCCTTGTAAGGAGGAAGCTCTAATGGAACATAAAGCGTCCGGCGCTCTCTCGCTCAATAAGAGCTTGTTCCGCAGCTATGGCTGGGAGTGGATGCTGCTTGCGATTTTCATTCTGATCAACATTATGAATTCGCTGATCTCTCCGTACTACCAGCTTGGGCAGATGCTCGATGCCACGAACGCGTTCCTCGACAAAGGCTTCTTAGCCATGTCCATGGCGTTCATCATCGTCACAGGGTATATCGATATTTCGGTCGCCTCTACCGTCGCGCTCTCCTCCGTCGTCATGGCGGTCTCCTACAATGCGGGCGTGCCGATGGGCCTCGCGGTCATCATCTGCCTCTTAACCGGCGCATTGTGCGGCGCGTTCAACGGGTTCCTGCTCAACAAATTCAAAGAGCTCGCGCCCATGATCGTCACGCTTGCCACACAGATCATCTACCGCGGCATTGCGCTCATCATTCTGGAGGACAAAGCCTCCGGCAATTTCCCGGATTGGTTTGATTTTTTAGGCTGGGGCATGGTGGGACCTTTCCCGTGCATGCTGGTTGTGTTTGCGGTGATCTTCGTGCTCTTCGCGTTCGTCATGCACAAAACCAACTATGGCCGCATGCTCTACGCTGTCGGTAAAAACAAAGTCACCTGCCGGTTCTCCGGCATCAATGTGGACCGCGTGGTATTTATCAACTTCCTGCTCAACGGCCTCATGGCGGGCATTACCGCGCTGTTTTTGACCAGCCGCATGGGCTCCACGCGCCCCAATATCGCCATTGCGTATGAAATGGACGTTATCGCCATGGTGGTCCTGGGCGGCGTCTCCACCGCGGGCGGCAAGGGCAGGATGGGCGGTGTGCTCATCTCCATCTTCATCGTCGGCCTCATCCGCTATGGCCTTGGGCTCATCAACATCAACGCGCAGGTGCTCATGATGGTTGTGGGCGGCCTCTTGGTACTGGCGGTAGCGCTTCCCGAACTGCTGCAGGAGCATAAGCGCAGGCAGCATGTCAAAAGCGTGCAGCGCGCACAAAAAGCCGGATAAGTACGGCATCCGTAAATTGGAACTTGGTTTCATGCCACAAGGCATGATGAATAACATCAGGAGGAAACATTCATGAAAAAGGTTCTCGCTCTCTTGCTGGCACTCACCATGGTGTTTGCGGCAGTCGCCTGCGCACCCGCAGGCGGTACGGGCGGCGCGAAGAAGTAC
>JAEWRJ010000018.1 GCA_023460055.1 Bacillota bacterium | reverse complement strand
TCTATATCTATTTCCAGATCCCGCTGTCAACGCTTTTACTGATACCGGCCTTCAACGGCATCCGCAAAGAGTGGGGAGAAGCCAATATGCTGCTGGGCGGAACCAGCGCGCACTTCTGGCAGCGCGTGGGTATTCCCGTGCTGCTGCCCAGCCTGTTTTCCACGCTGAGCGTATTGTTTGCCAATGCTTTGAGCGCGTACGCGACCGCCTACGCGCTGCTGATGAACAACTTCTCCCTCCTGCCGATCAACATTTCCGCTTCCTTTGTGGGTGATATCAAATCCAAGCCCAAACTGGGCGCGGCGCTGTCGGTCGTCATGATGATCATCATGAGCATTGTGATCCTGGTGAATAACTACATCACAAAGAAGACGACAAAGTGGGAAGGGAGGTAAGCGGCGATGCAAAAAAAGGCTCGGTTCAGCGCAGGCATCGTCATGGGGTTTGTTATCCTGTGGCTGATGATTCCGCTTGCGGCAACAGCGGTTTATTCCCTGTTTGAGGATTGGACGGGCATCATTCCCCGCGGATTTACCCTGGCCAATTACGCGAAGATTTTTACGGATACCGCCTTTTTGCGCGCCATGTATCAGACACTGATCATCTGCGTGATTCCGATTTTGATCACCATCGCTGTGATGCTGCTGGCCCTCTTTGCGGTCACGGTCTATTTCCCCAAGCTGGAGAAATACATGCAGCTGCTGTGCATGATCCCCTATACCATTCAAGGCGTTATCCTGTCCGTTTCCATATTGATCCTGTATGCCCGAAACGACTCTGTGCTGAGCGAACGCATGGTGATGCTGATGGGCGCGTACTGCATCATCATCCTGCCTCATATCTATAACGGCATCCGCAACGGCATGCGGGCCATCAACATGAAAATGCTGCTGGACGCCGCGGAGATGCTGGGAGAGAGCAAGCTGAAGGCCTTTTTTAAGGTGATCGTGCCCAACATCCTCACAGGTATCACGGTGTCGAGCCTTTTGGCGGTGGGGCTGCTGTTTGGCGATTACGTCATCATCCGGAATCTGTCCAGCACCAGTGTCAACAACATGCAAAAATTTCTTTATCAGGCCATGAAGCGCTCCAGTGCAGAGGCTTCGGCGGTATTTATGGTGATCATCATGATCACCTTTGCCATTACCGCCCTCGTGTTGGCGCTGCAGAGCAGGGGAATGCTTGAGAAAATGAGAAACGAGGGTAAATGACGCATGGCTTACATACGCTTTGAAAAGATCAATAAAATGTTTGGGACCAACCACGTGCTCAAGGATATTGAACTGGATGTCGAAAAAGGCCAGTTTGTCACGCTGCTGGGCCCCTCGGGCTGCGGAAAATCCACGCTGCTGCGCTGCCTTTCGGGGCTTGAGCAGGTGAGCAGCGGCCGCATCTATCTGGAAGGGGAGGACATTACGGAGGTCATTCCCCGCCGCCGCGGCATCGGCATGGTATTCCAGCAGTATTCGCTGTTTCCCAACCTCAGCGTGCGCAATAATGTCGCCTACGGCTTGAAGCTCAAAAAGATGCCCAGGCCCGAGATCGACAAAAAGGTAGTGGAAATGCTGGATATCGTGGGCCTGGCTGATAAGATCGACCAGTATCCGGCACAGCTTTCCGGCGGTCAGCAGCAGCGCGTGGCGCTGGCCAGGGCCATGGTTACCGCCCCCAAGGTATTGCTGCTGGATGAGCCGCTCAGCGCCATCGATGCCTTGCTGCGCAAAAACCTGCAGATCGAGATCCGCCGCATTCAGCAGCAGCTGGGCATCACCACCATCTACGTCACCCACGATCAGGATGAGGCCATGATCATGTCCGATGTGATCAACCTGTTCCATGCGGGCAAGATCGAGCAATCCGGAACGCCGGAGCAGATCTATACCCGCCCCGCGACCAGGTTTGCCGCCACCTTTATCGGCAACTATAACCTGCTGGACGCCAAAGACTTCAACAGGGCCTTTGGCACAGCCATACCGCAGCTTGAGGTGGCCATTAGGCCTGAGATCGTCAACCTCAGCCGGCAGCCTATCCATGGGGAAGGCCTCCTGACAGCGCAGGGAAAGATCGCCGGCTTTATCTCGCACGGCAACCTGATCCGCTTCACCATTGACGTGAACGGCCTTCAGATCAACGCGGATATCCTGTTTGAGGATAAGATGGTATATGGCGTTGGAGACAAGGTGCATGTGGCCGTCAAGGAAGACCTTGTGATCGGCCTGTAATGAGAACGATATGAAGAGAATCGCGCACAGGGGCTTGAGCGGCCTGTACCCCGAAAACACCTTGGAGGCGTTTGCGGCTGCTCTGCCTTACCGGCCGGACGCCATCGAGCTGGATGTACAGCTTACCCGGGACGGCCAGGTCGTCATCTTTCATGACGAGTCACTCGACCGCCTGGGCAAGCGGCCGGGCTGGCTGAAGGATTTTACCTATGAGGAACTTCGCGGGCTGCCGGTCGCGATCCCGCTGCTGGAAGATTACTTCCGGCTGATCAAAGGCGTCAGCATAGACACCTTTGTGGAAATGAAGAACAGCTTCATCGTCTACCCGGAGCTGGAGAAAAAGACCATCGCCGTGGCCGAGCGATTCGGGCGATTGGATGACTGTATATTCTTTTCGGCCAACCATTACTCCGTCATGCGCTGCCGGGAACTGCGGCCGCAGAGCCGGCTGTGCTTTCCCTTCGACAACTGGATCTATGATTATGGTGCCTACTGCGAAAAGCGCGGTATCACCATCGCCATGCCCTATCACCTGGCGCTTACAAAGGAGATCGTGGCGGATTTTCATGCCCATGGCGTAGAGGTCTGCCCCTGGACCGTGGACGAGCCCCGGGATATGCAGCGCCTCATCGATCTTGGCGTGGACGGGCTGCTGACCAACCGCATCGACACCGTCTGGTTTTAGTCTGATTGCCCTGACCGCGGCTTTCGGGGATGACCGTTTTTGCCCGGCTGACGCACCAGGATCAGCAGCAGCGCGCCGACCACCAGGAAGGCGATGATCGCGCCGATGGCCCAGAGCAGGCCCAGCTTTTCGGCCTGCAGTTCTTCAAATCCCAGCCTGACATAGCGGTTGTGCATCCGGTATGATATAGTGCTGAACACCAGCGGGCCCACAAAGGTGGAGGTGCGGCCGGCGACCGAGAGGAAACCGTAGAATTCCGCGGACTGTTCGCGGGGCGCCAGCTGGCTGACCATGGAGCGGCTCACAGCTTGCGCGCCTGACAGCGAGAATCCCGCGACAAAACCGATCACGTAAAACCACAGCGTCCTGTCGATGAACAGCAGGCCCGCCACCGACGCGGTCAGGATGAGGAGGGAGAGCAGAATGGCCTTCTTGCTCCCGCGCTTGTCAGCGACTTTGCCAAACAGCAGCGCGCCGATGGCGCCTGAAATATGGATGAGGATCACGAAGATGATCAGCTGGATCTGCTTCATGCCAAACAGCGTGCCGCCGATGATAGCGGCAAAATCCATCAGCATCATAATGCCGTCGTTATAGATCAGGAAAGAAATGGCGTATTTGACAAACTCCTTGTGCTTGCGCACGGAGATGAAGGTCTGCGCCAGCTTATGGAAGGCGACCGCGATCACGTTTTTGCCCTGCAGCTGCTCGGGCGTGTTTTTTTCCTTTACAAACAGGAAGGTGGGCAGGGCGGAAACCAGATAGATGAAGGCCGTGATCAAAAAGGTATAAGGGATGATGCTGTTCCCGATCAGCTGAAGGGGCGCCAGCACCACCAGCAGCGCCGCGATGCCGCCCAGCATCCCCAGGCCCCAGCCCTTGCCGGATACAGAACCGACCGATTCGGGGGTGGATACGTCGGTCAGCAGGGCATCGTAGAATACCTGCGCGCCCCGGTAGCCGATCTCGGCCAGGATGAAGAAGAGCATGCCGGTGAATACATCGCCCGCCCGAACGAAAAACAAAAGCGCCGTCGACAGGACGGAGATGGCCGTAAACACGAACAGGAACTTCTTTTTGGACTTGGTAAAGTCGGCGATGGTGCCGAATACGGGCGACATGAGCGCCACCAGCACGGAGGCGATGCCGACCGCGATGCCCCACAGCCGGGTACCCTCCGCGCCGCTTCCGACGACGACGTCCTTGAAATAGGGGGAGAACACGGCCAGCAGGATGACGGCCGCGTAGGCGGAATTGCCAAAGTCGTACAGGTACCAGGCATGCCGCGCCCGCCGCTCGGCTTTATCAGAGGCTATCTTTTGCATATGTCACCTGCTTTTTTTCAGTATTTGATAAAGTTCCGTGTATTTGCGCCCGCAAAAGGGCGGATCCGCCTTCAACTCATAATGGGCATCGCCGCGGGTCCAGGCCACATTGGCCTTGCCATAGACAGCCATGTCGGAAATATCCGCGATGGGGAAGCTGAAGCCGCCCAGCGCCAGCCTGTCTCGGTACATGGCGGCGGGGCCCTTGTAAAGGGCCTTGCTTGTGTGGTGGTCAGTCACCTGATACAGGCGGACAGCGGGGTCTTGAAAGGCGGGAGCCTCCTCAAGGCCACCGGCGATGCTTTTCAGCTTCTCCCGCTGCCAGGCATCCCACAGGGTTACCGTCGCGTAAGGCGCGCCGATTAAGTATCCATACTCATCATACACCGCCCGCAGCCCGCAATCACAGGAGAATTCGTTCCCTTGCCCGCGCAGCGTGCCGACGCGCTCACAGGAGGGGCAGATATACAGCGAACGCTCCAGCCCCTCGGCCAGCCGTTTGCCCCTGAAAGGGGTTTTTTCAACGGCCTGGCGGGCATAGGCGTCTTCATGCAGGTCAGCCGCGATGGCGGCGTTCACCTCATCGTCGCTCATTTTCCTAAGCTGTTCGGGCGGATAGACATTGACCGTGTAGCCGCGCATCACGCCCCGCCTGAATGTATCCGCCCAGCGCGGGGTGGTGAAGTAACCGCCCTCAAATTTATAGGTCACAAGGGGGACGCCGCTCAGCCGGGCCAGCTTGCCGGTCGCGGGGGCGATGGGGCAGGTAAGGCCGTTGAACGAGCGGTTGCCCTCGGCGAACAGGCAGACCTTCATGCCTGCCTTCAGCCTCCGCATGATATCCCGCACGGTGCTGATATCGGTGCTGCCCTTCAGGCGGGAGATGGGGTCAAAATACCGTCTGATAAATTTGGTGGCCAGCCCCGCGCGGAAGATATGCTCGCTGGCGACAAAGTACAGCAGATCCTTGAAACTCAAGTGGATCAGCACGGCGTCAAGGTCCGCGTTATGGTTGGCGATCACCAGGCAGGGCCCCTCTATATCGGGCGCCGGCAGCGCGCTGATGTTGAACCGACGCCTGAAATAAGGCGCAAGCAGCGGCTTGAAGAACCGGTAAGCGCGCAGGTGGCGCCTGCGGGCTTTATCAATGTTGGGCATCATTTCTCCTGACAGGGTCATACTCCGCGCCGTCGACAGCCGGGGATACAATAATTATATAGCATTTGTATACAATGAACAATGACAGATGTTCAGGGATTATAAGTTGATCTTCTTCTCCAAACACACCAGGTTCACCTGCCCGATGCCGTTGAACACGCAGGGCGTGATGCCGATCTCTTTGTAGCCGAGGCTTTTATACAGCGCCCTGGCCCGGGTGTTGATGGCGTTGGTATCCATCCGAAGGCAGGGGCAGCAGTGCTCCCTGGCGTACTGCTCATAGAAGGCCACCATCTGCCTGCCGTATCCCTTGCCTTTTGCGGCGGGGTCCACCACCAGGGTGTGGGCGACCATGATCTGCTCATCGCCGGCCGGATACTCCCAGCGGCAGCTGCTATATTCGGGCACCTGCTCGTGGTTGACGCGCATGGCGGCGACCACCCTGCCCTCGTCTTCCAGCACGAAGAGATCGCCCTGTTTGAGCGCCGTCTCGGCCGTAGCCTTGGTGGGGTATACGCCCCGCTTCCAGCCGACGGCGCTGATGCCCCTCTCCTCGTCTTCAATGATGCGCTCGAATATCGCGGCGACCGCGTCGATATCCTCTGCCGCGGCTAATCGGATGGTGCTCATGCAGGTTCAGCCTCCCTTTTTGATCATGATATTCCGTGCCGGTCATCCGGCAGCCGAATTTCTTAAATTCCCCCGCGTTAAGCCGTCAGGGATGGGTCCAGGATCATGCTGGCCTGCCGCAGCTGCTCTTGCAGCAGGGGCAGGTCGATCTCCCCGCGCTTGGCCAGCATGCAGGCCGCGGCGCCTGCCGCCTGCCCGGTCGCGCCGCAGGTGGGGATCACGCGGGTTACATCCCAGGCGTCGCCGGCTGCGCTGATGCAGCGCCCGGCGGACAGGAGGTTGTCATGCCGGCCCATCAGGTGATTCAGGCCGATCGTGTAGACGGGCGCCGGCCCGCGCCAATCGCCGGTCATGGCGACGGCGTCCTCGCGCCACAGGCCAAGATCAGCCTGTGTCAAGGTTTCCCTGCCCTCAAGCCTCCGCGTCATGCGGAAAAGCGGCAGGGTGGGGATGAGAAAGGGGATGCTGCCCTCTTGCTTGGCGGCGTGGTTCAATATCATATCGTGCATGGCCCGCACATAGGCGCTGACCTCGCTGCCGCTGTCCCCCGCGTAAAAGCGGCTGCCGGGCGGGCAGGGGGCATTCAAGGGGTCCGTCAGCTGGTGAAGGCGGGGGCTATCGGTGTCATCCGCCGAAAAGTACCACCCGCTCCTGCGGTTTTCAGCTGAACTGAATGTAGCTTCCCCGGCCAGATGGCAAAGGTCCGCGTCGCCGGTGGCATCCACAAAAGCCCTGGCCGCCAGCGCTACGCGCCCGCTCTTGTTTTCCACGATCACATGGGTCAGCCGGCCTTCCTCCGTCAAGGCATTGCACAGGCGCGTATCGTACCAGATCTCCACGCCGGCCTCCTCCAGCAGCTTTTCAAGCGTCAGCATCATGGGGGCGGCGTCATAATCCACGCGGAAGCGCGTGCGCGCGCGCTCCTGCCGGCTCCCCTCCCCATCCCAGCACGCGGGGACGCGCTGCCAGGGCGCGTGGTTGGCAAGATTTCCGTAGCGCAGGCTTTCGCGCAGCAGCTCCTCGCTGATGCCGCCGATCACCTGGCGGCCGTAGCCATCGCACAGCGGCAGGTAGATGATGATCAGCCCCAGAGTGGCCAGCCCGCCCAGGGCGCATTCTTTTTCAAGCAATACCGTTCTGGCCCCCGAGCGCGCGGAGGACAGGGCGGTCGCGACGCCCGCGATGCCTCCGCCGCACACCACCACATCCGCGCTGCGGGCTACTTCAAGGGCTTTGGCCGGTTCAAGGATCACAGGCATGGCAGATTCCCTTTCTGAAACCGGGCGGTAGCCCCGCCCGGATCACTGTGAGAGAGTATATCACGCCCGCGCGGATGTTCAAACCGTCGGAGGATGGTTTACGCTGTACCTTCCTTGTGCTACGATGGGGGCAATAATCAGCTGAGGGGGCGGGCTGCGCGTGCCCGGTGAGCATATGAAGGAACAGCGTTTTTTGGTGGGGACCTATACGCGGGAGACAGAAAGCCGCGGTATCTATACCGTTGATTTGGACAGCGCTACCGGGGCGCTCAGGATATTGTCAAGCGCCGGAGGCAGCCCGAACCCTTCCTTTCTGACCAGGCGGGGGGACCTGCTCTTTGCCGCCAGCGAAGGCCCGGATCACGGCGCCCTCGCCTCCTACCGGATAGCGGGGGATGGCGGGCTCAGCCTGATCGACCGCTTTGAGACCGGGGGCAGCGGCACCTGCCACCTGACGCTCAGCCCGGATGGCCGCTATGTCTATGCCGCCAACTACTCCAGCGGCTCGCTCTTTGGCGTGGAAGTGGATTCGGAGGGCCGATTTGGGCGGCAGACCGCCTTCATCCAGCATCAGGGCAGCGGCCCCTTCCCGGGTCGTCAGGAAGGGCCGCACGCGCACTTCGTATCCTTCCTGCCGGATGGGGAGCACCTGCTGTGCTGCGATCTGGGGATCGACCGGGTGCTCGCCTACCGCTATCACCCCGCGGATGGCAGCCTCACCCCGGATGAGTCGTTGGATATAGCTCTTCCCGCCGGAGAAGGCCCCCGCCACTTCGCCTGCATGCCCGATGGCAGGCACCTCTACATCGCCGGGGAGCTGAGCAGCAACATCCTTCATGTTAGGTGGGATCAGGCTGCCGAAGCGGTGGAGGTGACGCGTGCCCTGCCCGCCGGCTTTGAGGGGACAAACTGGCCGGCGCATATCCAGCTTTCCCGCGACGGGCGGTTTTTGTAC
>JAEWRJ010000017.1 GCA_023460055.1 Bacillota bacterium | reverse complement strand
CTGCTCAGCCGCATCGCCGCTGACCCTGCCTTCAATCTGGATGAAGAAGCCCTGGGGAACACGCTTCGCCCGGAGAGCTTCATTGGCTGCGCCGCGATGCAGACGGAGGAATATCTGCGGGGCGAGGCGGGGGAGATATTGGCAAGGTACAAGGATTTGAAGGCAGAGGACGAAGGAATACAGGTGTAGGGCAAATGGGATGCAAGAAATAGTTTCAGGAGCGTGAGGGCCTTCCTTATGCTTCCGGAGCGGACGGAGAGTCAGGGAAATGACTGATTTCAGGGAGATACTATCCCAGGAGCTGATCCACGCGATGGGCTGCACGGAGCCGATCGCGATCGCGCTTTGCGCCGCCAAAGCGCGCGAACTGCTGGGGTGCCGGCCTGAAAGAATGACTGTTTCCTGCAGCGGCAATGTCATCAAAAACGCGATGGGGGTTACCGTGCCCAACGCTTGCGGCGCAGCGGGCATTGATACAGCCGCTGCCGTCGGCTGCTTTGGCGGCGACGCGGGGCGCGGGCTTGAGGTGCTGGTGCCTGTGACGGCCGAGCAAGCGCAAAGGGCCCGCGCGTTCATCCGGGCAGGTCACGTGCGGCTTGAACACAAGCGGGGTGTTGATAACCTCTATATTCAGGTGGTGATGAACGCCGGGGATGATGAGGCGGAGGCCGTGATTGCGGGCGCCCATAATCGTTTCATCCGCCTGAGGAAGAATAACGGGCTGATACTGGATATTCAGGATGATCCAAAGGGCAGCGCGGGTATACCGGATTTTGAGTTTTCGGATATCCTTCACTATGCCCGACAGCTGGACCTGGCTTGTGACAGCGGGCTGTACGAGCTGCTGGACGCGCAGATCCGGTGCAACCTGGCGATTGCTGAGGAAGGGCTGGCGGGGGAGTACGGCGCCTCGGTCGGAAAGACGCTGATGGAAAGCTATCCGGATGACCGGAAGACACGCCTGCGGGCCTATGCCGCCGCGGGCTCGGATGCCCGCATGGCCGGCTCACCCATGCCGGTCGTGATCAACTCCGGCAGCGGAAACCAGGGCATGACCACGTCCCTCCCTTTGATTATCTACGCGCGGGAGCAGGGCCTTTCAAGGGACGCCTTGCACCGCGCCCTCATCCTTGCCAACCTCACGGCGGTCTATATCAAGCGCCTGATCGGCAAAATGTCCGCTTTCTGCGGCGTGGTCAGCGCTGCCGCGGCCGCCGGCGCGGGCCTGGCCTTCCTGCAGGACCTGGATGAGAAAAAGATGGGGGATGTGATTGCCGTGACGCTGCTGACATCCGGCGGCATCCTTTGCGATGGGGCCAAGGCCTCCTGTGCCTCAAAGATCTCTATCGCTGTGGATAATGCCCTGCTGGCCCTTGAAATGGTCAAGCGCGGCAGAACCCTGCCGCAGACACAGGGCCTGTCCGGCCGCGATGTGGATGAAACGATCCGGAAAGTCGCCCGCGTCGCCAGGGAGGGCATGAAGGAGACGGATGAAGTGATACTCGATGAGATGCTGAGGCGGGAGGTGTAAGGGCGGAGGGCAGCCTTTGCCTGCCGCGCCGTGACATTTGGCATTGCCAATAGTCTGAAAAGGCCAAGCGACAAAATGTTCAAAAGCCGCTTGCAAATCACCCTGTTTCATGCTAATATCATTCTCGGCCTCGGGATTATAGCTCAGTTGGTTAGAGTACCACGTTGACATCGTGGGGGTCACTGGTTCGAGCCCAGTTAATCCCACCAACAAAGAAGCCTTGAGAGTATTAATTCTCAGGGTTTTTTGCTTTAGCATATTCGGCTATGTTTTGCTTTACTACTCCTACTGGATTTTCCGACCTTGATCAAGTGGTTTATGGAAAGTGTTTATATCTCGAGATAAGGTGAAACATCTGCATTCCTTGTAAAGGCTTGGTTTCCAATGTATAATTGCATATTATCACTGTGTTTGCCGAATTATCAATAAAGAAGTAAAGGGAGATCATATTATGCACAGCACAATTCCAGACAATTTAGCTGGACGAACAAAGCTATTTGATTTACGCGTGCTATAAATAAGCACACCTATAGTTATATTTTTGGCTCTCTTTCACACATCAGCATACCAACGAGAGAGAAACTATGGCGAGTCTTTGAAAGGTATTCGATAATGATTAATAAAGCAATTTTGGATGGCTCACTGAATAAGGGCAAAGTAGATTTCTCTGATGATCAAACAGAAAAAGACATTGGTTGGATGGTTGGGGTTCGGAATGCTATCACACATTCCATCAGTAACAAATCTGAAAATATACCTAATTCAATATTTAATCGTTTGGAACTAGCTGTTTATTGCTCAGTCTTAGAAAGAGCAGGTTATCAGTTGAACGAGATTGAAAATATCATAGAACCACCAATTGCAATTATATTGTATTATCTGGAGAGAATAAAGATAATTGTATATAACGATGGCGGCTCATTCAGAGCCGCCATCGTCTAAAAAACGTATAACATAAGGAGAGACTTCTTACACGAACATCCCCTTCAGCCTATAGAGTATATCCGTCCATACATTCTGATACATGGTGCAGCTATCCAGGGTGCCTGCGCAGTGCTCCAGCTTGATGAGCCCGTCGGAGAAGCTGATCTTGACGGTTTCCTCGTCGCTGTTTCCCTCGTCTTCCCAGTACCAAGAAAGGCAGAGGCTCTCGTGGGGGGTATATTCCGTGATCTCGCCGTGCGCGCCGACGCCTGTCTTTTTTGAATAGAAATGGAATAGACCGCCCTGTTTAGGATCGATTTCGTACACCGTATCCGGGTACAGGGGCCAGAACCAGGACCTCAGTTTTTCGGGGTCGATCCATTGTGCCCAGAGTTCAGGGGCGGATGCATTGGGGATTTTTTGCTCTACCATCGCGGCGCACTTAGTCATCAGTCTTTTCTCCGTATCATATCAGGATAAAAGAATATACCCATTGCGGAGCGTTGTAATTGATACTAACTCAAGACCTTAACTCATCGTCGCGCCGGTGATTTTGAATCGGAGCTGTGTCGCGGCAAGTTTGACGCAGCGCTGCTGCGCCTTCGCTTCAGCAGGGCTCTGCCGCGCTTTACGCCTCGGCCTCTTCTTCCCTGGAAGACACGCTGAACAGCTTGAGGATATCGTTTTGGGTGAGCTTCTGGGGCAGCTGCTCGCCGGGAGTGATGAGCTGTTCAAACAGCTTGCGCTTGCCGCGGCCCAGGGCCAGCACCTGCTCCTCGATGGAGTCGTGCATCACCAGGCGCAGCACCTGTACGTTTTTCGTCTGGCCCATGCGGTGGGCGCGGTCCGCCGCCTGATCCTCCGCCGAGGGGTTCCACCAGGGGTCATAATGGATGACCATGTCGGCCCCTGTCAGGTTAAGGCCTGTGCCGCCCGCCTTGAGGGAGATGAGGAAGACAGGCTTTTCGCCCGCGTTGAAGCGGTCTACCAGCTGCTGGCGCTCCTGCGGCTTGGTTTCGCCGTCCAGGTAGAGGGTTTCGGTGCCTTCCTGGAAGAGCTTGCGGCGCAAAAGCTTCAGCATCTGCGTAAACTGGGAGAAGAGCAGCACCCGGTGCCCCTCCTCGATGGCCTGGGGCAGCAGGTCTTCCAGCAGCTTGATCTTGCCGGCTTCGCCGCCGAAGCTTTGCATGACCAAGGCCGGATGGCAGCAGATCTGGCGCAGCTCCGTCAGGGCGGACAGCACCTCCGCCCGCCCGGCGGTGAGGGCGCTGTGCTCGATCAGACCCTCCATGCGCATGCGCTTCTGGTGCAGCACGGCCAGATAGACCTTGCGCTGCTCGCTTGTCATGGGGATGGTGATCACCGACTCCACCTTGTCAGGCAGTTCCGACATCACCTCTTTTTTCAGCCTGCGCATCAGGAAGGGGCGGATGCGGCGCAGCAGGTCCTGCGCGTTCTTGCCCTGATCATAGCGGCGCACAAAATCGCGGATATTGGGCAGATAGCCGGGCATGGCGAAATCAAACAGGCTCCACAGCTCCGCCACGTTGTTTTCCATCGGCGTGCCGGAGAGGGCCAGGCGCGTGCGGGCCTGCAGGCGCTTGACCGCGCGGGCAGACTGGCTCAGCGCGTTTTTAATATACTGGGCTTCATCCAGCACCGCGAAGCGGAAGGGGATGTTTTCAAGCAGGTCGATGTCCTGGCGGATGAGGGGATAGCTGGTCAGCAGCAGGTCGGGCGCGTTCTTTCCTTCACAGGCAGCTATCTGCTGCTGCCTGTGGGCGCGGCTGCCGGAGACCATCTGAACCGAAAGCTTCGGGGCAAACTTCTTCAGCTCGCTGAGCCAGTTGTAGGTTAGGGTGGTGGGGACGACAATGATGCTGGGCAGGCGCTGCGCCTCATGCTCCGCCGCGTAGCGGATGGCGGCGATGGTTTGCACCGTTTTGCCCAGGCCCATCTCATCGGCCAGTATGCCGCCCATACCCAGGCGGTACAGGGAATACAGCCAATGGAAGCCCCGCTCCTGATAGGTGTGCAGGCCGCTGATGGGGCTCTGGGGCCGTTCATCCTCGGGTGAAGCCAGGCGGGCCGCCTCGGGGGCGATATCCACCGGCAGGCTGGCATCCTCGATCAGCGCCTTTAAGTAGGCGGCCCGGTATCCCTTGAGGTTTCTCAGCTCGCTCTGATCCTTCACCGCCTCCAGGGCGGCCTCGGCAAACTCCTGCCAGGGCTCGGTATCCTTCAGGGAGATAAACGCGCCGTTTTTATAGCGGAAGTATTTCTTTTTACTGCGGATGGCCTGCAGCAGGGGCACCAGCTCCTCAACGGGCGTGCCGTCGTCCAGTACGGTCAGCTGCAGCTGGCTCGCGGCCCCGCTTAAGCGGCCGGAAAGGCTGGGGGTGCGGGGGGCGAGTCGTTTGAACTCCTTGCTTAAGAACAGCTCGGCTTTCGATCCCAGGTCCTGCACGCCGCCTTCCAGGAAGCGGTAGATCTGCTCATCGCCGGACAGGTAGACAAAACCCTTTTGCACGCGGAAGCCCGCTTCCGCCAGGGATTCAAGCACCCGCCGCTCGCCGATGGCATCGTGCAGCAGCAAGCGGCTTTCATCTTTGGCGATGGAGAAGGGGTCAAGCTCGATATCGCCGTAGCAAAAACGCACCTGCGCCCGGATCGCGCTCCCCTGCTGATCCAGATACACGCGGGCCAGCAGCGGGCGGCGGATCATCTGCCGCTCCAGCTTTTCATCGAGAATGACGGCATGGCTGCGCATCAGCGTGGGCAGCAGCTCGCCGGTCACCCGGGCGATATCGCCTCTTGGGAAGGTGAACAGCTTGTCGTCCCGGCTGAGCACAACGCGGGCAAGCGCCCTGTCGTCCTCCTCCAGGCACAGTAGCTGGCCTGACATGATCATATACCGTCCGCCCTGCCCGACAAGTTCGCAAGGGGCGTCCAGCTGGGCGCGGATGGACAAACCGTTGCGGTTGCCGCTGACATAGAAGACAGCGGGCAAGGAGGAGCTTGGTATCCCTGTCTGCAAACGGGTGATGCCCTCATGTGTCAGGCGGAAGCTCATTTGGGACAGGGCATCCAGCACGCGGGCCGCGATCTCCCCGGATAGGGGAAGCTTTCGCGCCTGCTGGGGGCTGAGCTTTGCTTCGCCTAGATCAAGCGCCTGCGTGAACCCCAGTACAACGCGCAAAAAGGCGGCCTGCTGCGGCGCGAAATCCTCAAGGCGCGGCTGCAGGTTGTGGCCGGAGCTGAGTTCCACATCCTCGCCCGTTTCCAGCGCGTTTAAAAAGCGGGGAAGGCTGCGCACCACATAGAGCCGCCCCTCGCCGACGCGCATGGACAGGCTCAGCTCGCCTTTGTCCCCGATAAACAGCGAGGGCTCCAGGTTGAGGGCCGCCGCCTTGGGGATGATGCTTTCCACGGCTTCGTAGAAGGCTTCGCTGGCGCGGCGTTCGCTGAAGCTTTCCAGCTCATTCAGGCTTCCGCTGCTCTGGGCCGCCAGATAGGCCGCCGCGATGTGCCGGCAGTTTTCCATTCCGCAATCGCAATGCGCGGGCTCGTCCGCGTGCAGGCGCACGAGGGCATAGGGTTCCTGGGTGACCATATATTCAATCAGTCCGGGGGCTGTGCGCAGTTCGCGCAGCATGCCCCTCGCGGCAAGGGATGCGCCTGCCGCCCATTCATCAGGCGGTGTCAGCTTCCTGAGCCTGGCTTCTGTGATCATTGAGTTCCTCCGAAGGCCGCTGCGGGCATGAATGACCGGGAGATATCATGCATCGGCAAAATGCTCCGGCTACGCAAAAATAGCCGAATATAATTAATTCGCCGCCGGAACGGAATATTCCTGCCTGTGGACCGGACACGGAAGAAAACAAAGAAGAGCCTGGGAGTTCTTCCAGGACGCGACCAAGGCGTGATACAATAGCGGCAAGTCAATGAAGGCAGGCGTCATTGCCTGTCTTCTTTTATGGAGGTGCGGAGGGTATGGCGCTTTCGGTCATCCGGATGGTTCTCCCGGTGCTGGTCATGATCCTGATAGGGTACCTGTGTGGCAGGAAGGGGATCATATCAAAGGAAGGGCTTTCGGGCGTCAAGTCGTTTGTGAGCCATGTTACGCTGCCTGCCGTGCTGTTCAATGCCTTTTTCACGGCAGACTATACGAAAACGACCATCATCAGCTTTGCGCTGGTATATGCCGCCCTTGGCCTGGCCATGCTTTTGGGCTTTGCGCTGAGGAAAGCTGGGGCTCCTTTTGAAAAATTCATGCCCATGCTGGTAACAGGCTGGGAAGGCGGCATGCTTGGCTACGCGCTGTTCTCGCTGCTCTACGGAAATGCCGGCACGAAGGTGTTTGCCGTTGCGGATATCGGGCAGACGGTCTTTGCCTTTTCTCTCTTCATTTCAGTGCTCAAGGTGATCGGCGGGGAAAAGCCCAGGGTGAGGACACTTGCCCTGAATATGCTGACCAACCCTGCCAGCGCCGGCATGCTGCTTGGCATCCTTCTGGGCGCGACGGGGGTGTATGCATGGCTTTCCTCAGCCTCCTTCTTCCCGGTGTTTGAAGCCTTGATCGAGTTCATCGGCGCGCCGACCTCAGCATTGATTCTGCTGGTGCTGGGCTATGAGCTTTCATTCAAAAAATCGCTGATGAAGCCGGTGATGCGCACAGTGGCGCTGCGCCTTGTCATCATGGCTGTGTTGTGCGCAGGGGCGTCTTTCATTCTGTTCAGGCTCATCCCTTATGATAAGCAGCTGATGGCCGCGCTGATGCTTGGTTTCTCGCTGCCCGCTCCTTTTATCATCCCTTTGTTTGCGGATGTCGGGGAGCATGGGGAATATATATCGACCACGCTGTCTGTGCAGGCTCTGCTTTCAATCGTGATGTTCGCGGGGATCGCTGTATTCTCATTGTCATAAGATCATAAGAGGGTAAAAAGAAAAGCCGTTTTCCACAGGCTGGAGAACGGCTTTTTAAGATGTACTTCAGGGCGTCAGCCAGACAGATTTTCCGTCAGCCAGGGCAGCGCCTGCTCAAACGGCGCGCCAAAGCGCGCTGCTTTCGGGGATGAGTCAGCCCCTTCAAGGCACTTTACGACGAAGCGGACGGCTGTATCCACGGCCGCGTGGAGAGGTTTGTCCCTCATCAGGGCCGCTTCAAGCGCGGCCGCGAACAGGTCGCCCGTGCCTGGCCAGGAGCCTTCGGCCTGACGGGTCAGAGAGGCCTGGGGCGCTGACATGCCGGGGCCCAGAAAAACGGCGCCGGTATAGCCCGGCTGGCTGTTGACCCCCGTGATGAGGGCGCTGCGGGCGCCTGCCTCAAGCAGGCTTTTCAGCTGCGACAGCAAGCCCTGAGGGGTATCGGGCGACTTGGAGTAAGGCTGCCCCAGCAGCATCGCGGCCTCGGTGCGATTGGGCAGGATCAGATCGGCCTGCGCGCACAGCGCTCGGAAGCCGTGAAGCAGGGCATCGTCGCAGTAGCTGTAGGCCTTTCCCCAGTCACCCATGACGGGGTCGACAAACAGCTTGGTGTCCTCCCGCCGGAACAGATCGAGCGCCCGCTGCGCTACAGGCAGCTGGTGGGCGCCGGCGAGGTAGCCGATGTGGATGGCGTCAAAGCGCAGATCAAGCTTTTGCCAGTGGTCGAGCGCCGCCGACATGTCTTCCGTCAGATCTCTTCGGGCGGGGTTCGGGAAGCCTGTATGGCTGCTGAGCAAGGCCGTCGGCAGGGGAGTTGCCCTGATGCCCGCTGTATTAAAAAGGGGCAGCGCCGCCAGCAGCGAGCACCGCCCGATACAGGAAATATCCTGAATGATCAATATGTGCTGCTGCATGAGGGTCAGAGCGGGCGCTCCTTGCCCATGAAGCACGCGGCCAGTGTGCCGGGGCCGGCGTGCGCGCCAATGACCGGGCCGATCATATGGATGGAGATATTGGCCGCCTCCGGGATCCTGTGCTGCAGCATCTGCTTGAGATGTTCGGCCGATTCCAGCGAGTCGCCATGGATGATCACGATCTCCTGGCCGGCGGGATCCTCGATATATTGGGCGACGTTATCCACGATGGCCTTCATGGCCTTCTTTTGCCCCTGCACCTTGCCGAAGGCTTCCAGCTTTCCGGCTTTGGTGAGGGAAAGGATGGGCTTGATGTTGAGCATGGAGCCGACAACGGCGCTGGTGGATGAAATGCGGCCGCCCCGGCGCAGATAGACCAGATCGTCTACGGTGATGAAGGCATGGGAGCGGGTTCGGTTTTCAAGCAGCCACTTTTCGAGTTCTTCCATTGAAGCGCCTTTTTCATACAGCTCATAGGCGCGCATAATCAGGAGGGCCATCGGAAAGGCGATGCTGAGCGTATCCACAACGATAAATTTGCGGTTGGGATACTTTTGAAGCAGTTCCTCCCGCGCCTCCAGCACATTGTTGAAGGTAGCCGACATTTTGCTGGAGAAAGCGATGAAAAACAGATCGCTTTGCTGGAGGATAGGCTCAAAGTATTCAAGGTAGGCCGCGGTGGGCAGCAGAGAAGTGACGGCGGTCGCGCCTTTGCGCATCTTGTCGAAGAATTCCGCCTGGCCGCCGGATTCGCCGTTGTCGTCAAAGTATTCCTGATCGCCGACTGAATAGGGCATGCGGACAACGGGGATGCCCTTTTCCTTGGCGAACTGCCATGGCAGGTCGCTGTCGGAATCCGTCATCAATACATAATCTCGGGGCATGTGAACCTCCTGATGCTTGTATTTACTGCGTATATTGTAACGTGTCTAATTGACAATTGCAAGTGAAATGTCTAATATAATAAAGTATTTAGCAGGAGGAACAGGTATGGAAAAGATCGTGGTGCTGGATGGCCGGGCGGCCAATCCCGGCGATTTAAGCTGGGAGGGCCTTGAGCGGTTTGGGGAATTGACTGTCTATGACAGGACGGCGAGAGAGGATATCGTCAGCCGGATCGGAGAAGCGGGCATCGTCTTCACCAATAAGACGCCCCTGACGAAAGAAACGCTTGCCGCCTGCCCGAACCTTCGCTACATCGGCGTGCTGGCGACGGGCTACAATGTGGTGGATATAGATGAAGCCAGGCGCCGGGGCATCGCTGTATGCAACGTGCCTGACTACAGCACCAAGGCGGTAGCGCAGCTGGTGTTCGCGCTGCTGCTTGAAGTATGCCATCACGTGGGCCATCACAGCGAGGCTGTGCATGCCGGCCGCTGGAGCAGCAGCCCTGATTTCTGTTTCTGGGATTATCCCCTGATCGAGCTGGATAGGAAGACGATGGGCATTGTGGGCTACGGGCGCATCGGCAAGGCGGTTGCCAGGCTGGCACAGGCCTTTGGCATGAAGACGATCGTTTACAGCCGCTCCACCCTGCCGGGGACGGAGGATGATGGCGCGCGTTTTGTGACCCTGGATGAACTGCTCAAAACCAGCGATGTCCTTACGCTTCACTGCCCGCTGAACGCGCAAACGGAGGGGATGATCAATAGGGACAGCATCTCGAAGATGAAGCCCGGCGCGATTCTGATCAATACCGGGCGCGGTCCTCTGGTGAGGGAACAGGACCTGGCCGACGCGCTGAACTCCGGCAGGCTCTATGCGGCCGGGCTGGATGTGGCGCACAAGGAGCCCATGGCGTCGGACAGCCCGCTGATCAATGCAAAAAACTGTTTCATCACCCCTCATATTGCCTGGGCTCCCCGAGAAACGCGGCAGCGGCTGATGGATATCACCGTTGACAACCTGAGGAACTTCCTCAATGGGACGCCGGTCAACATGGTAAACCCATGAAAATGCGGGAAAGAGGAAAAATCGTATTCCTTTTGCGTCATCTGATTGATAAACTCGGTACAATCGGTTATAATTATTTGGATTGTGTCCGCTCTGCGGATGTTTGCCCTCGGGCATTCTACTTTTAAGGAGGAAACAAAGAACATGACCAAGTATGTCTATCTGTTCCGTGAAGGCAATGCTTCCATGAAGAACACCTTGGGCGGCAAGGGCGCCAACCTGGCCGAAATGACCAACATTGGCCTTCCCGTCCCCCAGGGCTTTACCGTTTCGACGGAAGCTTGCACGCGTTACTATGCCGACAATAAGACAGTCGCCCCTGAGATCGAAGCTCAGATTTTTGCTGCCCTGGCCGAGACCGAAAAGGAATACGGCAAGAAGTTCGGCGATCTCAATGATCCCCTGCTGGTTTCCGTGCGTTCCGGTGCCCGCGCTTCCATGCCCGGCATGATGGATACCATCCTCAACCTGGGCCTGAATGACGAAGCGGTCCTGGGCCTGACCCGGCTGACCAACAACGAGCGTTTTGCCTATGACAGCTACCGCCGTTTCATCCAGATGTTCTCAGACGTCGTCATGGAGATTGACAAGCAGAAGTTCCACCACGCGCTGGAAGCTGTGAAGAGCGAGAACGGCTGCAAGCAGGATACCGACCTGACCGCTGAGAACCTCAAAGAGGTCGTTCGCCGCTACAAGGAAATCTATGTCAATGCCATGGGCACTGAATTCCCCCAGGAGCCCAAGACACAGCTGATGGAGGCTATCAAGGCCGTGTTCCGTTCCTGGGACAATGACCGCGCTGTCTACTACCGCCGCATGAATGATATCCCGGGCGACTGGGGCACGGCCGTCAACGTGCAGGGCATGGTCTTCGGCAACATTGGTGATGACTGCGGCACCGGCGTTGCCTTTACGCGCAATCCTTCCACCGGCGAAAAGAAACTGTATGGCGAGTACCTGATGAACGCCCAGGGCGAGGACGTCGTGGCCGGCATCCGCACCCCCCGGCCCATCGATACCATGAAAGATACCCTGCCCGAGGTGTACGAGCAGTTTGTGCAGATCGCCAATACCCTTGAGTCTCATTACCATGATATGCAGGACATGGAGTTTACGATCGAGCGCGGCAAGCTGTTTATGCTGCAGACCCGCAACGGCAAGCGTACCGCCGGCGCCGCCGTGAAGATCGCCGTCGATCTCGTCGAGGAAGGCCAGCTGACCGAAGAAGAGGCCGTGCTGAAGGTCGAGCCCAAGCAGCTTGACACCCTGCTGCACCCCAACTTTGATACCGCTGCCCTGAAGGCTGCCACCCTGATCACCAGCGGTCTGCCCGCGTCCCCCGGCGCAGCTGCCGGCGCCCTGTACTTCACTGCTGCCGATGCCGCCAAGGCCGGCAAGGAAGGCAAGGCTGTCATCCTGATCCGCGAAGAAACCACCCCTGAAGATATCGAGGGCATGGACATGGCCCGCGGCATCCTGACCGCCCGCGGCGGCATGACCAGCCACGCGGCCGTCGTTGCCCGCGGCATGGGCCGTCCCGCCGTCGTCGGCGCAGGCGCCCTGCATATCGATGAGAAATCAAAGAGCGTAACCGTGAACGGCAAGACCTACCATGAAGGCGACAAAGTATCAATGGACGGCAGCACCGGCAATGTCTACGAAGGCATGGTGGCCACCGTTGAGACTGCTGTGACCGGCGACTTCGCCAAGCTCATGAGCTGGGCTGACAAGGCCCGCACCCTGAAGGTCCGCACCAACGCCGATACCCCCCGCGACACCAAGCAGGGCGTAGAGTTCGGCGCTGAGGGCATCGGCCTTTGCCGCACCGAGCACATGTTCTTTGAGGCGAGCCGCGTCAAGGCCATGCGCGAGATGATCCTGTCTGACAACGCCCAGCAGCGCAAAGCTGCCCTGGCGAAGATCCTCCCCTTCCAGCAGAAGGACTTTGAGGAAATGTACATTGCCCTGGAAGGCCGTCCGATGACCGTGCGCTACCTCGACCCGCCGCTGCATGAGTTCCTCCCGCAGCTGGGCATGAAGGATGAGATCGCCGCGATCGCCAAGGAACTGGGCACCACCAGCGAAGTCATCGTCGCCAAGATCAATGA
>JAEWRJ010000016.1 GCA_023460055.1 Bacillota bacterium | reverse complement strand
CATCAAGCGCCTGCGTATGAAGCTGCCCGCGGGCCAGACCATTTCTTTCAAAGCCGGGCAATTTATGCAATTCTACTCAAAGCCCTATGGCAAGATCAAGGAAGAGGCCTTCCGCGCCTATTCCATCTCTTCCAAGTCGTCGGAGCATGGCCATGTCGAGCTGCTGATCCGTCTGGTGCCAAACGGCATCGTCACGGGCTATGTGCATACGGCGCTCAAGGAAGGCGACAAGGTGCGCCTCTCCGGCCCCTACGGCGATTTCTACCTGCGCGGCAACTGCGAGGAGCTGATCATGATCGCGGGCGGTTCCGGCTTGGCACCCATTCGAAGCCTTGTTTATGAGGTGATCGAAAAAGGTCTGCCTCATAAGATGCGTTTTTTCTTTGGCGCGAACACGCTGAAGGATCTGTACTACATGGAAGAGTTTGAGGGCATTCAGAAAGAATACCCGCAGTTTACATTCATCCCCTGTTTGGCCTTCCCCAAACCTGAAGATAACTGGACGGGCGGTACGGGCTTTGTGACCGTGGCGCTTGATAATCAGGTGGATACAGGGGAAGGGAAAGAAGCCTATTTGTGCGGAAGCCCCGGTATGCTCGACGCATGTATCAAGGTGCTGAAGTCCAAGGGTTTTACCGACCAGACTATCTTTTACGACAAGTTCTGAGGAGGGCGGCATGAAAGAAAATCCAATGGAAATCAAAGTGCGCCAGGACATGCAGGAGAGTTTCCTGGGAGATGATACGCGCCCGATCGCTCAGATTATTGAAGGCGACGAGGCGGAGCTTCAAGCGGCGGGACTCAGCGCGGATCAGTTGGCGCAAGCGATGCGCCGTCTAACCCAAAAAGGGTTGGAAAGCCTCGGGGATGAGGTGCCGGTAGATGGCTTCAGGGTGCGGGTGGAAGAGTATATGGGCCGCATCGGCTGCCCCTTCAAGCACGCTGTGCGCGAGGCTAAGCGCAATACCACGGCGGTCAACCCGCAGGGAAGGGTGATGGCTTGGACGGATATGAGCATCCACCTGATCGAAAGCCACGGATTTTTCCAGGGGGAAGGGTCGGACTACAGGCTGGAGCCGCTGGCATTGGCTGATTTTCTGGGTCTGCTTAAAAAGTAATTTCAAATTAGATGCAAGAAACGGACGCGCGCGTCCGTTTTTTATATGTAAGATTATATTAGGAGGAGAGCGCAATGATGAAGCGGGGATTTATAAGGATCAGCTGTTTGATGCTTTGCCTGAGTTCCATGGCGCAGGCCGCTGGGGATGTGCAAAGCCCTGAGCCCTACTGGGGGTATTGCAATAAAAGCTTTGCTTCTGTGGCAATGCAGCACGCGGAAGGCATTTTTCCGGGCGGGCTGAGCGAACACCGCGTTGTACAAGTGGTTGGCGAAGAGGGTGAAATGCTGGAGGTCATTGCCTTTATGGCCTCGGGAGAACAAAGAAAAGCTTGGTTTTGGAAGGGTGATATCAGTAAAGCTGCTGACAAGGATTGGCACAAGCCGCTTTTTGTCAGCAACCCCGACCCGCAAGATCGTCTGAACCTCCGGCAGAAGCCTGATAAGGGGTCTCTTTCTTTTGGAAAATATTATAATGGAACGGCCCCTGTCGCGCTGGGCCCGTCAAAGAAAGGGTGGACAAGGGTGAGTATTGGCGGGCGGAAGGGATATATGCAGACAAAGTATCTTCTGGATATATCAGATGGCAGGCCGTCTGTATCCCCCGCAGGCACCCTCACCATAGCATCTGAGGGCGGAGAAGGTGTCAGGCTGAAGGAAACACCATGGATAGGGGCCGTAAACTTTGGCAAATATCCATGCGGAGAAGAAGTGTGGCTGCTGGGCGTAGAAGGCGATTGGTGCCATGTGGAGCTTCGAAACGGTTTCAGCGGCTTTATGCCTGCGTCATCATTTTCGGGGCAAATAGAATAATACTGATTCCAGAGGTTAACGTTCTACATCAGTATAAGTATCTGCAGCCGGAGAAATATTGTTGCTTCTCTTATTGACAGACTGATATCAAGTTGATATCATTATGATAAAAGAAAGAGAGGTGGACCGTATGAACGAAAGAACATTGAAGGCAAGGGCTGGCATGCCCGTTTTTCTCCTGGGCATCCTGCTGTATCTGGCGGCGATTTTGCTGGTAGTATGGGGCGGTGTGCTGCTGGACGCGGGGAAAAGCATTGGCGCGCTGCCGCTGGTGCTGGGTATCCTTTGGCTGGTCGGAGGCTTCATCCCCTTTATGGGGCTGAAGGTTATCAAGCCGCGGGAGGCTTTGGTGCTGACGTTATTTGGCCGCTATATCGGGACGCTGAAGGATGAAGGTTTCTGGTTTGTTCATCCCTTTTCCGCGGCTGTCAACCCCGCTTCGAAAACCCGTCTGGGTCAAAGCGCGGATGTGGACAGCGGCGCAAAGCTGTCGATCGTGTCGGGCAGCAATGCTGCACAAGCGGAAATGCCCAGCAAGAAGATTTCGCTAAAGGTCATGACGCTCAGCAACTCCAAGCAAAAAGTGAACGATTGCCTGGGTAATCCCATCGAGATCGGCATCGCTGTGATGTGGCGCGTGGTTGATACGGCTAAAGCGGCTTTCACGGTGGATAACTATAAGGAATACCTGTCGCTGCAGTGCGACAGCGCGCTGCGCGATATCGTGCGCATCTACCCCTATGATGTTGCCCCCGATGTGGATACAACGGGTGATGGTAAACCCGATGAAGGCAGTCTGCGCGGCTCAAGCGGCGTGGTATCCGAGCGGATCCGTGCTGAGATCCAGGAGAAGGTGAAGCCGGCAGGGCTTGAAATTCTTGAGGCGCGCATCACCTACCTGGCCTATGCGCCTGAAATTGCGGCAGTCATGCTGCAGCGCCAGCAAGCCTCGGCCTTGATTGATGCCAGAAAGATGATTGTTGACGGGGCGGTCGGCATGGTGGAGATGGCGCTTGAAAAGCTGGAAATAGGCGGTTCCGTCCGGCTGGACGAAGAGCGCAAAGCCGCGATGGTGTCAAACCTGCTGGTGGTGCTGTGCGGCAACCGGGACGCGCAGCCCATTGTGAACAGCGGAAGCCTCTATTGAGATGGCCGGCGGAAAAAAGCAGATTCCCCTGCGACTGTCAGAAAAGCTTTATCGTGAGCTGACGGCATGGGCGGAAGATGATTTCCGCTCCGTCAATGGGCAGATAGAGTATCTTTTGACTGAGTGTGTCAAACAGCGCGGGAAGAATGGACGGTACGTACCCGAACGCTTTGAAATTGATGGAAAACTTGATAAATAGGTCATCCGATTGATGCCCGGCACTTTGCCGGGGCATCTGCCGCCTGTTTTAAATGTTACAATTATCTCTTGTTTCTATCGCCCGGCCTGTGTCATAATGTCTTCAATGAGACGAAGGGAGACTTTTGTCATGGCTCTTGCCGGGGTCAAAAAATATCTGTCAGTTTTACTGTGTCTGCTCTGCCTGTCATGTATTAGCGGGGTGGGGGCGGAGCTCGCTATTGTTTATCCGGAGCTTTCAGAAGAAGGGTTTTTGCCCGAAGGTACCGGGGACGAGGAGTTTGTACACGCCGATTGGAAGGCTGGAGTATGGTGCTATATATCAAAAGATCTGCGCGTGGAGATCGAGCGTTTTTCCGGCAAGGCATCCAATCAGAAGGCTGTCTGGTTTGTATCGGACATTAGAGCCAGGAACGGAAGGGTTTTCTCTTCTTTCGCCGAATCGCGGGAGAATAGGGCCGATAAATCGCGGCCGGAATATATCGCGCAGAAAAACCGCGTGGTCTATGCCCAAAACGGCGATCTGTGGGTGTGGCGGGTAGAGGAAAAACGCTATCCGGGCGTTATCATACGGGATGGGGAGGTTGTTAAAGACCAGACCTATAGAAAATCGTCGGAGGCCATGCCGCCCTTGGATGAGCTGTCGATCTATGAGGACGGGCGCTTTGAGGTGCGCTTTCCCGGCGAGATGTGCGCAGAGGAATACTTGGAGCGCGGGGTCCGGGATGTGTTTGCCTTCGGCCCTATTCTGATTAGAGACGGGGTGATGGATACGCGGCTTGAGAAAGGGTTTGATTCTCTCCAGCCCAGAAGCGCGATCGGCATGGTCGAGCCGGGGCACTATGTTGGCGTGATGGTGGAGGGACGTACCAAACGAAGCAGGGGAACGGATCTGAAGTTTTTGGCTGATATCCTCATGGAAAGGGGCTGCACACAGGCCTTTGATCTGGATGGCGGCCAGACATCCGCGATGGTATTCATGGGAGAGCTGGTGATGAAAGCGCCCACCTACAATGGGTTCACCAACACCCGCAATCAGCCTGATGTCATAGGCATCGGGATATCCGAGCGCGTCAAAGCATTCGAGCATAAGAAATAGAAGCTGTCTTTATTATGTTTTTAAAAAGAATGATGGAGCTGGCCTTGCATCCTCGGCCGTGGTGGACTACAATCTTCATGACGCTATTGCGTAATGGAGGATATTATTGAACGATCTGATCCAGCGCTTTTTCTCTGCCGAAAGCCTGGTGCCGCAGCATAGGCGCCTCGGCGATCTGCCCAGCGACCGTGAAGCCTATCGCAACATAAGCAGGATTGCGCTTCCCTCAGTGGCCGAGATGGTTTTTTCGAGCCTTATCGGGTCTGTGGACGCAATGATGGTCGGCGTTTTGGGCAAAAACGCGATCGCCGGTATCAACCTGCCGACTCAACCGCGCATGATATCGCTGTCGCTGTTTTTTGCGCTCAACGTGGGTGTGACGGCTATTGTCGCCCGGCGCAAGGGGGAGGATCGGCGCGAGGCAGCCAATACCACCATCCGCAACGCGCTGATGCTGATCGTTGGCTTATCGCTGCTGGTGATGATGTTGTCTGTCGCGTTTGCTGAGCCACTGATGCGTTTGGCGGGTGGGAACGCGAATACGCCCGATGACGCGATTGTGCTGCAAGACGCGATCAATTATTTTAAGATTATGTCATTCGGTCTGCCCTTCAGCGCTCTGTCGATGTGCATCAACGCCGCCATGCGCGGCGTTGGAAACACCAAACTGACGCTGAGGGTCAACATCATCAGCAACCTGGTCAATGTAGCGTTTAACTACCTGCTGATCGGCGGCAAGCTGGGGTTCCCGCGCCTGGAGGTGGCCGGTGCCGCCATCGCTTCTGTTATCGGCATTGTAAGCGGCACCATTCTTGCTGTCGTGGCTATCACTTCGCATAAGGAGAGCTACCTGCACATAGGCCGCCATGATGACTGGAAGTTCCATCCGGAGACGCTGCGCGGCATCGTCAAACTGGGCGGCAACGCGATGGTTGAGCAGGTCAGTATGCGCGTTGGCTTTTTCATCTATGGCCGCATTATTTATGATATGGGTGTGGCAGCCTTTGCCGCGCATAATATCGCGATGCAGATGATGAACCTGACCTTTAACTTTGCTGATGGATTAGCTGTAGCAGGCACCTCATTGGTAGGACAAAACCTTGGTGCCAAGCGCAGTGATCTGTCGCTGCTTTACGGCAAGATGACGCAGCGGCTGGCCTTTGTCTTTTCTCTTGTCATCGCGGGTATTGTCGCTTTGTTCCGCTATCCCTTGGCCCAGCTGTTTATCAATGCGGATACGGCGGGAGCGCCGGAGGTCATCGCGATGGCAACAGGTGCCATGCTGGTGCTTGCCTGTTTCCAGCCTATTCAGATGAACTCTGTAGCGTTGTCGGGCGCTTTGCGCGGGGCGGGCGACAACCTCTATGTCGCGAGCGTCATGATGATCTGTGTCGGCGTGCTTCGGCCACTGATGACCTATATTGCCGTTTATGTCTTCCGTTTTTCACTGCCGATCACCTGGATTCTGGGCCTGAGTGAAATGCTCGTTCGGCTTGCGCTCTTCCACCTGCGCTTTGAAAGCGGAAAGTGGATGACAAAAAAGGTATAAGCAAAGCCATGTATACTTGCGAAAGCAAGCCGCAAGCGATATAATGCTTGCGTTGCCGAAGTGGCGGAATGGCAGACGCATGGGACTTAAAATCCCCCGGTAGCAATACCGTACCGGTTCGAGTCCGGTCTTCGGCACCAAAAGCCAGGAACCTATTGATCAGCAAGAGGTTTCTGGCTTTATCGGTATAAAACTGACTCAAAGCGTTATCGCATCGTTGCGGCGGTTATTTTTCTTTGCCGCTGTGCCGCAGCAGGTGCTGGCGGCGCTGTCAGGCCTTCGCTTGTGCTTCTTGCTCCAAGTTAAAACCCTTTGCCGGTTTGGTGCGGTAAGGCTCTTCATCAGTATAATACTGATTCTCAACGTTAGCGCATCGTTGCATCGGCACTTTTGCCCCTATGCTTTGGATGCATTAACAATGGACAAGCAGACTGGCCTGCGTGTAAACATCATGTATTTTGTGCGGGGAAGGCGGGAGGAGAAGCGTGAACGGTCAAGCGAGCGTTAACATAGCGGCGGTGGTTTTCTCCGCTATCACTCTGGGATGGTTCCTGTTTCGCTACTACCGCAAGCCGCGGAGCCTTTGGCTGGGCGTTTCTTTTATGGCGGCGATGCTTGGCCTGCTTGCCTTGTCCATTCTTCTGCTGGTGCAGTTTTCAAGCAACCAGCTGGTCAATGTTGTACTGGTTCTTGGCATCGCCGCAGCGGTCTTTGGCCTGATGCTGCTGCCTTTTGCGGTGGTCTTTTCGCTTATTACCTCCGGGTCCCGCCTGATACGCAGAGAGGGATTTTCATTGTCTAACAGCCTATCCCTGGGGCTTGGCATCTTCTATATCCTTTATCTGCTGTTCTGGCCGATGCTGCGCGGAAAAGTAAGCAGCGAGCTGCTTGATTTTCTTTATGCCTATTTGAGCTTTTGTTTTGTGCTGACCTCGGGTATATTCGTTGTGTACACGGTGACCAGCTTCTTGAACCTGATCCCGAGGCGGCGCAAGCCTTACAAGCATATCATCGTTTTGGGCTGCGGGCTTGGACGGGATGGGATGACTGTTACGCCGCTGCTGGCCGGCAGGGTGGATAAGGGGATCCAGGTATACCGGAATAATCCGGGCAGCCTGCTGATCATGTCGGGCGGCCAGGGCGCTGATGAGAAGATAGCGGAAGGCCAGGCGATGAAAGATCATGCCTTGGCGCAGGGTGTGCCGGAGGAGGATATTCTGGTGGAGGATCGATCGACCAGCACCAGAGAGAACCTGATGTTCTCCCGCCAGCTTCTGGACCAAAGCGGAAGGGGGAAAGGCCCTGTACTCGTCGTAACAACAAAGTATCATGTGCTGCGCGCCTTGCTGCTGGCCAAGGAGCTGGATATGCCCTGTGAGGGGCGCGGATCAAAAACCAAGCTCTATTTTTCCATCAACGCATTTGTGCGCGAGTGGATCGCTTATCTGGTTTTGTGCAAGAAAAGCTATATTGTTCTGCTGCTGGCCGGCCTGGCAGTCATTGCCGCGGCCTATATGTACCAGCCCTGATGGAGGAGGAAAAGAGGATAGATGTACAAATTGATTGCCTTTTTGTTATCCGCTTTGCTGATGCTGCCCGCGGGCGTCCGCGCACAGTCCCAGCAGCTGGAAGTGGTGTTTCTGGATGCGGGTAAGGCCGATGCTATCGTTATCTTGACGGATTCAAGCACTGTGGTGATCGATGCTGGCAAGAACAGTATGGGCAAAGAGATCGTTGCCTTTCTCAAAGAGCGGCAGGTCAAACGCATCGACATAATGATCATCACTCATTTTGATAAGGATCATGTGGGCGGCGCGGACAAGGTGCTGGAGAGCTTGCCGGTGGATCTCATCATAGAACCTGTCTATCAGAAGGAGAGCAAGCAAAGGTCTGACTATATGCAGGCGATGGGGCAGGTGCGGGCAAAAACAGAGAGCTTGCGCGAGAATGCGTCCTTTGAACTGGATGGGGTCAGCTATGCTATTGATGTCGCAAATGCAAGCGATTACGGGCCGGATGAGGAGAACGACTTCTCCCTGGTGACCAGCCTGAGTTATGGGCAGGTGAGGTTTTTATTCGCGGGTGACGCGGAGAATGCCCGCTTGGGCGAGCTGCTTTCAGAAGGCGGCTTGAGCCATGATGTGCTCAAGGTGCCTCATCATGGAAAAGCAGAGAAGCTGAGCGCCGCTTTCTTCCAGGCTGTCAGCCCGAGGTATGCCGTCATTACCTCCGATGAAAAGAACCTGGAGGATGAGGCCGTCCCCGTGTTTCTCCGTCAGTTTGGGGCGGAGGTGTTTTTGACCAGAGAAGGCACCGTGACTGCCCTGACGGATGGAGAAAGCATTCAGTTTACACAAGAGCGGGCGGAGCGGTAATCAATCATACTGATCAATGAATGAGGAGGATTATACTATGGAACCCATCATTGCCCCCAAAGCGCCGATGGCGCTGGGACCTTACAGCGCAGCGGTCAGAGCGGGAGAGCTGATTTTTACATCCGGCCAGATCCCCGCGGTACCGGCCACGGGTGAGCTTGTCCCGGGCGGTATCGCCGAGCAGACGGAGCAATCTCTGAAGAATCTCAGCGCGGTATTGGAAGCCGCCGGGTCCGGACTGGATAAGGTACTCAAAACCACCTGCTTTTTGACCGATATGGCTGATTTTGCTGCCTTTAATGCTGCCTACGGCAAATATTTTTCTGAGCACAAGCCCGCCCGATCTACCGTTGCGGTCAAGGCTCTGCCTAAAGGCGCGCTGGTGGAGATCGAGTGCGTGGCAGAGTATCACAACGACTATACATACTAATTAACAGAGCAGCCCGGCCATCACGGCCGGGCTGCTCTGTACAACATGAGGGGAGTCTTATTTCTTAGCCTTCCCCTTTTTTGATCCCTTGTCTTTCTCGGGCTTTTCTATATCGGCAGCTTTCACCTTGGCAACGGGAACTTCATCGGTCAGGGGCTTGCTTTCTGCCTTGCGCGCTGATGGTTCGTCCCCGCCTTCCGGCGAGGTTTCCTTCAGAGGTTCCTCTATTGGTTCGGCCTGCTGATCCTTTGGGGGCTCGGGGGACAGCATGCACTGGTAGAGCGACACATACATCTCCGCCGAGTGCTTCCAGCTGTAATCGCCGCCCATGCCTCGGCGCATCAGCATTTGCCAAACATCGGGCTTTTCCCTGTAGATAGCCAGGGCGCGCTTGATGGTGTTAAGCATGTCGTGCGCGTTGTAGTTAAAGAAGCTGAAGCCATTGCCGGCACCCGTATATTCGTTATAGCTGAGCACGGTATCGCGCAGGCCGCCCGTTTCGCGCACGATCGGTACGGTGCCGTACAACAGGCTGATCATCTGGCTCAGGCCGCAGGGTTCAAACTGTGAGGGCATCAGGAAGATATCGCTGCCCGCGTAAATGCGGTGTGCCAGGCTGAGGTCCATCGAATAACGGGCGGCGACACGGCCGGGGTAGTTCTGTTCCGCCCAACTGAAGAGGTTGATGTAGCGGCTGTCGCCCATGCCCAGCACCACCAGCTGCACGTCCTCGCGCATGATATCGGCAATCACGTGATCCACCAGGTCAAGCCCCTTCTGGCTGGACAGGCGGCTGACAATGCCGATGACAGGCACATCCGGCCGGACTTCCAGGCCCAGCTGCTCCTGCAAGGCGCGCTTGTTGACTGCTTTGGGCGCCATGTTGTCGGCGGAATAGGTGGCTTCAATCATCTCGTCGCGGGCGGGATCGAACTCCGCGGTGTTGATGCCGTTGAGGATACCTGTTAAGTGATTGTTTTTCGAGCGGAGGAGGCCGTCCAGCCGCTCACCGTAAAAGCCTGTCTGGATCTCCTCAGCGTAGCTGGGGCTGACGGTCGTGATCTCGTCCGCGTAGACAAGGCCGGCCTTTAAATAGTTTGCGGCGCCGTAGTGCTCCAGCTTGTCATCCGTAAACAGGCTGTCGGGCAGGCTGAGCACATCCTGCACCTCTTTGATGCCGAAGATACCCTGGTACTGGAGATTGTGAATGGTCATCAGGGTCTTGATATGCCCATAATTGGGAAGGTGGCTGTACTGCGTGCGCAGCAGCGCCGGGATCATGCCGGCCTGCCAGTCATGGGCGTGGATCAGGTCCGGCTCAAAGCCCACCAATGGCAGGAAGTTGAGCGCCGCGCGGCAGAAGAATGCAAATCGCTCATATTCGTCCCCGCCCATGCCATAGATGTAGTTGCGGCCGAAGTAGTAGCGGTTGTCCACAAAGTAAAATACGACGCCGTCCTGCACCAGTTCCTCAATGCCGCAGTACTGGCGGCGCCAGCCCAGTTGCACCTCGAAATCGACCGCGTGGCGCATCTGTGATTCATATTTTTCAGGGATAGCGGCGTATTTGGGCAGGATCACCCGCACATCATGCCCCTTCTGGGCCAGCACCGGGGCCAGGGAGCCAACCACATCCGCCAGACCGCCTGTTTTGACGAAGGGGACGCACTCGCTGGCTGCAAACAAGATTTTCATTTCGGTTCTGCTCCTTTCAAATGGATCAGATACTCATATCCTTGGGGACCACCAGAGGATAGGAGGGTGAGCTGATCAGGCGGGAGTTTTCCTGCACGTTGACCTGCTTATCAAGGATCACGTTTTCGATCTGCGCGTGGCGCTGAATCACCGAGTCCTGCATGACGACGCAGTTTTTGACCACGGCGCCGGGACGGATCATGACGCCGCGGAAGAGGATGGAGTTCTCCACCTGGCCCTCGATGACGCAGCCGTCGGCGATCAGAGAGTTGGACACCTTCGCGCCTTGCGCGTACAGCGCTGGCATCTCATCGCGCAGTTTGGTCCATACGGGCCGCTCGCGGTTGAAGATGAGAGCGCGGTTTTCGGCGCACAGGAAATCCATATTCGCCTCAAAGTAGCTGGCAATGGAGTCGATCACCCACACCCTGCCGGGGCATTCGTAGCCAACCACGCGATAGCGCTTTTCGCGCAGCATCTGGGTCAGCAGCTCTCTTGTCAGGTGATGCAGCCCGCCCGACACCGCGCGGTCCACCAGGTCGATCAACAGCTCCCTGCGTACCAAAAAGCAGGAGAGATAAGTGTTTTCATAGCGGGGGAGCGCCGGGTCGCACTCCAACTGCCTAACGATCCCGTTTTCATCGATATCCAGGTACCTCCCGCTGCCGTGGCGGCGGGCCGCCCTGTCTTTTGAGTAGAGCAGCGTCATGTCGGCGCCTTTTGCGATATGCTGCTCCAGGACATCGTCAAACGACACGTTGAATACGATGCTCGTATCGGTGACGACGATGTAACGCTCCTGGCTGCGGCGCAAAAAGTTGATGTTGCTGCGCAGCGCGTCGAGCAAACCTTCGTATACCCCCACATTGTCATACGTCATATAAGGCGGCAGGATGGTCATGCCCGAGCGCTTGCCGTGCAGGTCCCACTCGCGGCCGCTGCCCAGGTGGTCCATCAGGGAGTGATAGTTTTTTTGCATAACGATGCCTATGTTTTTAATGCCTGAATGGATCATGCTGGCCAAGGGAAAGTCTATCATCCTGTATCGGCCGATCATGGGCAGCGCAGCCACCGCGCGGGTACGGGTCAAATCGCGCAGCTGGTTGATGTGCTCTCCGGTATAAATGAGGCCTACCATTTTCTTTTTCATATCATCGCCTCCCTCAATTGCCTGCCTGCTCGCCGGCGAGGAGAACGGACCCCTCCGCAAGCTGGATATTGGTTCCGACTACGGCGATTTTGCCCGTATCCTCACCTACGCGGGCGTTCTCGCCGATGACGGCGCTTTCAGCCACGATGCTGCGGCACACAACGGCGTTTTTCTTGATCCTCGCAAAAGGCATGATCACGCTGTCGATCACCTGAGCACCTTCTTCCACCACTACACCGGCCGAGAGCACGCTCCCTCTGACCTCGCCCGCGATCTCACAGCCTTCGGTGATCAGGCTGTTTTCAACCGAGCCGGTCGGGAAGACATAGTGCGGCGGCATACCGACATTGCGGGCGTAGATCCGCCAGCTGCGGTCATGCAGATTAATGGGGACCGGACGCTGCAGCAGGTCCATGTTGGCGTCCCACAGGCTCTCAATGGTACCGACATCCTTCCAGTAGCCGCTGAAGCTGTAGGCACCCATCTTTTCGCCCCTGGCCAGCATCTTGGGGATGATATTCTTGCCGAAATCCTTGGAGCTCTCGGGGTCCAGCTCATCAGAACGCAGGTATTCGCGCAGCTTCGGCCAGGTAAATACATAAACGCCCATCGATGCCTTGTTGGATTTTGGGTTCTTGGGTTTTTCCTCAAACTCGGTGATCCGGCCCTCATCGTCCGTGTTCATAATGCCAAAGCGGCTGGCTTCCTCCCAGGGCACCGGGCGTACGGCGATCGTAGCGGCAGCTTCCTGCTTGATGTGCTCGGCCAGCATGTCGGCATAATCCATCTTGTAGATATGGTCGCCCGAGAGGATGAGGATGTAGTCCGGATCGTATTGCTCAATAAATGCCATGTTCTGGTATATGGCATTGGCAGTGCCCGTATACCACTCAGAGGCTGCCTGCTTCATGTAGGGGGGCAGAACAAATACGCCGCCGCTTGAGAGGTCAAGGTCCCAGGGGCTTCCGGAACCGATATAGGCATTCAGCTCCAGCGGTTCCCACTGCGTCAGCACGCCGACCACGTCGATGCCGGAGTTGGCGCAGTTGCTCAGCGGAAAGTCGATGATCCGGTATTTTCCGCCAAAGGGAATGGCGGGCTTGGCTGTTTGATGTGTCAGGACCCCCAGACGGCTTCCCTGGCCGCCTGCAAGGAGCATGGCGACACAGCTTTTTTTGTTGACCATGTGTTAGTCCTCCTCAAGTGTGTTTTGCTTTTCTCCGGTGATATATTCAAAATAAACGCTGGACAGGGGCGGTACGCATACCTCGACGGACTGGGCAAATCTGCCTTGCGGTATATCCTCCGCGTCAAGGGGCTGCGCGTTATACTGGTTGGAACCGCCAAAGCGCTCCAGGTCGGAATTCAGTATTTCCCTCACTTTGCCGGGTGTGGGCAGGCCGAAACGGTAGCGGGGATGAAAGCGGGGGGTAAAGTTGGTCATGCAGATCAGCGCCTTGCCCTGCTGGCTGAAGCGCAGAAAGATGATGACGCTGTTGTCCCTGTCATCCGCCTGAAGCCACTGGAAGCCTGCCCATCCATCCTCCACCTCATACAGGGGCGGCTGCTCCAGGTAAAGCCTGTTGAGCTGGCGCGCGTATTCCTGCATCTGCGGGTGGCGTTCGTACGCCAGCAAGAACCAATCCAGCTGGTCATCGTACTTCCACTCGATGAAGTGACCAAACTCGCTGCCCATGAACAGCAGCTTTTTGCCGGGATGAGCCATCGTGTAGCCGTACAGCGCCCGAAGGCCCGCGAATTTCTGCCACAGGTCGCCCGGCTGCTTATCCAGCATCGAGCGCTTGCCATGCACCACCTCATCATGCGAAAAAGGAAGAATGAAGTTTTCATTGAAAGCGTAGTGCAGTGAAAAGGTAAGCTTCTCGTGGTGATACTTGCGGTAGATCGGGTCCAGCTTGACATAGCGCAGCATATCGTTCATCCAGCCCATGTTCCACTTGAAGCCGAACCCCAGGCCGCCCAGGTAGGTGGGCTGGGTGACATTGGGAAAAGCGGTCGACTCCTCCGCTATGGTTATCACGCCCGGAAAGTCGCGGTAGACCGTCTCGTTAAAACGCTTCAAAAAGGCGATGGCATCAAGGTTTTCATTGCCGCCGTAGTCATTGGGCAGCCATTTGTCCTCCCGGCCGAAGTCATGGTAGAGCATCGCGCTCACCGCGTCGCAGCGCAGGCCGTCAATGTGATAATATTCAAGCCAGAAACAGGCATTGCTGATCAAAAAACTGCAGACCTCGCCCCTTGCGTAGTCAAAGAGCATGGTGCCCCACTGGGGCATCTCGCTGCGGCGGGAATCAGCGTGCTCATAGCAGGGTGTGCCGTCAAAGCAGCGCAGGCCGATCTCATCCCGGGGGAAATGGGCCGGCACCCAGTCGAGGATAACACCGATATCCGCCTGGTGCAGCATATCCACAAAACGCATAAAATCCTGCGGGCTGCCGTGGCGGGCCGTCGGGGCAAAGTAACCCGTCACCTGATATCCCCAGGACATATCCAAAGGATGTTCCATCACCGGCAGCAGCTCCACATGCGTGTAGCCCATATCCTTGATGTAGGGGATCAGCAGATCCGCGATCTCGGTGTAGCTGAGCATGCTGCCATCTTCGTGCCTGCGCCAGCTGCCCAGGTGCATCTCATAGATGTTGACCGGGCTTTTGTAAGCGCTCCAGCTGCTCCTTTTCTTCATCCAGCGCTGATCGCGCCAAACGTAGCCATCCAGCGCGCAAAGCCTGCTGGCTGTATTGGGCCGCAGCTCGCAGGCAAAAGCATAGGGGTCAGCTTTCAGGTGCATGTCGCCGTCAAATGTATAGACTGCATACTTATAGCCGCGCAGCTTTTGCGCGGCATCGGGATAATTGAAGCGCTGCGGATCAGAACCCGCGTCAAACATTTTGGCGGGCAGCCTGAGCTCCCATATTCCGTCATACTGCTTTTGCATGGGAAAACGAAGCGTGTCCCAGGCGCAGAATTCGCCTGTCAGGTTGACGGCGCGCGCGTTGGGTGCCCACACGGCAAAGTGCCAGTAATCCTCGCCATCCTGCGTGACAGGATGTGCGCCCAGCAATTCATAGGCCTGCCTGTTGACCCCCTGATGGAAGGCACGGCGCTGTATATCGTTTGGGGGCTTGTATTGCATGGCAATTCCTCCCATGTGGCCGTTTATCCTTCGGCAAGTAAACACAATCCAAATGCTATTACCTGTATTCAGTATAGCATAAGCATTTACTGTTCACAAGATGCGGGCACGCCGGGGAGGTATATCATCGAGTACCCAAAGGGACACAATAATAAAAGAGACGCGGCGGCGCGTCTCTTGATCGGAGCAGAATAATGATGGATCAGGCCAGAGACGCCCCCAGCGCTTTGCAGGCGGCATCAGCCTCATCATCCGGCTCGTTGCAGGCGATCACGCCATCAGAAACCAGATCGGCGCCGATGGATCTGCAATCGTCCTGCCATACACGCATCCACTCGCCGTCGCCCCAGTCATAAGAGCCGAACAGCCCGATTTTTTTGCCTTTCAGTTTCGGGCGGCAGGCTGTGAACATCGGCTCAAACTCATCTTCTTCCAGCTCCTCAGCCCCCATCGCGGGGCAGCCGAAGGCAATCGCGTCGAAGCTGTCCGTTTTGGATGGATCGAAGCCGGACGCGGAGATCACTTCCGCCTCCGCGCCTGCGCCTCGGGCACCCTGCGCGACTGCTTTTGCCATAGCTTCCGTATTGCCGGTACCGCTCCAGTAAACAACGGCGATCCTGCTCATGAGAGTATCCTCCTCGGGTGTATTTGTATGACTGGGTTGTTTTTGCATAACCTTCATGCATCTTGCTTTCAAGGCATTGAGTTAGCCTGAGCTAACCCGCGTTTATCATAGACCTGTCCTCCGGGTTCGTCAATATATATGATGCCATTTCTTGATAGGATGCCCGGCATCCGAATACCTGAGCGAAGCGGATGCCGCTGCGCTGCGTACGGCTGACCCTGTCCCTTTCTTTGCGATGAATAATCCGCTGAATGCGCAGGAATTCCTTAAGTGAATGGCCGCGCTTCAGATTGCATACCGATGGGGCCTATGCTATAATTTTTTGAAAGCGGGAAAGGGGTAGGTACGTGGCTGCTAGAAGGGGCGGATTGCTGTTTGCGCCGCAAAAGAAGAGGCATCCGGGCCGCCTGGTGGCTCTCCTTCTTTTTTTGTTGACGATGGGTATTGTCCTTGGCCTCAACGCGGTCAATAACAGCCAGATCAGCCTGCAAAAGCTGCAGGTGAGCATAGCCGGCATGAACCAGCGCTATGAAGGGTTTACTATCCTGCATATCAGCGACCTGCATGGCCGCCATTTCGGCGAAGGGCAGGAGAGGCTGTACCAGCAGATCCGCCTGGAGCGCTATCACGCCGTCTGCCTGACAGGGGATTTGACCGGCAGGGATGGGGATTCCTCGGCCCTTCTTGAACTGCTGGACCGCATGCCTTCTGACGTGCCTGTATTTCTGATACCGGGGGATGAGGATCCGGAGGCCTTGAACGTCCGGGTGCCCGAGCGCGGCGTGAAGGCTGATTTTATCACACTAGCTGAGGAAAGAGGGGCCATTTATCTGGATAGCCCGCAGAAGGTCACCTTTCAGGGGCAGACCCTTTGGTTCAGCCCGGCAAGCCTGTATATGACCGATCTGCAGGCGGCGGATTTCTCGCTGAAGGCGCGCCGTGAGGAGCTGGAAGCGATGAAGCTGGCGGGCTTCATCTGGCCTGAGGATGAGGCGGCTCTTCGCGCCGTCGATTATCAGCTGGAGGCGCTTGAACGTACCCGGGCAGCCAGGCAGGAGATGAAACCTGATGATGTCTATGTGCTGATGAGCCACCTCCCGCTGAACTCGGAGGATGTGGCCGGCATGCAGGAAGGCGACAGGCTTGAGAGGCATTCCATCAATTTCCCCGGACGTATGAGCCTGATCTTATCCGGGCACTGGAACAACGGCCAGTGGCGCCTGCCGCTATTGGGGCCTGTATATATGCCATTGAGCAGCCGCGGCCTGAGCGATTGGATGCCCGCGGGAGGGGAGGCGGCCGGGCTCGCCATGGTGCATGGCGTGCCGCAATATATCAGCCCCGGCCTGGGGGCATCTTCCGTCTATCCCTGGTGGATGCCCATGCGGCTGTTCAATAGGCCGCAGATCACCCTGCTCGCACTGACCAACCGACTGATCTGAGGATGATATGAAGGACTCCGGGCATTATTTGAACCGGGAATTGAGCTGGCTGAGCTTCAACGCGAGGGTGCTGGAGGAAGCTGCCAGGGAAGAGCTTCCGCTGCTTGAGCGGGCAAAGTTTCTGGCCATCGTGTCATCAAACCTTGATGAGTTTTTCATGGTGCGTGTCGGCAAGCTGGAGCGCAAGGCGGACGCGGGCGAGAACACGCCCGATCCCGCTGGGATGATGCCCAGGCAGCAGCTGAGGGCTATCCGCAAAGCCTCCGGCCAGCAGGTAAAACGCCAGTACGAACTGTATAATGAGCAGCTTCTGCCTGAGCTGGCGAAAAAAGGTATCCATCTGCTGGGGCCGGAGGATATCATGGGGGAGCAGAGAACCTGGCTGTCCGCTTACTTTGACGCGCAGGTGATGCCTGTGCTGACCCCCCGCGTCATTAACCCCGGTCATCCTTTCCCCCTGCTGGCGGCCAAGAGAATCTATCTGGCCGTCCACCTGCAGTCTGACAAGGGCGGTCTGCCCCAGCTGTGCCTGGTACCCGTACCTGATAAACTCAAGCGCCTGGTGTTCCTGCCGGCCAAGGCCGGCCAAGCTAACGCCATCCTGCTTGAAGATGTTATTCTGCTTCATCTGGAACGTCTTTTTCCCTACCAGGAGCCTCTTGGCGCGATGCCGCTGCGTATCACGCGCAACACCGATTTTGTCATGGATATCGACCGGGCGGACAATATGATCGAGGAGATGCGCAAATCGCTCAAGCGTCGCAGCTATGGCAAGATCGTGCGCATCGAATGGCCTCGCAGGCCCAACCTGCATATCGCGGCTCACCTCAAAAAGGCGCTGGAGGCAGGCAGCAATATCATCAGGGAAGTGGACGGCCCGCTCGACCTGCGCTTTTTGATGCGGCAGCTGTATTCAGTTCCCGGCTTTGACGGGCTGAGGCATCCGTCCTTCGAACCGAAGCTCAACTCGAGGTTTTTGCAGGCGCAGTCCATTTTTCACACGATCCGTGATGGTGATATCTTCCTGCATCATCCCTACGACAGCTTTGAGCCGGTGCTTCGCTTCGTGCGAGAGGCGGCGGAGGATCCGCGCGTGCTGGCCATCAAGCAGACGCTGTACCGTGTGGATGCCAAGTCAAGTCTGATCCCGTCCTTGGCGCGCGCAGCCCAGCTGGGCAAGCAGGTGACGGTGCTGGTGGAGGTGCGCGCCCGCTTTGATGAAGAAAACAACATCAACTGGTGCAAGATCCTGGAGGCAGCTGGCTGCCATGTGCTCTATGGCGTGCCCAGATGGAAGACGCATTCCAAGATCACCCTGGTGGTCAGAAGGGAAACAGAAGGTCTTCGCCACTACATGCATATCGGTACGGGCAACTACAACTCCATGACGGCCACGCAGTACACGGACATGGGTATATTAACCTGTGACAGGGGGCTGGGAGAGGACGCGAGTGCCTTTTTCAACGTCATAACAGGCTATAGCTACACCTTCCCGATGAAGGAGTTGATCATCTCGCCCTACACAACCAAACAGGAGTTTACCCGGAGGCTGATGCATGAAAAGGACAATGCCGCCATCGGCTTGCCCGCGAGGTTCAGGGCGAAGATGAACTCCCTGTCCGACCCTGAGATGATTGACGCCATTTATGAAGCGGCGGACGGCGGGGTAAAGGTGGAGCTGCTGGTGCGCGGCATCTGCTGCCTGAGGGTCGGGGGCCATGAGAACATTGAGGTGCGCTCGATCATCGGGCGCTTTCTGGAGCACTCAAGGGTCTACATCTTTGAAACCGGCGGTATCCCGCAGTGTTTTATCTCCTCCGCCGATCTGATGGGGCGCAACCTGGATAAGCGCGTGGAGCTGACGGCTCCCCTGAAGGATCCGGTCATCTCGTCGGATGTGATCCGGCTGTTTGACAGAATGTGGGAGGATAACACCCATACCT
>JAEWRJ010000015.1 GCA_023460055.1 Bacillota bacterium | reverse complement strand
CGGGGCCGCGCCGCTCCCTGTAGGCCCGTTCGATCAGCTCGCGCCTGTAGCCCTGCGGAGTCTGTACCCCGCGCAGCAGGCCCCTGTCCAGTGTCTCGCAGGCTCTTCCTTGCGCGTCCACGCGCTTGACCGTATCGGTCAGGGCCAGGGCGGGCACACCGGAGCCATACCGCGTCGCACTGTCGATCACATCCCGAATCAGCGCTTCCTTGACCAGCGGCCGCGCGCCATCCTGCACCAGCACCAGTTCGCAGTCATCCGGCAGGGCGCGCAGGGCATTCTCTACGCTCTCGCTTCGGTCACTGCCCCCCGTTACATAAGCATAAACCGGGATCCCTTCCCGCTCCATCGCCTCCCGGATCAGGGGGATATCCCCCTCTCTGGCGGCGATGACCAGTCCGTCGCACAGACGGGCAAAAGGCGCTGCGCTGCGGCAGATCACAGGGCGCCCGACCAGCGTCTGCAGGGTTTTCACGGTTGGTCCGCCCATGCGGCTGCCGCTGCCGCCCGCCGCGATGATCGCAAAGCAGCTCATGCCCGGTCCTCCCCCGCCAGGCGGCCGATGATAAAGTCATAGATCTCCTGCGCGTTATCCATCCAGCGGTCGCGAAAGCGCGCGGCCAGCTCGGCGGTGGGCAGGCTGAGGTCAAGGGTCATCAGGGGCATTTTCTGCTCGTTGATCTGCATGGATACATGGTACTCGTTTCCCTCATCGTGCACGATGCGCGCGGACCGCTCCCGCTGGCGGCTGAAGCGTTCGCGGTAGAGGGGAGCCTGCATGTCGACCGTATCGAGCAGGCTTTGCGGCGCTCTTGTCAGGAACAGCCCCAGCGCCTCCTCCCCCGCCGGCGTGATCTGGTACAGGTCGTCGGCCACCTGGGGGCATCTGGCCGCCTGGCCGGCATCCCGCAGGTCAAACAGGGCAGTCTGCAGGTCGAAGTAATTCATGATGTCGCATTCCAGCATAAAGGCGATCAGCTGCAGATTGCCGCACTCGCCCAGCTTTTTTAAGCTGTATAAGGTGAGCATCTTGCGCTCTATTTCTCCCAGACGGTGCTGCGGCAAATCCGCCATAACTTCACCCCCACGATCTCTATAGAATCATTATACCATAATCCCTGTTCGGCTGTACGTTTTTCTTAGCGTTGCGGACACGCGGGAAACATGAAAGCTGATTCATAAAATGTCTTGACAAATTTTAGACAGGGTGGTAAACCTGTAGTTAGATAGTTAACTTGCTTTCGCGACTGAACGGAGGATTGACAGATGACAGGCAAAACGATCCAGCAGCTTCATGTGGGCGATAAGGCCGAGCTGCGCAAGACCTTTGTTGAGCAAGACGTAGCGGAGTTCGCCAGGGTATCCGGCGACTCAAACCCCGCGCATATGGATGAAAACTACGCGAAAACCACGCAATTCAAGACCCGTATCGTCCACGGCATGCTGGCAGGCTCCCTGTTCAGCGCCCTGCTGGGCACCGACCTGCCGGGCGTGGGCACCATCTATACAGGCCAGACGCTCAAATTTACCCGCCCCGTCCACTTTGGCGAGGAAATCACAGCCAGCGTGACCGTCAAGGAGCTTAACGAGGAGCGCAACCGCGCCGTCTTCGAGTGCCTGGCGGTGAATCCCCAGGGGGAGCCGGTGATCGTCGGCGAGGCGACGGTGATGCCGCCCAAGGCGTCATGAGCGGGAATTATCGCTGAATCTAAAAGCCATGCCGTTTTTCAGCATGGCTTTTAGCTTTGTTCACGGCCCCAGAATTCTTTGATATGCCCCTCGATCTCACTCCCACGCGCCCTGGTCACGCGGTAATGGGGCGGCAAAAGGCCTGAGTAGCCCGGCTGGCCGTAGCGGTCATCGCACAGCAAGAGAACACCCCGGTCGCTGTCCGAGCGGATCAGGCGGCCGGCCGCCTGCAGCACCTTGTGCATGCCGGGGTAGCGGTAGGCGATGTCAAACCCATTATGGCCGCTGCTTTCCGCCTGCTCTCGGATGGCCTCCCGCTCAGGTCCGATCTGGGGCAGGCCGACCCCCACCACGCACACGCCGATCAGGGCGCGGCCCGGCAGGTCGATGCCCTCGGCAAAGATGCCGCCCAGCACGCACAGGGCAAGCAGCGACTGCTCGTCGCGCGTAAAGGCCCCGATAAAGTCCGCCCGTTTCTCTTCATCCATGCCCGTCTCCTGCACCATCAGGGGCAGGCCGGAGAGCTGCTCCGCCACCATGCCCATATAGAGATAAGAGGGGAAGAACACGGCGTATTTGCCCGCCTTTCCCATAAACATGGCCCGGACGGCATCAGCCACGGCGGCGGCCGTCGCCTCGCGCTGCTGATAGCGGGTGTTGAGCGGCACATGCAGGCACAGCAAGTGCTCCGGCGGGAAGGGGGAGGGCAGCTCAAAACACGCGTCCTCCTCATCGCCGCCAAGCAATTTGCTCATCTGGGGCAGGGGCGACAGGGTGGCCGAGTAGCAGACAAATCCGCAGAGCTTCTCGGTCGCCTTTTTCAGATAGGGCGTAAAATCAAGGCACAGCAGGCGAACCGCCTGCTCGCGGCCTTCCCGCCTGATCAGCAGCCTGTACTGCGCCGGCTCCGCCAATTGCCGCCCCAGCGCGTCATAAAAGCCCAGCAGCTCCCGGGAGAGGCTTCCGTCCCCCGCCGCCTCCGGGTACTGGCGGAATAGGCCGAGCAGTTCATCCGCCAGCAGATACAGGCCCTTTAAAGCTGGTTCTTTCTCTTCAAGTTCCCGCAGGGCAAGGAGCAGCTTAGCCGCCTGCTTGTAGACAGGATGCTTTCTGCCAAAGCGCTTGCCCGCCTCCCTGCGAAACTCGGCAAGCATCGCACCTGATAATCCGCCTGACAGCGTATCGCGCAGGCGGTCGGGCAGATTGTGCGCCTCATCCGCCAGCAGGGTCAAATCGCCCGGATTTTCAAATATGCGCTTGATGCGCACGCGCGGATCAAAGGCGTAGTTATAGTCGCAGACCACGGCGTCCGCCAGCTCGCACAGCGCCAGGCTGAACTCAAAAGGGCACAGCTCATGCCGGTCTGCGATCTTTATCACCGTCTCCGTGTCCCAGCAGGGCGCCTTCATGGCGGCCAGCAGGCCCTGTTCCTGCCTGAGATAGTGGCCTCTGGCGCGGGGACAGAAGTCCGGGTCGCAGCGCACCTCCGCCATGGGGCAGATCTTCTCCCGCGCGTTGAGCGTGAGCGTTTTGAGCTTCAGGCCGTGGGCCCGCATGCGCTGAAACTCCTGCTCCATCGCGCGGCGGGCCGTCGTGCGGGCAGTCAGACAATAGATCTGCGCGGTGTGCCCAAGCCCCAGTGCCTTCAGCGCGGGGTAGAGCACCGCGGCGCTTTTGCCCGTGCCGGTGGGCATAACGGCATACAGCCGCCTGCGCCTGAGGATCGCGGTATACACCTGCCCTGCCATCTCCCGCTGGCCGCCCCTGTAGGCGGGGTAGGGAAAGGGGAGGGCTTCTATGCTCTTGTCGCGCCTGGCGCGGTGGCGCTCCATGCGCTTGTGCCAGACGATATATTTATCCAGCAGCTCAAAAAAGAGCGCCTCCAGCTCGCTCATACCGTAGACGCGCTCAAACTGCGCGGTCAGCTCCCCGCGGATATCGGCATAGCTGACGCGGACAGAGACTTCGCTGATGCTGTCCCGCAGGCAGAGCATATAGCCGTAGCACAGCGCCTGATAGAGGTGTTCCTTTTTAGCCTCCTCAGGCGGCACGCCCGGCGACAGTTTGATCTCCTCGATCAGGGGCGGCAGGGTATTCTCGTCATAAAGATCCATCCGCCCGGAGATGTCAACCTCTATCCCAAGTCGGCGGCCCCGGTACTTCAGCCCCAGCTCGCGCCTGGCGCCGCTCTTTTCCTGCCGGCTGAGGTGGGCCTGCCTGCCCTCCTCCATCAAGGCGGAGGAGAATGGCATGATGTCCGCGGGAAAAACAGAAAAAGCGACCAGCGCGCGTACCGACAGCCTGACCGCCGCGGGTGATTTTGCCTGCCGCTTTTTTTCCTCGCTCACACGCCGCCTCCGTAATCCACCCGGTTCAGGCACAAGCCCTGCGGAGGGGCCGTCGGGCCCAGCTGCAGCCGATCGCCCGTCTCAATCGCCCGGGCGAACACGTCTTCCGGCAGACGCCCCTGACCCACATAGATCAAGGTGCCCGCGATGATGCGCACCATGTTGTATAAAAAGGCCGTGCCGTAGATCACCAGGCGGATCTCATCCCCCTGCCTCCCGACACTCACGCTGTCGATGCGGCGGATGGTCGTCTTGGCCGTGCCGCCCGCCGCCTGAAAGGCCGCGAAGTCGTGCGTACCTGGCAGATACCGGCAGGCGCGTTCCATGGCACCAACATCCAGCGGCACCGATACATGGGCGCTGAGGTCTCGCAGCAGGGCGCTGGGATGGCGGCGGTTATAGATCAGGTAGCTGTATTCCTTGCCGGCGGCGTCAAAGCGGGCATGAAAACGCCCGTCAATCTCCCGCCCCGCCGTCACGCGGATATCGCGCGGCAGTTTTGCATTCAAGGCAAAGGGAACCTTGTCGGCCGGGATAGTTGATTCCATATCAAAATGGGCGCGCTGCCCGAGGGCATGCACGCCCGCGTCGGTGCGGCTGGCGCCTATGATGCCGATGCGCTCGCCTGTCACCTTAAAGAGGGCTTCTTCCACCTTTTGCTGCACGCTGGGGCCGTTCAATTGCCGCTGCCAGCCGCAGTAGGCGCTGCCGTCGTACTCGATGGTCAGCAGGATCCGTTTAGACATAGCGCGCCATCAAAAGCACAATGGCAAAGAGGGCGGCCATCGACAGCGCAGCGAACAGGTCCCGGCGCCCCGCCTTTAATATATGCAGCTTGGTCCGGCCCTCGCCGCCCCGGTAGCAGCGGCTTTCCATCGCCATCGCGAGGTCCCCGGCCCGGCGGAAGGCGCTGACAAACAGCGGCACCAGCAGGGGGATCAGCGCCTTGGCGCGCTGGCGCAGGGAGCCCGAGGTAAAATCGGCCCCCCTGGCGCTCTGCGCCTTCATGATCTTATCGGCCTCCTCGGCCAGGGTGGGGATGAAGCGCAGGGCAATGGTCATCATCATGGCCATCTCGTGCGCCGGAAATTTGATGATCTTCAGCGGGGAGACCAGGCTTTCCAGGCCGTCAGTCAGGGTAACGGGCGGCGTGGTCAGGGTCATGACGCTGCTGCCCATCACCAGAAAAACCAGGCGCAGCGAAAAATGAATGGCGTTATTCAGCCCCTCCGCGCTCACGCGGATGAACCACAGGCGGAAGATCTCCGTCTGCCCGCTGCCAAAGAACAGGTTGAGGATAAAGGTAAAAATCAGCAGGATGCGCAGCGGCCGCAGGGAGCGCAGCATCATCTTAAAGGGCAGGTTGGAAGCCCAACAGGCCAGCGCCGTATACAGGGCGATCGGGATGTAGCCAAGCGGCGAGCCCACCAGGAACACGCAGACGATGAAGGCCACAGTCAGCGTGATCTTGACGCGCGGATCCATGCGGTGCACAGGGCTTTGTACGGGGTAATACTGCCCCAGCGTGATATCACGAAGCATGGCCGGCACCCCCTTTCAGATAAGCCGCCAGGCTGTCCGCCAGCTCCTCCAGCTGATAGCACTCGGGCAGCTCGATGCCGGACTCAGCCAGCAGATAGCGCAGCCTGCTGGCCTGGGGCACATCAAGCCCCATAGCCGACAGCTTGTCCACCTGAGCGAATATCTCCCCCGGGCTGCCCTGCATGACCAGGCGGCCCTTCTCAAGCACCGCCACGCGGGTGGCCAGCCTGGCCACGTCGTCCATGCTGTGGGAGATCATCACCACGCTGGTGCCCTCTGCGTGCAATCTTCGCACATCGTTTAACAAAAAGTCCCTTGCCCTGGGATCAAGCCCCGCCGTCGGCTCATCCAGCACCAGAATGCGCGGGCGCATCGCGAGCACACCCGCCAGCGCCACCCGGCGCATCTGCCCGCCGGAGAGCTCAAAGGGCGATTTTTCGGCGATCTCATCATAGGGCAGGCCGATCTTGTCCATCGCCTCCCGCACGCGCGCGTCCACCTCGGCCTCTCCCAGGCCCATGTTGCGCGGGCCGAAGCCGATATCCTTTTTAACAGTCTCCTCAAACAGCTGGTGTTCGGGATACTGGAAAACAAGGCCCACGGCAAAGCGCAGGGCGCGCTTGTCGCTGGATTTTTCGTTGATATCCTGCCCGTCCAGCAGCACGCGGCCGGACGTCGGCTGAAGCAGGCCATTCAGGTGCTGCGCCAGCGTGGACTTGCCGCTGCCCGTATGGCCGATCAGCGCCAGCAGGTCACGGTCCTCGATCACCAGATTGACATCGTGCAGCGCGGTCGACTGGAAGGGGCTGCCCCCCTGATAGGTGTGGCTGAGTCCCTCAAGCTTGATGGGCAATGGCTCGCACCTCCCGCACTACTTCATCGGTCGTCAGCACATCCTCGCGGATGCTGACGCCGCGCTCCCGGAGCATATGGGCCAGCTGGGTCATCGGCGGCACATCCAGGCGGTATTCGCGTATCTTATCCACCTGCGAGAAGACCTCCCTTGGCGTTCCGTCCATCACCAGTTTGCCCTTGTACATCACGGCGACGCGCGAGGCCCGGGCGGCCTCTTCCATGAAGTGGGTGATCCAGACCACGGTCACGCCCCGCTCGCGGTTTAATGTGAGCGCCGTTTCCAGCACCTCTTTGCGGCCGGAGGGGTCCAGCATGGCGGTCGCCTCATCCAGCACGATGGCCTCCGGCTGCATGGCCAGAACGCCCGCGATGGCGATGCGCTGCTTCTGCCCGCCGCTCAATAGATGCGGCGCGCGGTCGGCAAACTCCGTCATGTTGACGGCTTGAAGGGCGCCATCGATCAGCCCCGGCATCTGCGCGGAAGGTACGCCCAGGTTTTCAAGCCCGAAGGCCACATCCTCGCGCACCACGGTGGCGACGATCTGGTTATCCGGGTTCTGAAATACCATGCCGCAGCGCTTGCGGATCTCCCAGGTATATTTATCGTCCGCCGTATCCATGCCGCTGACAAAGACCTTGCCGGATGTCGGTGTATACAGGCCGTTGAGCAGCTTGGCGATCGTGGACTTGCCGGAGCCGTTGTGCCCAAGCAAAGCCACAAACTCGCCCCGCCCTATATCCAGGCTGACATTGTCGACGGCGAACTGCTCGCCCTCTTCATAGGCAAAGCTCAGGTTTTGCAGGCTGATGTGGGCCTCACTCATTGCGCTTCCCCCCTGTTGAAGGCCGTAGCCATGTCGAATTGCCGGTAAAACGCCTCCCGGTACTCGGGCAGGCTGTCCGTCAGGATGGCATCCCGCACTTCCTGCATCAGCTTCACCAGATAGCGCAGGTTGTGGATGCTGGCAAGCCGCGGCCCCGTGATCTCCCCCGCCTTGAACAGGTGGCGGATGTAGGCCCTTGAATGGTGCGTGCAGGCAAAGCAATCGCATTCGGGGTCGATGGGCCCGAAATCGTCTTCATACTTTTTGTTCTTGATCACCATGCGCCCGCTGCGGGTGAGCAGGGTGCCGTTTCGCGCGATGCGGGTGGCCAGTACGCAGTCAAACATGTCGATGCCGCGCGCCACACCCTCGATCAGGCAGTCAGGCGTGCCCACGCCCATCAGATAGCGGGGCTTGCTCTGCTCATAATAGGGCTGCATGGCGTCGAGCATGTCGTACATGATCTCCTTGGGCTCGCCGACGGACAGGCCGCCGATGCCGTAGCCGATGAAATCCATGCCATTCAAGGTCTTCAGGCTCTGGATGCGCAGATCCTTTTCAAAGGCCCCCTGCACGATGCCAAACAGCCCCTGATCGGGCCTGGTGTGCGCCTGCTGGCAGCGCAGGGCCCAGCGGTGCGTCCGTTCCATGTTCTCAAAGGCCGTCCTATAGTCGCAGGGATAGGGGGAGCAGACATCAAAGGCCATCGCGATGTCGCTGCCCAGCGCCTGCTGGATGGCCATCGACTCTTCCGGCCCCATGAACAGGGCGCGCCCATCCAGGTGGCTGCGGAAGTAGACGCCTTCTTCCTTGATCTTCCTGAGGCCCTCCAACGAAAACACCTGATAGCCGCCCGAATCGGTCAGGATCGGCCGGTCCCAGTTCATGAACTTGTGCAGGCCGCCCGCCTTCTCGATGAGTTTTTCGCCCGGCCGCAGGTGAAGATGATAGGTGTTGGAGAGGATGATCATCGCCTCCAGGCCCTTCATTTCCTCCGCCGTCATGGCCTTCACCACCGCCTGGGTGCCCACGGGCATATAGATGGGGGTGGGGATATCGCCGTGGGGCGTATGCAAAACGCCCGCGCGGGCACCGGTGCGCGCGCAGGTCTTGATCACTTCAAACGCAAATGGTTTTGTCATATTATCCAAGGGTCACGATCTGGGGCCAGATGGCCGCCAGCCCTTCCAGCTCTTTTCTCCACCCGGTCCAGATGCCCTTATCCTCCGGCGGGGCCACAAAGACCATCTGCTTGCCGGTGATGGGGTGAAGCAGGGAGAGGCGCATGCCCCACAGAGCGATCTGCTGGCCGGGCTTGCCCTTGCCATAGCGGTTGTCGCCCCACAGCGGCAGGCCGGCGTTGGCCATCTGCACGCGGATCTGATGGGCGCGGCCTGTTTCCAGTTTCACCGCCACCAGGCTCTGATCCTCCCGCAGCGCGGCGCAGTGGTAGCTGAGCACAGCCTGCTTGCCCTGCTTGAGATAGCCGGGCACTACGCGTACCATGTTGTTAGCCTCATCCTTCACGAGGATATCGCGCAGGGTGTCGTTTTCCTTGGCCCTGCCCTCCACCACCGCCGCGTACTCGCGCTTGAGCGTCCCCTCTGTGATCTGGGCGCTCAGCCTGGATGCTGCCTTGCTGGTTCTGGCAAAGCAAAGCAGGCCGCCCACGGGCCTGTCCATCCTGTGCACCAGCCCCAGGAAGGCTTCGCCGGGCTTTTCATACTTTTCCTTGATATAGGCTTTGAGCAGGCCCAGCATGTCCTGGTCGCCCGTGCTGTCGCCCTGCACCAGGAGATTGGGCTCCTTGAGCGCCACGATCAGGTGATTGTCCTCAAACAGGATCCGGGGTGTCTCAAACATCGCTTATTTATCCTCTCCCGCCGTCCAGCGGCCCGAACAGCCGCAGGGCAGCAGCCCGCCGGATGTGATCGGCAGCGTCAGCTCATCCGCTTCCGCTTTTCCCCCATGGCGCGCGCATACTGTCTTTTCGATGATATTGCGGATCACGGTCGGCTGAAAGCCGGTCGTGTAGCTGTTGACCAGGAAGAAGGCCGCCCGTCCGCTCAAAAGCTGCGCCGCGGTATCCACCAGGGTATACAGCTCATCCTCCAGCTTCCAGACCTCCCCCGAAGGGCCGCGGCCGTAGCTTGGCGGATCCATCAGGATGCCCTCGTAGGTGCTGCCCCGGCGGATCTCACGGCGCAAAAAGGCCATCGCGTCCTCCACGATAAAGCGGCAACCGTCCTGGCGCAGGCCTGACAGGTCCCGGTTTTCCTTCGCCCACTGGTTCATGCCCTTGGCCGCGTCCACATGGGTGACATCAGCGCCTGCCTGCATGCAGGCCAGGGTCGCCCCGCCGGTATAGGCAAAGAGATTCAGCACCTTGGCGTTTCCCTTGCCCTCAAGCGCGCTGCGCATCCAATCCCAGTTGGCCGCCTGCTCGGGAAAAAGGCCCGTGTGCTTGAAGCCGGTGGGCCGCACAAAAAAGCGCAGGCCCTTGTAGCCGATCGCCCAGCGCTCGGGCAGCTTGCGGCTGAAGTTCCAGTTCCCGCCGCCTTCCCGGCTTCGGCTGTACAGGGCGTCCGCCTTCTCCCACAGCTCAGGCCGCGCCTTGGGCCAGATAACCTGCGGGTCGGGCCGGGCAAGCATCACATCGCCCCAGCGCTCCAGCTTGTACCCGTCCCCGGTGTCCAGCACCTCAAAATCCTGCCACTCGTCCGCTAAATACATGAAGCCCCTTTCCTGCCTGAAGCAGGGATAGATTATATCACGCTATAGGTTCAGCTTCAACCGCCGCGGCTTGCGCGCTTCATGGCGGGTAGAGATTGTACCCGAAAAAGCAATCTTATCTTAATCCCTCTTCCCGGCCCAGTACAGCGCCGCGCCCACAGCCCGCCGCCAGCCCTTGAGCGCCTTTTCCCTGTCGCCCTCCGTCATCTGCGGCTCAAAGGTGGAATCCACATGCCAGCCGATCGCGGTGGAATTGACATCCGGGTAGACGCCGGCGGCCAGCCCGGCCAGCAGGGCCGCGCCAAGAGCGGTCGTCTCCAGCACCGCGGGCCTGGTGATGGGCATATCCATGATATCCGACTGGAACTGCATCAAAAAGCCATTGGCGCTGGCGCCGCCATCCACGCGCAGGGACTGGGGCCTGCAGCCCGCGTCCTTGGTCATGGCGGCGAGCAGGTCGGCTGATTGATAGGCGATGGATTCAAGCGCCGCGCGCACCACATGCGCCGCCCCTGTGCCCCGCGTCATCCCGACCAGGGTACCCCTGGCGTACATATCCCAGTAGGGCGCGCCAAGGCCCGTAAACGCGGGCACCAGGTAGCAGTCGCCCGAGGTGGGCACAGAGCGGGCCAGCGCTTCGCTGTCCGCCGCCGATCTGATCAGTTTCATCTCATCGCGCAGCCATTGGATGGCGGCGCCGCCCATGAACACGCTGCCCTCAAAGGCATAGGTGGGCTTGCCGTCCAGCCGCCAGGCCATCGTGGTCAACAGGCCCGCCTGGGACAGCCGAAACTCATTGCCGATGTTCATCAGCATAAAGCAGCCTGTGCCGTAGGTGTTTTTCGCCATGCCCTTGTTGATGCAGGCCTGGCCGAACAGCGCCGCGTGCTGGTCACCGACCAGGGAAGCAACGGGGATCGGCGCGCCCAGGATGTCCTCATCCAGCATGCCGACGATGCGGGCAGTATCCACCACCGTGGGCAGCACCTCGCGCGGGATATCCATGATATCCAGCAACTCGTCATCCCACTGCTGTCTGGCCAGGTTGAACAGCATCGTGCGGCCCGCGTTGGTCGCGTCCGTCACATGGGGATGTCCCTTCACCAGATGCCAGGCCAGGTAGCTGTCCACCGTGCCGAAGCACAGCTCGCCCTTCCTCGCCCGCTCGCGCAGGTTCAGGTGATCCAGCAGCCACTGCAGCTTGGTGCCCGAAAAATAGGCATCCGGCACAAGGCCGGTCTTTTCCCGGATCATGTCCGTATATCCCGCGGCCTTCAGCTTATCCACATAGCCGGCCGTGCGGCGGCACTGCCACACGATCGCCCGGTGCACCGGCCTGCCGCTCGATTTCTCCCACAATATCGTGGTCTCGCGCTGGTTGGTGATGCCGACCGCCGCGATCTCTGATGCTGAAATGCCCGCCTTGCGCACCGCCGCGCGCAGCGATTCCACCTGCGTGGACAAAATATCGTCCGGGTCATGTTCCACCCAGCCGGGCTGGGGATAATGCTGCTTGAACTCCATCGCGGCGGAGCTGACGATGCTGCCTTCCGGCGTAAAAACCACCGCCCGCGACGAAGTAGTCCCCTGATCAAGCGCGACAATATACCGTCTGTTCATACAAGCCTCCATGGTCAAACATCAATATCATTCGGCCTTCAACATACCATAAAACCCGGGCTTTGTGAATTGTTTGCGGTCAAAACGTGACAAAGAGCATATCAGCTCCCTCACCTGCCCGCGATCGCCCCATATCCCCGCCGCATATGGAACATCAGATCGATCAGGCTCCTGTGATAGGGGATGAATTCATTGGTACCGATCAGCCGCATGATCTCCTCCCGGGAGGCCCATTTCACCTGCTTCACTTCCTCATACTGAAGCTTCAGCTTGCCGATATCAAGATCACCGGCCTCTATCAGATAATAATCATCAAAGCCGGCCGGAAAGTTGATCGTCAGCTGCGGCTGGATGTCCCCCAGATCAAGCCTGTGGCCGATCTCCTCCAAAGTCTCCCGCTCCGCGGCGCTTTGGCTTGAGTCACCTGCCACGGCGCTGCCGCCGACAGACACATCCCACAGGCCTGACCAGCCCTGCTTAAAAGGCTGGCGCTGCTGGATGAGCATCTCTCCATCAGCATTGAACAGGCACACATGCACGACCAGGTGGTAATCGCCCGCCGCCATCTCGTCCCCGCGCCGTATGGTCCGCCCCGTCAGGCGGCGGTCCCGGTCTAAAACATCCCATAACTCCATATTTCTATTCCTTTCTGTTCTATAGAAAACGCCGATACCAATCACATTGGATGATATCGGCGTCTGATGGTTGTTATCGGTTCCGGTCGGGGAGGCTATTCCAGCCTGATCCCGTAGAGGTAGCTGTTATCTTTTTCGCTGCTGCCGATGACCAGCACGTCGTTGTACACGGCGGGGGAGGCATCGACCGCGGAGCCCAGCTCCAGGGTGTGCAGCTGTTCGCCCGTCAAGCCGTTCAAGAGATACAGCACGCCCTTTTCGTCAGCCTGAACGATGTAGCCATCGCCGCCCGAGGTGTAGACCGCCACGGGGGAGGATACGGTCGGGCTGTTAAGCATGAAGCTCCAGACCTCTTCGCCGGTCTGCTTGTTCAGCGCGTAGACGGTCGCGTCCTTGCCGTCATTCGTGCGGTTGACTGTAAAGATCACCAGGTCGCTCAGCCTGTTTTCGCCTACCACCGGGCTGGCCTTCACGCCCGCGCGCTCGTCATCGCTGTAGCTGGCGGGGACTTCCTTCTTCCATACCTCCCGGCCGCTCATCGCGTCCAGGCGGCGGATGAAAGCGATGCCGGTCTTGCGGGTGCGGGAGAATACCGTTGTGCCGGTATAGAGGCCCAGGCTGCCATCCTCATCAAAGCCCAGGGCCGGGGTGGCGTCCGTGTTGTCGCCCGCGTCGAAGGCCCACTGGGTCTTCATGCTGTCGGTATCCACGGCCTTGATAATGCCCTGCCTGTCCGCCGTATAGGCATACTTGCCATACATGGCCACGCTGGCCTCATTGCTGACGGACATGTCCTTCTGCCCGCCCGCCTTGCTCTTTTGGTAGGTGATCGCCGGGTTCACCTTGATGGTGTGCGTATCGATGTAATCAAACGCCGTGTTCAGCGCCACCGTGTACAGCAGGCCGTTTTCACCCGACACGATCATGGTATCGGTGTTCCTGTCAAACAGGGCGGTGCCGTCAAAGGCGCCGTTGGTCGAATACTGGGTCTGCTGCTTGGTCTTGCGGCCGTTGAGGAACATTAATTCCTGCTGGTCGATCAGGCCGTATACATGCAGGCCGATGGGGCCGGTCTTGCCGCCGGGCATCTTGGAAATGCCCTGGCCCACCGCCAGCATCGGGCGGCCCTGCGTATCCAGGGAGACGGAGCCCTTCAGCGGGTACTTGATGTCGATCGGCTCGCGGGTGGCGACGCCGTCGTTGAGGTCAAAGAAGTAGACCTTGCCATCCTGCCCGCCGACGATGACTTCCTTGAGGGCCTTTACATCCTTCTTGGCCTCCGCGATGTTCATCATCTGGCGCAGCTCTACGGACCACTTGACGATGGCGGGCTGGCTTGTCCAGCCAAGGCCCCAGAGCGTGCCTTCGTCCGTCCGCAGGCTGCCCAGGGGGGCTTTCCACAGGATGGACATCTGTTGCAGGGGCATATCCGCCGTGCCGAAGGCCGCGTTGCCGCGGAAGGCATCGCCGCGGAAGGTGAAGACGCCGCCTTCATAGCTGACATAGCTGCCGGGGCCGGGCATATCAATCGACAGGCCGCGCTCCAGCTCGGTCACCCTCTTGGCTTTATCGTATACATCATCCTTGATCTTGAGTACAGAGGGCAGGGCCGACTCGTCGGGCTCCATCGAAAGCATCGTCATGGAGGCCGACGCGGTATCGCCAGCGGTCTGCGCGGCGTCGGCTGCCTGCTGGGCCTCGGGCGGGATCTCATCCCACTCGCTCTGGGCCGCGGCATCACCTGCCAGGTCATCAGCCGCTTGGGTTGTCTCAGCGGGCTCATCCCACTCATCATTGGCAGCCGTATCAGCCAGAAGCGGCTCCCCAGTCGCCTCGGCCAGCTGCGGGGCTGCTGAAGGCTCTGCGGTCGGCTGCGTCTGGGGCGTGGTCCGCGCCACCACAAAGGGCTCGGAGCTTGCGGCGATTTCAACCGCCGGTTCATCGGTTGGCTCTTCAAGGCCCAGGCCGTCATCGGTAAAAGTTTCCACCGGGTCGTCGACGATGAACCAGCCATCGTCCGGATCGCCTGCTATCTCCGTCTGCGCGAAGGGATCGGCGGCGGCTATCGCAAGAGGCGCCTCGGTCACTTCCGCAGCGGGCTCTGTAAACGGCTCAAACGAAGGCTGGAATGATGGCTCCGCCGTGGGTTCGGGCGTCAAAACCGGCTCGATGGAGGGGGTCGGGGTCTCCGCGGCGGTCATGAATTGGATCAATTTGTCGCCCTGATACCAGGTGTCCCCGACCAGCAAGTCCCCGCGGAAGGTGCCGTTGAAGGGCTCGTCAAACACGACGCTCACCGTCCACACAGTGCCCTGCGGGTCGATCTTCGCCAGCTGGCCGATGACTTCGCTGCCCACCTCGTCCACCATGCGCACGCTGTCAACCGGCATATCGGCCGTGAAGGTGAACACGGTGCGCACACCGATCTCGCCCACAGCGTCCGGGGTCTCAAACTTGATGAGCGTGGGTTTCTTTTCCTCCGCCAGGCCCAGCAGGCTCTTGGCCTTTTCGACCACCGTTTCCAGGCCGCCGCGTACGGTGCCCAGAATGCCGTCTGTATTCACCGGCACAAGGAAGTAAAGCCCGGCCGACAGGATCAGCAGCAGGCCCAGCGCCAGCGCCAGCAGCTTGGGCCATAGGCGCGGCGCGTCATCGTCATCATATTCCTCGTCTTCAACATAGCGGTTGGACGCGGTCCCGGAAAAGCGGTCATAGTCATAGGTGGCCGGCGCCTGCCGGGGCGGCGGCAGCGGCTGGGGCGCCACCGGCACCACGCGGGTCTCGCTGCCCAGCGGCAGCGGCGCGGTCTCATCCGGCTGGTAGGCAGCCTTCATCTCAGGCGGCCGGGCGGCGGGCACGTTGCCGTGCCGCTCGGAGCGCCGGCGGCGCGGCTGTCCCTTTATTTGATACGGATCATTCGTCATGACAGTTAGTCCCCTTTACAGCGCCATGGGCGCGGTCAGAACCGAAGCTTCCCTTCAATATAGCTCACCAATTCGCTCAGCGGCACGCGCTCCTGCAGCATGGTGTCGCGGTCGCGCACGGTGACGCTCCCGGTTTCTTCGGTTTCAAAGTCCACCGTGACGCACAGCGGTGTGCCGATCTCATCCTGCCTGCGGTAGCGCTTGCCGATGGAACCGGTCTCGTCATAATCCACCATGAAGCGGCGGCTCAAATCTTCGTAAACAGCCAGGGCTTGTTCGCCCAGCTTGTTCTTTTGCAGCGGCAGCACGGCGGCCTTGTAGGGCGCCAGCGCCGGGTGCAGGTGCAGCACCACGCGGCTGTCGTTTTCCAGCTCCTGCTCCTCATAGGCGTTGCACAGGAAGCTGAGCGCCAGGCGCTCCACGCCCACGGAGGGCTCCACCACATAGGGGATGAAGCGCTCGTTGGTGAGGGGATCGATATACTCCATGCTCTCGCCGCTGGTGGCCTCGTGCGCCTTCAGGTCAAAATCCGTCCTGTCGGCAATGCCCCACAGCTCGCCCCAGCCAAAGGGAAATTGGAACTCAAAATCCGTCGTCGCCTTGGAGTAGTGGCTCAGCTCCTCCGCTTTGTGATCGCGCAGGCGCAGGTTGTCTTCCTTGATGCCGAGGCTCAGCAGCCAGTCGCGGCAGAAGCCGCGCCAGTACTCAAACCACTGCATATCCTCGCCGGGCTTGCAGAAGAATTCCATCTCCATCTGCTCAAACTCGCGTGTGCGGAAGATGAAGTTGCCGGGCGTGATCTCGTTGCGGAAGCTCTTGCCGATCTGGCATACGCCCATGGGCAGCTTGCGGCGCGTGGAGCGCACGATATTCTTGAAGTTGACAAAGATGCCCTGCGCGGTCTCCGGCCGCAGGTAGATCTCCGCAGCACTGTCCTCCGTGACGCCCTGATGGGTCTTAAACATCATGTTGAACTTGCGGATGCCCGTAAAATCGTGCTTGCCGCAGATGGGGCAGTGAATGGCGCGCTCATTGATGTAGCTCTCCAGCTCCTCATTGCTCCAGCCGTCGGCGCGCACGGGCTCGCCCTGCTTCATAGCATAATCTTCAATCAGCTGATCCGCGCGGAAGCGGGCCTTGCAGGCCTTGCAATCCATCAGCGGGTCATTGAAATTGCCTACGTGGCCCGAGGCCACCCACACCTGGCGGTTCATCAGGATGGAGGAATCCAGCCCCACGTTGGTGCGGCTCTCCTGCACAAATTTCTTCCACCAGGCCTTTTTGATGTTATTCTTAAATTCAACGCCAAGGGGGCCATAATCCCAGGTATTGGCCAGTCCCCCGTAAATTTCCGATCCCGCGAAAATGTAGCCGCGCACCTTGCACAGCGCGGTCAGCTTGTCCATTGTCAACTTCTCCGGCATAGTTAAAAAGCCTCCGTTTCTCACAGCCCATCATACTGAGGCCCCTATGCTTTGTCAAGAAATACGGCCATTCCTCACCTTGCGTGAAAGCCTCCGCTGTGCTAAAATGTCAGAGGTCTTGTCCCCGTAGCTCAGCAGGATAGAGCGTTCGCCTCCTAATCGTCGGACGACCTTCCGCCAATTTACTCCTTACTCCCGTAGCTCAGTGGAAAGAGCACTCGCCTCCTAAGCGAGGGGTCGGCAGTTCGACTCTGCCCGGGAGTGCCACAATCGCTGTAAAGTCAATGACTTTGCAGCTTTTTTATTCGGCCGATCGTCAATCATACCCCGTCGTATCGCTTGCGTAACAGCTGACCTTGATACCCATTTTGCTAATTCGTTTTGAACCGTATTTCACCACGTACATAGGTTTGCTAAGACTTTGCTAAGACTGGCTAAACCGCTGCCCGGATAACCTGATTGCCGCCAAGCAGCTGTGAGAGTGTTGCCAGAAGTTCGGGATTTTCCTGAAGCTGAGCGACCAGTGTGTTGAGATCAAGTTGCGCCGGTGCCGGTTCGGGAACAGGCTGAACATTGCGAAGATCAGGGTTAGCATAGAATGCGGTTTCAAACTTTTGCGCGTTGACCTTTCGATCCTCGTCCAATATGTGTGCGTACACCCTCGTGATCATGTCAGTTTCTGTGTGTCCCGTATCGCCCTGCGTCGCCTTGATGTCCCCATTGTTGAGTTTGAGCTTATATGTCGTTGATGATGAACGCAAGCTATGGAAGGTTACGTTGGGCATATCCGCCTCCTTTTTCAAGTCGACGAAGGCCTTATTGATGATTCTTCCCTCACAGGGGCGTCCATTGGGCAAGGCAATTACAAGATTGTAGTCCACATACTCATCTCCGAGGTAGGACTTGATTTCATCCTGGGATTCCTTCCATTTCCTTAAAATCAAGGCCAGGGTTTTAGGCAGCCAGATCTTTCGGATACTTGATTCTGTCTTGGGCAGCTTCAAAACCAGCCGTGTGCTTGTATTGGCCAGCAGGGAAGGAAAGATGAACATGATTTCCTTTTCTTTCAGCTTTTCAACGGCCCGCATGGATACACGCTCAAGTTCCTTGTCTATATAGATGAAGGCATCATCCCTTGCGATGGCATCATCTGATATATGGACCTTATCCCAGGTTAGCCCGCATATCTCTCCCAATCGGCAGGAACAGGCGAAAGCGATGTTCATAGCGACATAGAGCTTTGTATCTGTACATGCATCAAGTGCTTTGGCAATCAGCTCAGCATTCCACATGGGTCGCTGCTGGTATTTTGATTTGGGAAGATCCACTTCCTTAAAAGGATTCTTTGTGATAACCCCCCAACGACAGGCACGCTCAAAGGCGCAGTTCAGCAGCCTGACGATTCTCTCAATTGTCTTATCCGGCAGTTCGGTCTTTTTCGTTTTCCTGTACTTCGTGGATACAGGAACGGTTTCACGCAGGACAGTGATGTACTTCTCCGCAGAGTACGCATTGAATCCTCTGATCTTTTGCTGTCCGATGATAGGATTGATGTAGTTAGCCATCAATGCCATATTACTGTCGTATGAGGTGACACCCCACTTGCGTTCACCATACATGATAACAAAATCGTACAGAAACTCCTCAATCGTCTGATCCGATGGAGGCTTAAAGTCTCCGCTGAGTATACCGCCTTCCACCTCAGCCTTTCTCTTTAACACCTCCTTGTGGCTGTGCCAGGTCTCCCACTTCTGTTTTGTCTCGCCTTTCTCATTCGTATAGTTGTAGACCAGTGAGTATGATTTTTTGCGCTTAATGATGGATGCCATGTAATTAACCCTCCTGTTTGTTAATTCTGGCTCTCCAACCACGCATCAAAGGAATGCTTGGGTACTCGGATTGATGTCCCGATGCGCACAACCTTGAGTTTTCCGCTATGGATAAGGTTATAGGCCGCTGTGCGGCCTATGCCAAGCATCTCCGCTATTTCCTCAACCTTGTATGCGCGTCGAGTACAACTGTTGTTCAAAACATTTACCGTCCTACTGTCGACTCCGGTATCCATAAGCCTCCTTTCCTTGCGCATTCAACCCAGGACAACAGCTGTTTCACCTATACTATATCCAGAAGTCCTTTATCTGCGCAAGTTTGCCGATAATCAAAATATATAAAAAATGACGCAGCTCCTATGCCCGCATCATATAAATTACATTTATTCTGATACTTCTCGACGGGCAGTTGCCAAGGCTGCCCGCCGAGTCCATCCACATTCGTCCTCGACCCCCTGGATGGATAGGGAAGTATCAAACGGCAAGCTGCTGACTTGCTCCACGGGTTATTTCACCCCTCCGGCTCCGCCCGAGTTACCCCCATTGGTTGCGACGGTTATTATCACGCTCGACCTGTGGCTGGGTAAGAGTATCATTATCCCTGCGGTGTTTCGTGGCCATATAGGAGCAACCTATATTTATCAGCAGGTATTATTCGCTCGCCTGAACACAGGGTCATGGCGTACCTCATGAATGGGCTGGTGACTACCCACCCACCGCGGAATGTATTTGATGCTTGATTCTGAACTTGTCAAGGTGCATGGAAGGTCACACGCCGGATAAGTACCGACAAATTTTTTTGCCTTCATCATATGTGCGAATTATCAGGTTTTGTCACCCCGCCGCCCATTGTCTCAACATAATAATGGATGCTGGCGTATGCCCTCCTAATTGATCTATGGATACTCTGATAGGATACATTGCCTTCCAAACGAGCTATCCGTCTTACTGTCATTCTCTTTACAACATGCAACCAAAAACGCCGCCGTTGAACTTTGTTAAGCGTGCGTAATGCTTGGTTAATCAGCTCAAGTCGCTTCTGCTTGAATATCATCGCTTCCGTACGATCGATATCCTCAATGTACTCATCTTCTGCTGAGGGGCCTGACAACACATGTTCTAATCCCTTTTGTTCAAAACTAATTGCTTTATGTGTGTTGCGCCAATCGGCTCTACTTTCATCAAGATACATGTCGTCTGATATCTGCTTCCATTTCCCGAAATCATCCTCTGATAAAGTAGGATTTTCTGAAAGAAAGCTATTGAGATCTATACACTTTGTACCATCCGCGCATTGGTACATAATACCCTGGCTTCTTACATTGATAGCATAATCACTCTTAATATATTGTGACATGGGGCAAACCTCATTATCTTATAATCCGTAAATCAAATGATGTTTTATGGGTAGTGAGCTTTATAGTGCTCCCAAGTAAAACTTAAAGAGTATTTCACCAATATCAAGATCGCTCCCCTCCATGATAGAGCTTCTTTAGTTTCACATCTTTCGTGCTAAAGAAGCGAAGTATTGGCGAATCCGCATCTACAAAAAAACAGTAATAATTCTGTCTTAGTGCTTCGTCGGTCTCTCCAATGACCTATTTCATTATTCCGGAAAAAGTCTCATTTTTTGTCAAACAGAGCTTTTAATACTGATTTCGCCTTATTTCTTATACGATATACCGCGTTCTTTATAGCGGACTTAGTCACACCAATATTCTCAGCTGATTCTTGCGTGGTATGATTTTTAAGAAAATATTCTGTAAAAACCTCAGTCTCGCTTTGAGTTATAACTTTCCTTATCTCTCCAATAATTTCTTGCAGTTCATATGTTTTCTCTTGTTCAATAACATAAGTAATTGGATCATCCTGATTCTTCATATTCTGCGAATCACAGATCATAGCATTGATTCTTCTATGCCGCCTATCTTTCGATGAAATGTTCTTAAGCTCGTTTTTACTCACAGTAATGAGCCATCCCAGTTTATTGGGATGACCCAGGAAATCATCGTATTTGTCAATCGCTTTCATGAAAGCATTCTGCACAGCATCCTCAACAAGCGATTGTATACCTTCATCATATCTATCGACATACCTGATACAACAACTAACAATATAAGAATAATGTTCGTCATAAAGGTTACTCAAATCGGCATAGTTACACTGCCTACAAGATATAGCCATATATGTATATAAATTCCTTCAATGCAAGGAAAATTTTGATTTTCTCCTTAGCGATAATGTTGAAAGAGCTAGACTATAAGATTCACAGCTATCTATTGATGGTAAATATGATCTAAAAAGTATCTCAGTTTGTCTTGCGTTTCAAAAATGGATACCTCAGCTCAGCCTATAACAAAACAGGAGCTTCCTCACTAGGATTTGCTCCTGTCTTTTCTTTTGACTTTTCTTTTTAGACTATCTCAGGCGCTTTTATCACAAAAGTCCAATTATATGCTATAAGGAAAGTCAATTGTCAGTCGATGCTGTTTACGGTTCGGGATAAAAGAGAGATTTTGTCTGGGGACCGGCAATCCCGTCATCACGAATACCAGAAGCCCGCTGAAAGTTTCTCACCGCAATATCAGTATTATCGCCAAAGATACCATCAGCGGTCCCACAGGGATAGCCGGCTCGGTTAAGCTCAGTTTGCAGATTTTTTACAAACAGGCTATTAGAACAACCTTTGTAAAGGTTCTTCAAGCCCAGCATATACTCCCAGTATTCTGCAGGGCCGGACCTATTGACATAGTAACCGTCTACATATCCTTGATTCATACCATAGTAAGTATAGCACCAGTCACCGGGAGGGTTGTTGTTGACAACAAGCTCAGTTCCATCGGGAATTGATGCCACTCGCGTGGATGTAGTGGAAGGTTGAGATCTCATGTTCAAGATGCCATACCTTACTTTGCCTTTTTCGTAAATCATAATTACCTCCGTAGTTAATTATTTTGTAGAATGCTGGCCGGCTTGCTCCACGACTGAAGTATATTCGCTTACAACGTTTGTTAGGAGTGAAGGAATAAACATATTACACGCAAAAACCCGAAGCTATACAGACAAAAAACATTTCAGAAAATGAGACAAAGCCGGTTTTATTTCGTTATATAAGTGGAGGGCAATGTAATTGACGCAAAAACATGAAGTTAATGTAAACGTGGAAATTGAGAGAATTATGAGTGTATACGGGAACTCTGTTGCCCGGGTATGCTGTGTCTATTTGCGTGATCGGGGGCTGGCTGAAGATGCGTCTCAGGATACTTTTGTAAAAGTTGCCGCAAACATTGATAAACTGCCGGTCATTGATTTTGAGCGAGCATGGATCATGCGCATTGCCGTAAATACATGTAAAGACATTCTCCGATCCTCATGGTACCGCAAAGAGAGAATGAATATACCTGTTCATACGATGCAGCTGGAGGATGCTAACCATGACCTTGACGCAATTATAGATAGAGATTCTCTCTTTTCCTGCATTGTCAACTTACCAATAAGATATAAAGACGTTATCCTTCTCCATTATTACCAGGGCCTCACAATACGTGAAGTTGCCGGTGTTATCCGGGTATCGCACTCAACAGTACAACGCCGAATTAAAAAGGCTGAATCCTTAATAAAGGAGGTGATTAGTAATGGATAATAATATGAGATACAGAGTAACAAATACAATTGACGGATCATTATCAGAGGTTGTTTTCAAAGAGAGCAGCAGAGATATCGTTCGGCAATCAATAAGACCAACGCGCCATTACAGAAAAAAACGTGTATTGGTTGCCGTGCTGGTCGTATTCATACTGACTGTAACCGGATCTGCGCTTGCCTGGTATCATCGATCCGCTATAAGCGCGTGGCTTGCAGACCGATTTGATTCTATGAGCATGTCCTATCATCAGGATAATGATCTTGAAAGCAATAAGAGCCTTGTCGCCGCGGATCTGCAAGGCATCAGCATGCGTATCGAGCTGTTTGAAGCCATTGCTGATGCGCGTGTACTCACCGCAGGGCTTAGAATTATAACAACCGAAGCGCGCGCGCAGATTGATTTTTATGATGATAGCATTGATCTTGAACGTCATGCTCGTGATAAGCAGAGCTCTGACCCTGTGTATATGGTTACGGCTGAGTTGGTAAGCGGGGCGGGTAACCATGAGTTTTATCATTTACAAAAGCCTGGCGAAGGAGAGATGATCTTCCTTGCTGAACTTAGACATCAGTCACACTCCGCTGCTGTTGATGCAGCCATGAATGTCGCGGTTGTTTACTTAAAGGGAGAGACTATCATCCGTGAGAAGCTGCAGATACCTTTCACCGTTGATATCACAGATGTGATAGACATTGTACACATACAGGAGCCGATCCATTTTGAGCATTCCAATATTGTAATAACACGGTTAGGCTTTGAAAAGACAGCATTGCGGACCTATGCGGACATAGAGGTCGATACACGGTACCAAACCCTGCCATTTGCCGTACGGAATCTGGATGTGATATTTTATGATCAGGATGGAGCAGTCATTCAGCCTTACCAAGAGTACGGGCAGGCTTTCCCGCAAAATATCCGTGCGGAGCTTGTCGATATAGATACAGGGGAGGTTATGGAGCGATTGCTATTTATCAGACGGGAAGGACTATATGTCCTCGAGAAAAATGAGGGAGGGAACGGAACGTGGTGAAAAGAGTGGTTTGCCTGGTCATGGCGATGATCCTTACGTATTCCATCGCATATTCGGATACATCGACTAAAGATATTGAAGGATTCTTTACCGATCTGAATAAGCTGACAAGCCAAATCAGCATTGAAACATGGGGCGAGAATGAACAGAGCGTATTCTTACAACTTTCTCAAAAGCACGGCTTGATCGCAGAAAAGGATGAATTGAATGAATATCAATGGTCATCGCCAATCTCTGCCTTTTTCGCGATATGTGAGGCGGCATATGGCCCTAACCGCTATTGGACACTGGAACAAAGCCATCGGTATAGTGTAGCGGCCTTTGAAAGCGGGTTGGAAAATCAAGTATCATATCTATTGCCGCCTGAGGACGGATTAAGTGAAGAAGAAGCAGTTGCTATGGCACGAGAAGGGATCATTGAGCAATACAGCGCAGGTCTTCTGCCTTGTGATATCAGTATGCTGGATGAATGTACCGCGAAAGCAATGTATGTGCGGCATGACCCCTCGCCCCTATGGACGATAAGCTTTTATCATGATGATTATCCCCGCGTCCCGGTTTTTAGCGCCGAAATATTTAATGAAACATATGTTCAAGTATCATGCGATGATGTCAGCAGCATGTACAATATCTATGCTCAATGGAGAGCTGAGCGGAATCAAATCCTGTTTAGATATTGGCCGCTTGAAGATCAGCAATCATTTTATGATGTGCTCATAAGCAATTATCAGCGTGAGTTAGAAAAGTATGGTGAGCTTCCCCCGTTTGCTAAGACGATCCTATCTCATAGGCATAGCCTGCCTCGGGAGGATGAAGTACAAGTGCATGAGGCAAAGCAAGCGGCTGATCAAGTTATGTATGCATTAGGAAATGTAAATATTGATGCACATAATTCCCTTAAACGCAGCGTTATGTTCTTCCGGGACGAAGGAGAGGCCCCTGTGTATGAGGTGAGGTACTATGAGGGTGATACAGTGGTGTATCGCATGTCTGTAAATGCGGGAACGGGAGAGGCTAATCTGATACAATGAACTGTGCGGGGTTCATCTATTGAGGATCTGAAAGCATCATTTCGGTTATTTGTGTTTGGAGAGAATTAGTTCTTCCAGGTATTTGTATCAGCAAATCCGGAGGGGCCAAGCTTACTTGAGATTAACACATCATATGATTCTAAGGGTCAAAGTCAAATCCCATTGGGTCCCCCGGATCAAGCCGCAGTTCAGAACAGTGGCATGGATGTCCATTTCGTTGCTACGTTCCAGCTGTGTAAGCGCAGATCAAGCCCGTACCGAATCGACATTCTCTAATGATTATTAAATATAATAAGAAAGTGATTTAGTCTTCTCCTCCATCATCCCACACAATGCAGTTAACAAACTCAATGAACATATCATCATAATATCCCGTTAAATTCAGCTCAACAATTTCATTATTTTGTATATCTGCTCATACATCGTCTGTATCACATAAAAAGCAATCCAGGCCTTTCACACTCAGCGCTTCCGGGTGAATGTTCAGGATTGTTTCCAGATAACTAAGGTTACGCCTGACATAGTTCAACTGCTGCCGAAGCGCTTTGCGTATCTTATATCGCCTTGGCTTTCGGTCACGGGCAAGCCTCCGCCAGTCACGCCTGGCAATAAACTCATCAGAAGGATACCTGAAAAAGCTATATACCCATACATTTGCGTTTTCTCTTCAGAGTATATCAAGTGATAAGTAAAAGAGTACGGCGGAACGCTAGAAAACTCAGCCTGTGATCTTGCATATAACTGTTGGAACTCATACTCTGCAACGTACAAGGCTTCCTGACCAGATGAGTCTTTATCGTTTGGTTCGATTATATAGTCCGCAGAAGCGGTTAGATAACATAGCATCATTGCATGCATAAAGAAGGTAAACAACTTTACAGCATGAGAAATCGAGCTTTTGCTCAGCCTCGATCACTCTTTTACAAAAGTCAAATACCATAGCACTATATAGTACGTAGCTCAATAGTCATTTCGTGCAATAAAAAAGACTTTATTGTATTCTTACAATAAAGCCGGATATCCACTAAGCTATTATTTTGTTATAGCTAACGAATATCTCGTTACTGTCTCACCTCCACCTGAGAAAACAGCTTTGATACGATATTTCCCGCTAGATGGTGAATCATAGTCTTTGTCTACATCATACGTAATTGCATTACTTTTTCCGTCAGGAACCTCGAGGGCTTTGAAATCAGACCAACTACCGTTAATTTCTCTTTGCATAACGCAACTAGTGACCGAGATAGTACATACAACTCGCGTACTAGCGTAAAAATTAACGGAAAAATCACTATATAGCCTAACAGAAGCTGAAGCAAAAACTGGACTTGCATATGGCTCGGCTCCTGATGCGTATATATTGTTTATAGGAGCGGAAATGGAAAGAATCATTACAAGAGCCACTAGAATTATCAAACGTTTATTAGTCATATAAACCTCCTCTTATCTTACAGATGCTACTATCTTAATAATATCCTCTTCACTTAGTGGTCCAAACACTGATCGATTTATCAAACCAACTTGCCAGATGCAAACTGGCGCATCAGTATTCATGGTCATGTATACATCCTGTCCTGCTACATTCATCTTTTTTCCTATGCCATTCTGCTCAAACTCAATAATCGCTTGGTCAGCATCCTTAAACCTTATTTCATCATATCTGAGAATCTGATCAGTAGATATTATGCTATAAGCTATTGAGATATAGTCTGTCATTTTAGAACGCTTAGCGTCTATCTGTAATATCTTCCACCCCTCTGGTATCCATCTTGGATATTGAGGCGTATATCCCAATAAATTGATCGCTTCATCAAGGTTGGTCGTTGTTATGCTATCGTCAGAAGTATTTTCATCCGCCTTGCCTTGAGCGATCACTTGAGGATCAATGCTTTCGCCTTGAATGATGTACTGCTGCTGATCATTGCTCGGATTGCCATGTAGCCATTCCAAAGGAAATATCACTTCTATGGCAGCGACCAACAAAGCCATTGATGCCAATACAATCACCATGCGATAGACAGGTTGAAAGCTACGCTTCTTTACAGGATGTTCCGATAAATACTTATCTAATTTCTTTCTGCCTTCCTCCTTCCTTGTAGCAAGAGGTCTTCCAGACCTCAGCTCGAAAAGCATCTTTTCATATGCCGCAAGCTTTGAAAAGTCTTGCTGATCATAGGATTTTAACTCCTCTTGCTGGATTAACTGCATAAGCAAAGCATCGGCCTCATCTTCTGTCAGATGGCCGTCTTTCATCATCTCATTGATAGCGTTTAGGTTATATTTTTGCGGCAATAGCTTGCTATCCTTAATGTTGCATCCCTCCCCAATACACTATTTCCATGCATTTCAAAAAGTCTCACTTTCCGAGAAATATTTTTTGCGAATTTCCTTTGCCTTTTGACGCATACGATAGATAGAGTTTCTAACAGAATGTTCCGTGCGTTCAGTATTGGCAGAAGTAATACTTACGGAATGATCTTTAACGAAATATTCCTCAAAAAGAAGCATATCCCTTTGTGAAATGGTTGTCTTGATGGCTTGTATCAGCTCCGTGGTTTCTTCCTCATCATCGTGCTCCTTGATTACGTCCTTGGGATCAGCTAAGTCCGGCGATTCATCTTCATCAATCGAAAACGCACTAGCCTTGAGCCTTTTGATAATTTCAGTATTCTCATTCTTCATCTTGTAGTAGCAAGTCTGAAGCAGCCAACCAACTTTATTTGGATGGTTCTGCAACTGGTCATAACGATCAACTGCTACAACAAAAGCTTCCTGTACGATGTCCTCAATCATATTATGCATTTCATGGCTATAAGAACTGAGTTTATTGCAGCAGCAGCTTACCAGGTAATCATAGTACTTTTCGTAGAGCGATGTTATCAGATTATCCCTATCCCGCCGACCCGGCATTCATATCCTCCATTTATTAGTCAAGGTACTCTGCTAAGTACCAAAATCCTCATCAGCCAAGCATTTTGCAATCCTAATTAATCTCAGCTTATTCGGTTTGTTACAAGAATCAAAAATAGAGGTAAGCTCATTCTTTATCTTGTCATCCAGATCAATATCTGGATTGAGATTGAACAGTAAATTGGCGTCAATTCTCAACACTTCAAGCAATTTGCACAAAGTGCTCCATGACGGGTCAGCATCACCGTTCTCAATCTTTGAAATGTGTCTAATACTAATCCGAGATTTCTCGCTTAGTTTATCCTGTGATAGTCCTAAAACTCTCCTTGCATTACTTAGTACTCCCCCAATGCCAGAGAGATCCCTTGCCTTAGCAGGCATCATCAATCACCCCAGCACATTCTATCGTTCTACTCGATGCACAGGAACGACTCATAATGCCTGTTTTATAGAAGCATAATGCCTGATTAATAGTACATATAATCGTTAGGTACATTGAAAGAGCCGTTAGCGCCTATGTATTCGTAACTGTATATTTTACTTGTCCCCAATGCATATTTCTTTCATATAAATTACTTATTTCTTCGCTGTTCTTCACTCCCATCAACTGCATCATTGCCTTACTCTTTCATTGCAAGGCAAGGGGCGCCAACTGCCTTAGCATAAACAAAGGAGAATTACTCAAATGGCAACTATAACTGGTAGCGGCAATAATAGTAGAACTACCCTGAGTGAAATCCATGCCGGGTCTCGTTCTTGGGAAGTTGACCTCAAAACAACTCATTCTCAAATTAAACTGATGCAGCAGGAATTATCAAATCGCGGTTTCAGCACACAAGGTACTGACGGTATATATGGTAATAATACAGCTTCCGCCGTACGCAACTTCCAGTCTTCCCGAGGCTTGACCGCGGACGGTTACTTCGGCAAGAAATCGCTTGAAGCTCTTGAAAACATGATGGGACGCCATCTCGACCCCTCAGACCCCTCTTGCGGTGGCGGCAACCCTCCCGGCGGCGGGGGCACACAAACATATTCATTTAGTGCCAATAATGCAGTCAACTACGCACTTAATCACTCTGACAACTCTGGCAACGTTGCTTGTCCGAAGCGTAATAGCTCATTCCCAACCATCAACGGTGATAATGACTGTGCTGACTTTGTACATCAATGCCTTGTCGCCGGTGGTGCTCCCATGTTTAACGGCTGGTACTATCCACTTCCCGGCGCTCCTTCAGGATGGTCTGATAGTAAGTGGCAACTTACAAAAAGTGGGCTCGATCGGCTTATTAGCAAAGGCTTTGTGCAGCAGGTGGAGTATAATCAGGTACAGCCTGGTGACTTGGTCTATACCTACAAGGCTACGGCAACGCCGACTCCTTATACCCATGTGACGCTTGCAGTGAGTAGTAATGTTACAGTGGGCGGTCAGTTTGGGTGTAGGGTCTGCGGTAATACCGATAATCAAAACAATGCTTTTAAAGCGCTCACTGCTGCAAATTGTAGGGTTTATCGAGTTAAGTCAAATCTTGTCGGTGATGGTTCTGAAAAGAAAGTTTATATCCCTACAGCTGGTAATGGTGGTTATTATATTTAATCAGGGTATTATTGATAGAGTCATTTGGCCATACTAGTATAAATAGTAAAGGGCCCCACCCGTTTCTCCAACGGATGGGGCCCCAACTTCACATCAAGGTTATTTGATATAAATAGATAGAGAATTGATATGCACAAATCCTCGAATTGGCTGTGATTCAGTAACCTCCACATAGGCCCACTGGCCCATTGTCGCCAACCAAATAACTTGAGTGGATATAGGAAGCACAGAAATACCTGATTGCGAGAACAAAGGATCATCGGTCAGGTTAGTGTTATGAGTCGTTATTGCACTTATTGGTGAGTAAAAAAGCTCGTTTACAGAAGCCTTTTTAGGTAATGCACTCGCCTCTATCCATCCCATACGCATATGATCGCTTGTTATATCATACTGGATAAAAATCCATCCATTTTCTTCTCCAAAGACCTGAATCCAATCGTTCGTGCTGACAACAGCCTTACCTTTACCCGCTTGTCCATACTCTTCACCCGGTCCCTGATATACCTTATACTTCAAGCCACCAGAAAATTGAATCTTCTGCGCTGTTAGGTTTCCTGTTGGAATAGAAGGAGGATTACTCAAAGCCTCCTGAGCTTGCTTTACTGACATTGGAAACTCTCGAAGGCTAAAAAACCGCAAATTCTTCTGATAGCTTCCATATACCCAAACATCAGTTTCTTCGCCATCAACCCATCCTACATCATATAAACGAATTGCATTATCTTTGGATGTATCAAACATCATAAACGGCTCAATGCTGGTTAAATGATACAGCCTCCATGCGCCGTCGCTTTCCAGTCCCCATATACATGATTTTTCAGCCGATTCTCCATTTACGCTGTAAAAGGATATAAATCCAATATTGAATCCTTTTTCTCGCTGTAAATCAATGCTTGTGTCAACTAACATTATAGGTTCATATACTTGAGGAAGAGCAGCCGGGTTGAACCATTTATATTTCCAACCATTATCCCATCCAAATGCCAATAGGACATTTTCCCTGCCTCTTTTTACGACTGCAAAGGCACATGCGCTATTTTTCCTTAACCCACTAGGATTAACCCACCCCGTTACTTCCCACTTTCTCCACCGACTTCCATCAATAATTTCGACTATATCATTTGGAATGTTTTCTATCCCGAATGTTCCATCAGACAAGTATGCAACTGATGTTGCAGTGCTCATAAGCATTGATACTATAGTCACTACTAATAACAACTTCTTCATCTTCGACGCTCCCTTACCATATAAGTTAATGAATTTTCCCCTACATGCAATTGAGCTTTATCTGGTTCATAATGACCGATAAACACTCAAGTAAACAAGCTTCTATGCTTGCACATCCCCATTGTACTCCTTTCCTAAAATACCCTTCAACATATAACGAGCGAAAATACGTCTTTCTTGCATATCAAATAATGCTTTCGTAATTTATTACTAATGCTTGACGCCTACGTCTATTGATATATGTGAAGTGGGCATGTATATCTTTCGCAATATATGATAATTACTTCACTCCCTTAATTGTTTTATCGAGAGTAGTCTTTAGGTGTGCGAAGCCAAAGCTGGACAGCAAGGAAAACGCACATACCAAAACTATTCAAAGGAGGACATTATATGTCTCAGAAATCCTACAATCGTGATGGAGCGATAACGTATGCTGCACAATGGTGCAAAGGACATAACCCTCGTTATGTCGATTATGACAATGACAACAACCCCAACACTTCTGACTGTGCTAACTTTGTATCTCAGTGCATGTTTGAAGGTGGCGGAATGCCCATGAAATATACCACGGATGTAAATCCTTACGATTCATGGTACTACAATACGCCTGGTGCAGCATTGACTAGCAAGAGTGGTAGCTGGGCAGGAGCTAATAGTTTACGCTTGTTCATTAAGTACAACAATAGTGGGTATCCTCGTATGCCCTATACATTCCTTTCTAATAGCCAAGTCGGACAATTGCAGCGTGGTGACCTTGTCTTCGCTCTAAGCGGGACCGGCGACAAGGCAAGCCGTGACGCAAAACATGTTGGTATGGTTAGCCGTGTTGTTGGAACAACGATTTACGTATATGCGCATAGCGCGGCAAAAAATGACGAAGTATGGAATTACACCCTCTCCGATACGATTCTCTGCAAATTTGATGGTACGATTCTATTGGGTGAAGGTGGATCTACTAATCCTGGGCCTTCAACAACATGGCAGGAACGTTATGGAACACCCATTTTAAGGATATCAAATACTTACAATGCATATGTGCAAAACCTGCAAACAGACCTCATTGGGGAAGGTTACAGTTGTGGCTCAGCTGGTGCTGACGGAAAGTATGGCACAGGAACCGAAGGAGCAGTGAAAGCCTTTCAGCAATCACATGGTTTGCTAGCAGATGGTGTGGCGGGTAACCAGACAAAACAAAAACTATTTGAAGTAGCATTTAGCTAATAAAGAAAAACTGCCACAGGTTCTTACAGAACCTGTGGCAGTTTTGTCCGCTTTAGTGTGCAAAAACCAATAGAAAATCTGGTGCAAAAAGACATTAGCGGAAAGAGACCTCTTTTGCTATATAGAGAAAGCCTTAAAACCGCTATCAAAAGCAAAGGATGTTTGTTATCTAAAATGAATAATAGCATTGTTACCGTTCTCATAAACTATGCTCAACCAAGCGTAAACAAGAATTGCAAAAGCTATCCCATTGGTTTCATCACTGCTCATCCCTACTGTAAGGCATTGATTGGCACAAAGCCTCGCGCGGATTTGCCGGATATTGAACTTTCGACATACACATAGAAGGGATCATATAATCCATAAGCCTTTATGGTGTCCCCCTTTGATACGATACCTTCTTTTGATTGGGAATTGATCGGGTCAAGTGTCATGTAACAATCATTGGACCCTATGAGGTTTACAAACTCTGTGTCATCAAGAATGCTGATATCAGGGGGCAAATAAGCGAATCGCCTGGATTGGACATAACCAATGCGCTCAGACTTATTGTTGATGGCGTATCTAATCAGAACCCAGTCCCCCTCAGTTCCAAGAAGCCATAAGCTACTTTCTAAATTAACAGCAGCTTTTCCCTTTGACGCTCGATAGGATTGCTCACTTGGCGCTGAATAGACGGCGGTCGTTTTACTGCCAGCATGTTGCATAAGAATTTCTCTGTTTCTTGCTGAGAATGACAAAGATGAGAGCTTGCCATAAATTGCATTGTATGCCTGCGCTTCATTGACGCTTTTTGGGAACAGTGTAATGTTAAAATCATCGAGAGTAATCGGTGCTGCGCGCCACTCTATTGCCTGGTCTGCGCTCTTAACATGATAAATCCCAGCTGTCTTGTCCAGATTGTACTCAACCGCGGCAATATCGGCAGTAGTCAGGATATACTGATCTTGATCGTTTGGAAGGAACTCATACTGTTCATCTTGGTACTTTAAAATGAAACCACCGTTTACGCTGCTAATTAGCTCCACTGAGGGCTTAACCCCTTTTTGATAAACGGCTTTTGTTGACGAATGGTGTATTTCCCACTTCTTGCCAACTTGCTTACCAATTAAAAGCTGGGCATGATCACTTCCGGAATAGTCGAACAGAATAGCAATGTTAGTGTTTTTGTCCGGAGATGTTTGTGATTTATCATCAGCCATATAGCCGTCATATATTTTAAGCTTTTCAACAAGGGCGTCATAAAGGCCCCCGTGAACGTTAAACTGATTAGCAGAGGCGGTCATCACAACGCTGACGAGGAAAAGGAGCACGATTGTTTGAGTCAATTTCTTCATGTATAGCCTCCGTTAGATTTAAGCGTAATGCCGAGAATGCGTCTATCCCTTTAGCCATCGATACCAGAGTTAACACCATGACCCATCAAATGTACTTTGGGTGCAAGAATTGCTTCTCATATCAAATCCTTGAGCATCCGTAATCATGCAACGGCCTTTTATTCAATGACTCGCTGTGAGCGGACTGGGCTATTGTCAAAAGCAAAGCTGCAGCAATAACCAAAGCAGCAGCACACTTTCCTTTCCTTTCCTCAAATCTCTTATGCTTCTGTTTTCTGGTGATAAATCTTTCAGACATACAACTACTATCTCCTTCCACCGACTACGCCTCTTTTAGCGTGTCATCAGCCTGCACAATCATATAACGCGCGTTCAGGTGCGATTCATGCCATGTACCCATCTTTTGTATGGGCAATATCTGTTAACTTCCTGTTTCGGCGTCAATGACTATGTCATCTATATATATAACGATATAAAGCTGGTTTTGTCTCATTTTTTGAACGTAAAATTTCTGAGCGTCAAGTTTCTATCGCCTGAAAACACACCTTATCTTCGTTACACCATTGCTTATCATCTTTGGGTGAAAATAGGTTTTTAAAGGAAAGATACTTCTTGTTATTTAACTTGGTTAGAGCGATATTCCACCTCACCGAAATGTTGCTTCATTCCCTGCTTCACACTATAATGGGGTCAACCTTGATTCACGCTGAGCTAATTAATGGCTGTAAAGCGTAATGCAGGAGGAAAGTCATGATAACACAGCTTTCAGATTCAACCAATATTCTTCGCAGTATCGCTTGTTTAGTCCTTTCATTTATCATATTATGTGGTATTTTCGGCCGCACATACGCTGTACAGGCAGAAGCAAATAACATTGATCACTCTGATGCAATCCTTAACATTGGTTCATCAATCATGCTCTCGGTAGAAAAGCAACTGCCGGTGAACGCATATGGGTTTGGCAGAATGGAAGAACCGATCATCCTCCCAGATGGCAACATTGTATTTTCAATCATTCGGATTAACGATAACTTTGCTAATGAGTATATGGTATGTATCAATGCAGGAGGCGAGTTGTTGTGGGAGTTCTTTTTATTCACTGAAGCAGCTGACAATATGCTTCGGTCATATGATGTAAGCATTGAAAAAGAAGGGCTGCGTTTGGTTGTGTATGATGATTCCTCATTAACTTACTTTACAGAAACCATTATCGATTATGATGGAAAAGTCTTACATCAAGGTCCAATCAAAACGCGAGATGAAGCAGATGTGAGTACTTCGTATTACACTGCTTCGTTTACCATTAAGGCTTTCAAGGAACCAGATATACCGCGCTCCACGAAGTTTGAAGTAATAAACACCTTTAGTGGCGAGTCAAAAGTTCATCACATTACTGAAAATGAATATACTCTTTATAATGTTATTGAAAGTGAAAATGGTTGCACATTATTCTTCGGAGATATGGCTTTCGATGGAATCATGCTTGCATTGATTGATAATCGTTGTGATTTGACTGCTACATACCTTATTCCTCTCCCTGGTACTTTCCAAAATGCAATCGAAAGTAGTGATGGTATTTTTGTTTTCAGTAATGATTATGACACTACTAAGTCTATTTTCATTTCAGTAATTGATTCTTTGGATTTAATGACAAAGCATGAATCAAAGTTGCCAATCACCTCAGAACATATTGTCAAGCCTATTATCAGTCTCAACAATGGTATTGTTTTCCTTACTGATTCTTACGCTCGTACCGATCCTCCTAAGTTGTACCATATTACAAAAAATGGTGATATGCAGTTGGTTGAAGAGTTAGCTAAGTCAGTTCGATATCCGAATGTAGCAACCAATAATAAGGATGAGTTCATTATTCTTTCATCTCAAGATGAGACGGTGACTAATGCGGCTATTTTGATGCACAAATACACACTGATAAAATAGTACAAAATGTATTGGAAAACCACCTGCAAAAGCGCAGGTGGTCTAGGGGGTATCTTAACGAGTGACGTATCTATTCCATGACCAATAGTTCCAGTTTGAGTTCATGCTGGTCAGTTCAGGGCCGCCCGGTTTATTGTATTTTCGTTTCAACACACTGTAGCTGGGGCCAGATTGATACACAGCATGCTGGAGACCTTTACCGTCACCAAAGTCATATTTGCCAAAGTACACGCCGACATGACTGGAGTAATACTTAGAAGACTGAGTTCTATGACGGCACCCCTGATGTATCTCCATACCAGGAATCAGGTTGTTATATCCACCAAGGTCAGCAATATAACCCATGTAAATACTATCAAGGCAAAGATTCGAGGTGGAGCCTTTATAACCAACTTTACCTCTGGCAGCATAAAGAAATCCTGCACAATCATGTGTATTGTAAGTAGTGCTCGTATCTCGTGCAATTCGATCAAGTTCTTGAAAATACTGCGTCACAATAACGCCGCTTGAACCAATATAATTGTTTATACGAGAGAGTGCCGTGGAGTAGTTATTGACTCTTTCGCAACTTGACGTGAGCACCTTATACTTATCCTCAGGCACAGAGCTGTCAAAAGTATCATTGCCTGTTGTAGGCGGAGTACCTCCGCCTACACACCCTCCTTGCCCAGGGTCAAGATGACCACCAAGCCAATACTCCAGCTTTTCAAGGCTCAATCTGCCAAACTTGCCATCAGCAGTTAAACCATTTGCGCTTTGAAATGCCTTAACCGCTGCCAGAGTGTTATCGCCAAATTTGCCATCAGCTCCCTTGGTATTATAGCCAAGGTTAGTAAGCCGATCTTGCATCAGTTGTACTTGCGAATGCGCTGTCGCAGTATCTTTCTGAAAGTACTTTTGACCCAGATGTATGTTCTGCAGAGTCGCTTGACTATTAGGTCCTGACCCTGAGATGTTTGGATTTGCCATTTCATTTCACCTTTATTATTGTTTGCTTATAATGCTGGCCACACATTTAAGCTAACTAAAGAATAAATGAGCTCAGAACGTGATAGAAGTGTAATAGCTGCTCAAAAAGGCGCAACAATGCGAAGGTGCTGTTCAAGTCTTTTTGAAAGTACTTCTATCCTAAATGTATATTCTGCAGAGTCGCTTGACTATTTGGGCCTACCCCTGAGATAATTGGATCTGTCATCTCGTTACTCCTATTCCAGTCTAATCTCCATTGCCAGCCGAGCGTCTCTGCTTCTACAAGCTAAGCGATTCGTAATCAGAGAGGGAGTGAAGAAATAGTCGGAGCACGGTATAATAAGCCATCGTTATACAGATTTCTGTCCCCAAATGGTAGATAAAGGATTATATTTTCATTAGGTGTTATGGCTCTTTCACCAAAATAAACAAATAATGCAACAAATCAGCATGTTGCCCCGTTATATATATGCAGAACGATGACCATTGATTATTTAAGGAGAAGCGACATGAAGACATTATCTTTCCTCTTATCAGTATGTTTGATTCTATCTATTGCGCCGGATGTTCTATCGGCTGGAATGTCTTTGGGATCGGTCGAGGTCGAGAACTCGTCGACAGCCCCTCTTTATAAGGCCCCAAACGTTAAATCTGACATCACGCTCAACTTGTTTAACGGGTTTACTTTCGGTATCTATGATGAGTTAGATGATTGGGTTTACATTATTTTCCGAAGCTCCGAATACTTTGACACAAAACTAAGCGATATTAGCGGTTATATGCGTCGGGACGATGTAAATATGGATCAAGTGAAGTACTTAGATGTTAAACAAGAGACCCCCATTGCGACTGTTTCAGCCTTCGATAAATCCGGTGAGATCAAAGTATATGATGTAGCTGATGAAAAGGCTGAGGTCATTGCTACCTATCTCGATGGTACAATTCTTGGCATTTATGGTGAAATTGATAATTGGTTCTATATTGAACTCGGAAATGTAAATGGCTTTATTATGAAGAAGGATACTCTGCTAAATGATATGTATGGCAATTATTTCAATTTCCCCACAATCGGTAAAATAAAATTCGATCAAAGTTTATGGACGTACTTCCTTCATTCATATCCATCTCTTTCCTCTCCTACTGAAGGAAGTGATTCGCCTAAGACCATGAAAAATCCGTATGTAGAGTGTATTGCTGTTCTGGATGGATGGTATGAAATCAGGTACCCAAACGGTTTCGTTTGCTTCATCATGCAGATGTATATTGAATGATTACAGGCCCTGATGGTAACAAGCTATTACCATCAGGGCCTGTTTATCTACCTGTTATAATCAACCCAGATCTTGATATCCTACCTTAGGACGTCCATATCCCAAAATAGTAACGTCTCCCAGGCTATATCCCCTTCTAACGACCATGTTGTTGACATTTCCCTGAATCGTATTAACATGAGTCGAGGTAACACCCGTCACATATCCCACGTGGCTTACCACCTCATTCACACCATTGTTAAACTTGAAGTATATATAATCGCCCTCCTGTGGAATAAAGTTTCTCTCTTCATCAGTTAATCCATGAGGGACATTGATAGTTGTGTACTCGTTTAAAAAGTTGTTTTTGAGAGACTGACTCACAAACCAGAATGTTTTCCCTATACCGCCTGAACTACCATACTCCTCAATAAAGAATCTGATCCCTTCTGCTGTTCCGGCAGTGTTTGGAATAAGGTCCCTATTTACATATGCGCTCAGGTAAAGCCAATCCACGAAACGATGACACCATTGATAAGTAACACCCGCATATCCATCAAAGTACACGCTATTTGATCTTCCTTCTTCCGGACCTGCAATCACCGCTATTCTCGGCACATGCCAGTTTGAAAGGTAAGTTTGCATTACCTCACAATCCGACCGCCTTATGTATTGAACTAATCCTCTATACCTGATTTTGTAGAGATCACTATTGTACGGCTCTGCGATCAGGATACGGTGTAAGGGGAGAATATGATTGCCATCAATGATAGCGCCAGAAGAAGTCAGGACCTCAGCATTATCACGTATTACACGTACATATGTTAATCCAGGCGCAAGAAACGGATCGGTGAATGAAATATAGCTACCATCTGCCCAGCCGTCCCGATCTCTCCTATCAATAATGTTGTACCAGGTAACAGCGCCAACTTGAGTCTCATTTACAATACGAACCTTTTCCCCATAGGAAAGCTTGAATTTTTCACTTCCATTAGCTGTATGTCTGATTTTTAGTCCATCACTGTTGACGTTAACTACCCAGCCATTCTTTTCCTTATACGGAGGTGCAGAGCCATCAGTATTCACAAGAATCGCATCATCAACATAACCAACGACACCAGAATCACCTGGCGTGTTTCCTCCATTGATGAATATGCTGTATGGTCCTTTAGCGCTTTCAGGCACAGTAAATCGGTACTCCTGTCTCCTGTAGGTGTTGGTATCAGGTATAGCATTCAACAGCGAAGGCCCATGCACAACTTGGTAAGCACCGCTGGCATCATAATATGAGTATGCTGCCCAGATATCCATTCGACCGCTTCTTTTTGCGTAGAATGAAAAAATATATGTTTTGCCGGGTACAAGCCTAACCGTTTGATACGCGCCTTGCATACCAGCGATTTCTTTATAAGGAAACTTCAGGACTTTGCTGCCTTTCTTCGCATTGACGCTATCCGTTATAACCTGAGACGGCTGTCTAAAGGTCCAAGGAGACGTGCCAGACTCAAAACTGGGATTTTCGAGGTGGTCAATACCTGAGGGATGCGGGCCGGGATCGGGGAGTGGTACATACTCCGATCCGTTACACGACACATAGTCTACCCATGTTGTTCCTGCAGCCCCAGACATTCCTTTAGCATATATTCTGACCTCAGCATCAGGGCTTGCTGAGGCTGGGATATCGAAATTCCAGAGCATAGTTCTGTATGTATCATTGACATAATCAGACATAATCGGGCTCTTAAGATACTCTGTCATGCCTGATTTTACAATCTTAATTGATGCCCAGAGGTCCATATTCCCTGTTCTTTTTGCCCATAGAATTACATGACCATACGTTCCAGGCTGTATCTTTATTGGCTGCGACGCATAATGCTCTCCTCCTTGCGCTGGATTTATAAAGCGAAGACACTTCTGACTATTATTCATAGCATGTCCATCACTTACAATTGCTGCCGACCCATTAAGTTGCCAGATTGGGCTAGATCCTTCAAAATTGCCATTTTTTAGTAGTTCTGCCATTTTATGTTTCCTCCTATAAATTATGAGAATGTGCAGACTTTATTTTCTGTTCTTCTCTACCGCAATACTAATAGACACGCATCTCAGTAAGTAGTGAAGAAACCAGCACGAAATAGGAAACATTTGACAGATGGATCAGCCCGTAATCTGCACAAACACTGGGCGAAACTCATACATTGAACTGTTCAGACAGATTTGAAAAGAATATGTGACGCCACCCCGTATTTATGTTGACATTTGGATCCCAAAGACTGTTTGAAAAACCGTATTCCTTAATAGGGCAAGTACGGTTCTGTGAGGGGCAGGGGCCGTAAGGCCGCCTGTCTACTCGACAGCAAATTTCCGGAAAGCACTACTTCTTTATGGATGCAGAGTAAGCTGTCGCTGTCTCCCCGCCACCTGAAACGACAGCTTTTATACGATACTTACCAATTGACGGTGAAGTGCATATTTTGGAAACGTTGTATACAGCAAAGCCAATATAGGCTCTGTTCTACAGCTCTGGGACAAAGCACTTTTTCTTCTTTCCATTCACCTAAGCTTACATAGATAGGCACCGGATCATAGTCGTTATTGAAGACTGATTATTTCCTGCACCTTTCTTGTCTGTTTTGTCACTGCTATTGGAGTGGAGAGAATACTATACTCAAAGCAGCTTAAGAGTTCTGGCCAGAAACTTAAAGCGAAGAAGAAGGAGAAGAAAAATGGTTAATGCAATAAAGAATCCCGGATTTGAAAGTGGAATGGACGAGTGGAGCATTTACGGCTGGTATTCGGGGAACAAAGTTGAACATCAAGCCACCGGAGGCATAGACAATGGCAAATGCGTAAAGCTGACTGTTCCTGCTGAAAAAGGACAGAGCCATATATATACTCACGCGAGTGTAATGCCTGGTTCTCATACATTAAAATTTAATGTAAAAAGAATCATTGGTGACGTTGACGTGTGGATAATGTTATATGTAAACGGCGCATGGAAGTATAGCCCATCCTTTATTCCCCAACTGACATCATCATTCACTGAATTATCTTACACATTTGCTGCTACGGGTTATGGCATGCAAAATGTTGAGATTAGATTGATTGCTGGATCAGCCGAAGGCGTGGCGTTGTTTGATAATGTGTCACTTATGGTGGATGAATCTGAGTATGAAAGCCCGTATGACGGGTGGCTATATGCAAATGTAATACAGAATGATGTGCGGCTTAGAGATACGCCGTCAACTTCGGGCAGCATTGTCGGCTACTATCCTAAAGGTAGACGTGCAGTCATAAAAGATGCTGGAAATGGCTGGTTCAAATGCCGTTGGAAAAACAAAGATGCCTACATTTTAGGGACAACACTATCGCCCCCTACTGCTAATGAAGACATGGAACGCTATATTCTAGTAAATGTCGCAAATCAAGAAGTGAATGCCCAACATAACGGCAATCCAAAGTACTATAATAAGGAATTGGATAATAATGGTGATTGGTGTCACTGGTTTGCTGATTGGATTACATGCCATTGCTTATGGCCGTTCGATGGTGATTTAAATATACCTCAGGAGTCAAATGTTAGGAATGGTATCAGTTTCTTCTTGCAAAGTGATTCATTCTATTTTGTACATGCGGAAGATAAGGTAAAAGCCTATGGATTTTCTGATTTGAAAGAATTTATGAGCCAAGCGGAACTCACCAACGCAGAGATGAATTACAGAGCAGAAATTGGTGACTATGTGTACTTCAGAATAGACGATACCACCAAAATAAGCCGACATGTAGGTGTTGTAATCGATGTAAGTAGCAACGGAACGACAATTACTTCTATTGAAGGCAATGCATCAGCCAAGGGAAGCCAAGCGATTGGAAACAATAAGGTCTTTATCCAACCCCCTCTTGGACCGGACGTACCCGGTAAGAGGTTTAACTCAGATATTGTCGGCTTTGGTAAACCTTATTATGGCAACGGCTAAGAATAATTCATGTAGTTATACCTAAGAAAACACTTGCTGAAGGGACCTCTCTGCATTACGCAGGGAGGTCTTTTCTGTTTGTCTACTAGAAAGGCCTTTCCCTGTATTGGAAAAAGAGGTTCAGAGTACATTGCAGGTCGAGATTTGAGACTTTGAAATCATTTTTATCGATTGATACTGTCGTCTTGATACCATAAGTGCTGAGCATCTTCCCTGTATTATCTGAAATGATCAGTAAATCGCCTTGAACATCTGCCGCATAGTTGTTTTCCTTGTTGGTACTCAAGGTAATATCTCCCGGGCCATAGTAGTAATGAGACAAGTAGTATTGTCCGTCAGCATCACATTGTAACCCAAAGCTCTCCTGAAGATTATTACCATCTATAGGATAGTAATAGACGACTTGATCATTATACTTTGAATAGTAAAAATACTCCGGCAGCAGGTCGCCCTGATATAGCAGTTGACGCCCTATTTCTTTGATGACCCATCTTTCTTCAATCCGCTCTAAAACACAAAGCACATTATGCCCGTCTTTGCTGAGAATAACAAAGGCATTTTTACTTCCATCAGCAATGATCATCCCTAACATAGGGTGATAGTCCTCCAGCTCGGTTCCGGTAAATGTTTGGGATAGAGCAGGGGGAAGCATATTACCGAAGTGATAAGCATTATTCTCGAGATAGGCCCCGCCTCCGGCGGGATATAGTCCATATGATCCATCTAAAGGCGTTAAATCGGATGTCATGGCATAGACATCTTGCTTTTTACCATTAATAGATGCTCTAACATATGCCCAATCATCGATCAAGGAAATCAAAGAACATTGTTCTCCGTTTGGCAGTCTTCCAAGCGGTTCGCCATCTGAACTTGGTGCAGCGGATATAAGCGCCCCCTCTTCGATATTTATGCTGTTAATAAACAGGACCGTTCCTGAAGCATCTCTAAAATATGCTTTAGGCAAAAGCATTTCCGGGGTTCTGTTGTCAATGATCTGTTCAGGGGAGTCAGAACGGGCAGCGTGATTTTCACGTTTCCATACATGGCCTGCCAGATACAGCCCCAGTATCAAGAGCAGCGACGTGAGCAAAATACAACATAGAACGAACTTTTTCATCTTGGCATCTCCATGAGGAAGCTACAGTGATTCCACTGTTCACTTAGTATAACGAAGATAACGTGTGTTTTCATGCAACAGAAACATGACGTTCGGAAATTTTACATAAAAAATGAGACAGATTCAGTTTTTTATCGTTATATAGAGCCTTACAACTTGCAACCGGCAAGCAGGGCCTGTGGTCCCCCACAGGCTCGATGCTTGTTGGTGGCAACGCCCCCAATCCCCCTTAATCGTGCGATTTCATCACACGGCTGCGCGCTTCTGCAAAGCGCTTTTATCAGACAATCTTGTCCAATGTAAGTATCATACTACAGTGACTCCATACTCAGTAAGTTTGACCTTTTCAGCCTCTCATCTGAAATTCCCGATGGACTTTTTGGACACGCCTTTTCATTGGATTTCTTTGCGGCATCCAGCTTATCCATGACCGAAGGCCGGATAGCCCTCTCCTTCTCTGCACCAAGTAACAGGGCAAAGGAAAGCTGTTCACCGGGCTGCTGCCGTCCAAAGCTTTGCTCAACAATTGGCGCATCGAGTGTCGATACCTGAAGAGGTAAAATCGGCTCAGGCTGCGCATGTTCATCATGAGTCAGGTACTTCTCTTTCTTCAGCTCCGCCACGATCTCATCGAACACAGCATTGATGGCCTTGCGCTCCTCCCCCTCCGGGTAGGATTTCAACATAGCTGTGTTCCCCGCCTTGTCCGTAACCTGTGCAACAGCACACTGAGCGTGTCCCGCCAGATAATCTGATCGGCCGGCCAGACTGTCCATTACATAGGTTGCGAACGCGCGCGCCGTCATCTCCGTGTTGCTGTCCCAATAGTCACCATCCTTCTCATTGATTTCACCCATGCGCTTTGAATTTCTATAAAAGTCTGTCATCACCTGGCCGATGGTTGGCTCAGGACTCTCACCCATAGTATGAAGAATCTTCTCATAGGTCAGCAGCCGATCCCTGGCTTCCTTGGGAATTATGCGGCCAGTCATACTCTTGTTAAGCTCATTGAGTTTGTCTACAGTGCCAGGCTCGCCGGATAAAAACGTTGTTTTCAGTGTTTCGTATACTGCGTGTATCTTATCATCTCCGTTGCGTTTAAGAACATTCCCAACGTCCATTTCAAGGTATCTCTCCGCGCTTCGCCTTGTCTGCGCGTCACGCGCTTTAGCCCGGACCGCAGCCTGCTCCGTGGTTTCAGACTTGTACTTGATGGTGTGTATCAGCTTTTCAAAAAGGGGATGCTTTCGCGGATTCTCCGACAGCATCCCCTTTAGGCCCAGCTTGGTTCCTAAATAATCATCCAGTCCATGCCACCACTCATGAGCCAGCGAACCGGCGCCCTTCATTTTGGTGAGGTTGATGACATGGCGCAGCGGTTCATAATGTGCAACAGCGTTTCCGCTGCCCCGAGCGCCGAACGCAATAGAGAGTGCGCCCTGATAGGAAATATCCCTGCACGAAATTTTCAAGGCAGCCGCTAAATCCATCAGTGCGTCAAAGCCCATGTTCAACGAAACCTGCCGTTCGTTCTGGTTCACCCAGTTTCCGAACTCGCCGCCCTTGAAGCCGAAGGTATCAAGATAATCCTGACCTTTGACATCCCTGCCTCTGCGGTAATTCGGCAAACCCTCACGCCGCACATGCATCAGCTGTTCTGGCACATACCTCTTTTTCCCACTCTTGCCTCGCTGTTTAGCGTAGTCCTGCATCCAACTCAAGGCTTCTGTTTTCGTGGCAAAATTCTTTTCAAGTATAGAATGGTTTTTTAAGACAAAATAAGTGTTCGGCATCCAATCGTCGTTTCGCGAGTAGGCGTTCTTTCCGTCGAAAAAGCGTATTTCATAGCCGCGCGGTACTTTCTCTTCTTTGGAAACGCCGAACTGCTGTTGCTCAGCTTTCTTGATAACATCGTGCAGATAAGCACCCTCGGAAGATATGTGCATGGCGTAGAGAAGTTTTTCCGTGATTGCGGGGTTGTCTTTGCCCTTTACAGTCCATGAAAGGCGCTGACTGTTCCCAATACGCTCGATGTAACCGCCATCAATAAAAAAACGGTCAAATGCCGCCATGACATCCACTTTGGTTCTCACGCCATCCATAGCGTTCCGAACCTCCCGCACGGTATCAATATATTCCGCCTGCCGGGCAAGGCGCTTTTCGGAAGATCTGTCCTCCCAGATAAACACCGGGGAAGCAGGCAGGCTATCCCGCACCGATTTTATATAATAGGCCACGTCAACTGGAATTCCTCCGTCAATCATGGCCTCATAGTTTGGCTTCCAGATGTTATCCTTTTTAACGTATTTATCCGCTTCTCGCTCATTCATCGAAGTCAGGTCGCTGGCAATCAGGCCACGCTCTCTCCACAGGTCCTTTTTTGCGCCGCCGATCTTTTCACCGAAATCTTCATGCTTTATTTTTCTTGCCACAGTATTTCTCCTTTCTATCACAACTCTGGGTCAAGGAAAGTCATCAGTATTGGCCATTCGGGCATCTATCCGCCTGCATGTGTCTTTATATTCGTCCATTCATAACCCTCCGTCACAGGGATGCGTAAATGCCGCCGCCCTGTGTTCTGCGCTGAAGGGCATAGCGATTTGAAGCATCCGATCCCTTGAACCGGGTGTCATCTGTAATGCTGATTCCATGCTTAGATTTATTCACCTAACAGGCTGGAAAACTTTGTCAGTAACAGCTCAGGTATGGTTCATGGGGGAAAGGCGCTTGAAAAGTACGGCGATCCATTTCATCCCCATCGCGCCGTACACTGAGGTCAAAGCCTATTCATCTATAACTAACTTGCCTACAACTATCGTTCAGACCTGCCCCTTTGGGTAGCGGACACTTGGCCTTCGCTGTGCAGAATCGTGTCAATGTTTGCTTTGACAGTGTTTATCGTTCTCATCCTATCTCTTACAGACCGATACGCCGCATAAGCATCCTTCTTTTTTTGCAGCAAGACCGCGTATTCATCTTGAAGACTGCGCACTGTCGGTATTCTTTTCGTGCCCAGGGCGTCGAAGGCTTGCTTGGCTGCTTTATGCAAAGCGATCTCCTGTTGATGCTCAGCAGCAAACCGCTTGGAATAGCCAGCTTTCCTGTATGCCACATAGATATCCCGCGTCTTCACGTAGTTGATGACATGCGTTTTCAGTATGCCAATATCGGCCAGACGCGCTTCAAGCTCCTTTAAGCCGGCCGAGAGTGTATGATAATGCTCAGTCACTTCCTTCGCCTGCTCACGCAGCTTATCGTAATCAGTCAATCCATGCTCTGTCAGATAATTCAGTGCTTTAGCCATCTGTTTCAAATTTGAGATTTTCGACCATCGCCCAAAGCCTTTACTCTTGCCTTGTGAGAGTTTCGCTTGAATGTCTATTAACAGCTGCATCCGCTCTGATCTGATATTTTCAGTCTTTCGACTTGACGATGCCGGTCTATGCTTACCCTTCAGGAGTCTGCTGAGGCCGTCCACATCATAACCATCGCCAAGTGTATGGAGCCTGATGAATCTTTTATGCCCAGAGCCGCGGCAACTGATGTCCTTCCCGCGCTTCACTTCCCAGCCTGCTACGCACAGAAAATCTAACATACCGTCAATATCTTTTATCTGGTGTGACAATGCCTCATTAATGATAGCCCGCAGTTCATCACGATGAGAGGGGACAGCCCGATTTCCGAGCCACTTGTTGTATTTCATGCCGCTTTCTTGCGGATTATCAACAACAGATAGCTGGTGTTCTGTACAGATCAAATCGCTCAGCCTTGCGACTGCCCTGCCGGAACCAAGAAAATCTCTGAACTTGTATGTACAGTCCAAAGACGTTGAGTTCCATATGATATGATTATGAATGTGCGCTTTATCAACATGAGTTGCTACAAAAAAGGCATGATGTCCTTTCAAAAAGCGCATGGCAAGCTTATAGCCAATGTGGTTTGTATCATCAGCGCTTATCTCCCCAGGCTTGAATGATTGCCTGATTTGATAGGCAATCACATCACTCTGCTGCACCCTACCTGTTATTTGCTGATATTCGCGTTTAGATAAAGCAAACTCCGCATCGACAGATTTGATATCGCATTCATAACAGGTTACAAGCTCTCCATCATTTGTTTTGTCCGGGTTGAAAGCGTACCCGGTTCTGTCTTTGATGCACTGTGCAACTGACTTGCCCTTGTTGCGGTGCATTGCAATGATTCTGGTTGTTGCCATTATCGCTTCCTATCATTATTGTACACTGACACACAAAAAAAGCGCTGGTTCAGCGCTTTCATCAGATCAGGCCCTTCACTGAGTAATATCTTTGAGCGGAATATCCACCGGCATATCAAGTAATTCTTCCGCCAGTGTGTCACTATGTAACCACGCTTTGCGCAATTCCTCGCTGGGAAGCAGCAGCGGCATCCTGTGGTGATATGGCGCTATCACTGGATCAGCATCCCGCGTGATAACAAGAAACTGGTCATACTCTTGCGAACCGATGTTATCAAATATTCCCGCCATGAACATAAGCTGACCATTGATGGGGGCGAATAAACCCTTTTTTTCAAAGAACCGCGTCGCAGGAAGAATACAGCGCTTCCCTGCTCGAAAAGCAGGCACAAACATAGGCTTTCCCGTCAAGGTTTCACACCTGGCATTCAGCATCATGTCTTTTTGCGCCTTCTTCCATCCGAAAGTCATTACTTTGGCTCCTTCGGCTGTAATGGCCATTGTCGGCAAAGTGGGAACGATGAATGATTCCTTCCCGTATTCGCCTGTCTGCTGCTTGCGCGCCAGCTCTTCCTCGATGTCCTTAACAACTGAGCGCAGCTCCTCGATGGTAATGGGGGGCGCGTAGAATCGTCCGCACATAGAAGCCTCCTTAAGCTTGTCGTAAGGGTATTATACCCTGCTGGGTTCGCTCGAAGAAGAATATGCCATCCACAAGGAAGAGCTCGAAGATATAGTTCTCTATGCGAACTTCAAAGCGCAGACCAGCACCGCCCGCCTTACGCGCGACACCCGGTCCGGATTTGAACCCTTTCTCGACTTCTCGCCATCCCCCTTCACGCCCAGGCCAGAATATCCTTTTAGGTACAATCTCTCCGTCCTCATCGATCTCAACATCAACCTTGACATTCTGTCTGATCGCTAATGGCCGAGGTAGTTTTTGCATCTGCTTCCACCTTTCTTCTCACGATCACCGCCAGGGTATATCGTGTGATCATCAAATGCATTGATATTCGCAAAAGAGGGACTTGCCAGAACATTTCCGCGCCGAATCATCATCGTTCCAAAGCGGCTCCGAAGCTCATCAACGGTTCCTGCAAGGCTGATTTCCTTTTGCCTGCGCTTTTCGTCACCGAAGATGTCAAGCTGAACGGGATCTGTCGCGTGTCGTAGTGATGAGACACTAACGCCGATAGAGCGGAGCGGAAGCATTCGTTCATACTGTTTGGCGGAAAAAAGTTCCATCGCAACATGAACAATTTCTCGGCTAAGGGATGTGTGATACCCAATGGTTTTCTGGCATCCTCTGACATTGAGCTTGCTGTCGCGGACATGAATGTTGATGCATCGGCCGACCACACCCGAATGACGCATCCGCATAGAGACTGCCTCCGCCAAGGCTGTATACACGCACCTGACATCCGAGATGGATTCCATATCCCTGGGAGCAGTGACAGAGTGACCTACAGACTCCATCTCTTCCGGCGGGATAGGCGGTTTGTCGTACTGCCCTGTAGCGTGACGGACGTGCATCAGCCCCACTTTTCCAAACAAAGATTCTAAGAGTCCTTCAGGAGCGTTGGCAATGTCCCCGATGGTGCGGATGCCGCATGCGGCCAATTTCGGCACGGTGTGGGGTCCAACAAACAGGAGATCGCCCGCCGGCAGCGGCCAGACCAGCTGCTGATAGTTCTCCCGTGAGATAATCGTTGAGGCATCGGGCTTCTTCATGTCAGACCCCAATTTCGAAAAGCAATACGTAAATGAAATTCCTGCTGAAAGGGTCAATCCAAGCTCATCTTTGGCTCTTTGCCGCAGGGTCTGGGCAATCATAGTGCCATCATCGATGGTGACACCCCTGCCAGTCAGATCAACCCAGGCTTCATCTAAGCCGTATGGCGTTACATTAGGCGTATACTCACGGAACATTGCCCGGAGACGGCGTGAAAAATTTTGATATCTTTCGAAGTTTGCAGGCATCGTGATCAAATTAGGGCATAACTTCTTCGCCTCCCAAGTCACCATGCCGGTCTTAATGCCGCAACGTTTGGCTTCAGGCGTGGATGCAAGGATAATGCCATGCCGCTGATCTCCATCGCCCGCAACAGACATTGGCAATCCGCGCAGCTCAGGATGATACACCAGCTCGCACGATGCGTAGAAGCTATTGGCGTCGCAATGCAGTATGACGCGATCCACACAACCCCTCCTTTCAAATGAGAACTATTGTTCTCATTTATGAGATGAATTATAATCCACATGATTTAATTGCGCAACCGCTATATATTGTTGTCTCCCGACTCTCCTTACACAAACAAAGCATCAGAACACAGCAGAAACAAGGTTTCTGAGCATGAAGGTGTTCCCCTGGTCAAAATTCACCACTTTTCGATTTCGACAGTTTTCAGCCTGTCCTATCGGGTACTCTATCACTATGGCGACGGGGGAGGCCATTAAATCTATTGGATTGCCCGACGAAAATCCTTAGTGAACCATACATAGCTGGTGTGCAAACTGCCAGGTTATTTCTCAACGTATTGACACTGTATTTATGTAGTCCTTCATTGCCATGTATGATAGAATTGCAATACTGGAATAGAATGTAAATCAGCATTAAAGCTTAATCTCCAGATATGTATATGGTGTCGAAAATCGTAAATGGGAGGTATCCTTATGACAAATGAATCCTTACTTGCTTTACTTAATGAGTGCGATGTGGCTGCTGGCAAAGTTCTTATACCTGATAAAGCATATCACTGCTTTCAAATGTTTCAAGAGCCAGACTCATCCTGTATTACTCAGTCCAGCGTTTATGAGGTTATTGTACTTATCCATTGCAGGAGTAAAGCAGGAATCATTTTGAGATATGGAAATTTTGATGTTCACTGGATAATCAAAGAAGAGTATCGTGGAAAACATATACTAAGCCGCTTCTTGAGAACCGGATGGCTTAATCTAATATGGCCAGATAATATAGAAGTAACAATAAGTGATGCTGTTGATTCTCGTGAAGAATACCTGCAAAAATGTTATCTTGCTGAGTTGGCAGGCCTCCAGATCAGAGACAAAGATAGGTTAGATAAGTTTATTCTGGGCAAGTAGTAAAAAAACAGATTCATATCATCGTTTGATGTGTAAGCGTCAAACATGATGCTTCAACTGTTTTTTGACAATTAGACAACTTCTTGATAATTTGAAAATGCCAAGAACAAGCGACAACAAGACCGCACAGCTTGCATAGCAATATGAAAACTCGCTGCTAACTATATTTTATTCATAAATACAAAAACCAGACGAACCGATCACACCATTTTGGTGAGAGTGTTTATTTTAGTTCATAAATTAATTTCGAGATTATATCTAACAATGATGACTCACTAAAAGGCTCAAATACTGCTCTATAGAGATGCGTTATTTGCACCCTGTCTATCTCTTCTGGAAGTTCATTCAAACTAAAGGAGAAAGGCTCACGACGCTCCTTGTTATTCATATAGCTAAGGTTATTTTTATTATTCATTATGTGCCAATCTCCATATATTTCACCACTATCTATCAACAACAAATTGAAACCATAACCCGCTTTGTTTTTCACCTCTCCCCAAGCATGTATATTCCTCCCACTGAATTGTGGGATGTAATTTTCAGTTCGTACTCCCTCTTCTCCCCAAAACCTATTAGTTCTGACTTTCCGCTTATAGTTCTCTTTAAGAATGGCTTCCATCTTAATCGAAATTACATTGTCAGGTGGAATAATCATTTCCCAAGTAAAGCGTTCTGCTTGATACCCTACTCCATTACTTTTCGAGAAGGTGATTTTTTCATTTCCTGCATATTTTTCATTAACCTTTTCAATATAACTGGTGATCGATGCAACAATCGTATTATCAAACTGCGAACGAACTAATTTGCAAAAATCATCTTTTTCCTTTACTGTCTGTCGAATGTTACTCTCCCTCTCCTGCCGAGCAATGTCTTCTGCATTTTTTGCTGTAATGGTAGCAGTAACTAACTTGTCAATCATAGAATCAGGTTCTTTTTGTTCTTCAATCAGTCGGATAATATCCTTCCAATTATCAAACCGCCGTTGTGTGGATTTTTCTAACATTCGGTTGATAACAGAGATAAGGCTTGGAGTCAAAAAACTACTGACACTATTAAGATTCTGTATTGCTGAGTGTAGGTGAGCGCTTTTGCAGTCATCATCGGTCTTTGGAACTGGCAAATAAGGGTATCTAAATGTTGCCAATTCGTAAAAGATAATACCCATTGAATAGATATCCATCTGAATAGTATTCTTGCCATAATCCCATGCCTCTGGAGCCATATAAAGCGGAGTACCCCAACCTTTAAATGTCAACATCCGAGTTCCTTCAATTGCAATTCTTGACAAACCAAAATCAGAAATTTTCAGGGTGTTCCCGCATAATAAGATATTGTCAGGCTTTATATCCCGATGAACAAGAGTACGGTTTATTTCATCCATCCCATGAGCAAGCTGCCTAAATATATCTAATAATTCCACCAGTTCCAGAGGCTTTCCTATTTGTTGCCTGTGCTTCAATTGTTGCGTCAACGTCCCTCCATCAGCATATTCCATCACTATGTATGGCGGTAACTCAGGATATGCTTCGCCTGAATGGACAAACTCATATTGAATAATATTATCACCTTTGACTGCTTCAGCTAAACGCATCTCATTTTTGAAGCTTGCTGCTGAATAAGAATCACCAAACGACGGGAGCATTGCTTTCACAGCAAAAACTGCGTCATCTTTTTTTCGACGAGCCTTGAAAACATAGCCAAAGCTACCTTTCCCAATAATCTCATCTAGCACATAAAAATCGTTTCCTTCTCCCTTAACCGACGATCCAACTGTTAGAAGCATGTATCATCCCTCCTATATATTATTTCCCATAGTCTTCTAGCTAATGTGCAGTATACGTTTATCTTATCGAAGAGTGTACCACCGTTCCATAACTCTCCCTCCAACATTTCGTTTTTCAGCGTCTTTTAAGTGCCTAAAGACTAATCTCATAACATAAATTATTGACCGCCCTCCGATATTGAATTGAATGTAGAATCAGCCTGTAAGATTGTAAATCCTATTTCAATAAATCTGCGTTTCTGTCTTTCAAAATCTCCTATGACCTTTGATCGATCCAAAAGAATAGTGAGATTTTTTCTTGCTCGTGAACATCCAACATAAAACAGTTTATAAGCACTTAGCACACCGAATACAGTGCTCTCTTTCAAACAGTCTTTGGCTTTTGTCACTCCCGGTTTTTTTAAGTATTGGTCATATTTTTCCATACACAGATACATAAAATATGAATTATTCGTAAACTTGTCAATTATTGTAGCGATTTTTTCACTGATTGCCTTTTCGTGCTGAGTATAAGTGTCCTTTTTTAGATCACTTATTTTTATACCAATAGTGTACTGTAAATCAGCCAATTCAGTAATATAGCTGTAATAAAACTGGCTAAATGGCTTTAATGAAACCGAGAAATTTCCCCACATGTCAAAAAACCGATACATATGGACTACGGGATTAGTACTACAGTTATCTGCGACAAACACCACGCTATCATGGCTTTCCCCCTTCACTCCATGCTGCGTTGATACTTTAGGATTTCCCAGATATTCGATAACTCGCTTTAATTCAATAACAGGCACATCGAATACCTGGTGATAATCTCTATCGGCATAAATACCTTCCACATAAGTGTTTTCCGCTATTGAAGTATCTAAAAGCATAGTTAGCAAATCAGCTATTGTTTTATTCTCATCCTTAAAACCCGCAAACACTTTCTTCAATTTGCTAAGCAGTTTTTTCTTGTCATCATGCGTTTTGATATACCAGCTGTCCTTACAGAACATTGACTTATATGTTTTTAACGTCTGAATAATTGAGCCATACTGCTCCTTCTGATAGCAGTCTGCCATATGAACAATGCAGTATAATACTTTTATCAAAGGATCTGGGTTTACATCATAGGGCGTTGTTAGTACATCCACTGCTGTATAGGTTTTACCAAATGAGTACTTATCCATCCCAGAAAATGCTTGATAAAGGTTAAGGGCACCAATATAGCCAAAGCGCTCTCTGTTCAGAAGATACAGCACCAAGGCACTTGAATCAGATTCTTTTATTCCATTAATCGATTCATCAATGTTGTCGCTAATAACAATGCGCGGTAAAAAATCCGCGCTTACTGACTTCATTTTGCGCGAATTATCTTGATCAAAAGATGGATCATTACATATTTTATTTAATAGTTTCACAATGGCCGTCACTGATCGATGATTAATCAATAGTGACTGCGTAGTGTCAAATAATTCAAATTGCTCTTCAAAAGAACCATCATAATTCCTATAAATCTGCTGCATTCGATCCCCAAACAAGTATAAATGTGTGTTCGATCCAGCAACACTTTTATAAAATATTTTCAAAACATCCGCCATTGTATCCTGGTATTCATCAATGAAAATATGCTGATACTTTGAAGATATCATTTTCCCAATAATGGAATATCGATCAAAAATATGTTTTGAAAAACTTATTAAGTCATCATGGGATAGCCCCCCATAATATAGAGAGTTGAATGGAGATTCATTATATGAAAGAGTCTTTATATTTTTTCGAATTGCTTCGTAGCTAAGCTCACCATATTTTTCTACATATTTACTATTGCTATCTGCAACATAATCAGTCTGTTCAAGGTTTTCAATGCGTCCCTTAATTTGGTCACCATATACTTCATAATATAAATCAAGAATATCTTGGTGAGTAAAATACCGCTTCATAAATGCATGAAGGAAAGAATGTATAGTACCGATATACACATTTTTTGATTCAATTCCATTTGACAGCTCTTCTGCAGCACGGTTGGTGTAAGTAATACACAGAATGTTATCTCCGGGCATCTCAACAATATATTTTTGCACCATTGCCTTTATCTGTGTCGTCTTTCCACTTCCTGCAGGGGCGTTAATTAGAAAACAATTATTTAGTTTGCTAGCCATAACAATGCCTCCCTTATATAAGCTGGAAGCATTGCATTTACCAAGTTATTGAGGATAACCGAATACATAAAATCCGTCTTTCTATTTGATGTGTGCTCAACAATATCATGAATACTGCAAGTTTCTTCTTTCCTAGGAATGGTGAATATAAGTTTGTCCTTTCCTCGATTCTTTTTCCATTCATTCGCGGACCTTTTATCTAATGCCGAAACCCCGTAGTATTTTGCAAGCATTGCTTCTTCGAGAGTCCTTGAAAAATGATCATTTTCCCCTTGAAAAGCAAGATAAATGCTCCCCACTACAATTGGAGCGAATTTATTTTGCCAATCATATAGTTTTTGTATAGTTGGATTTGATTGATTTAGTTCGCTTCTAGAAAACTTATTAATCGTTGAATTTGTCGTGGTAGAGGCCAAGACATCAGTATCGCTTGATGAATCATTGTCATAGTCCAAATCCGTTATCAAAACAGTCTTTATACCCAAAAAGTCAATAATAGACTTATAGTTATAAGCATACGCTCCGCCAACCTGAACGAAAGAAACGTACTGTCCTCTTATAAACTCAAAGTCTTTTAAGCACAATGCACTTTTTATAAGCATTCGTTCTGTATCACCTTCATACATAATGATTTTGTCAGCGAAAATAATATCAGGGAAATTGACTGCGTAGAAAAAATCATAGAATTCAAGAAGCTCCTTACATGATGCAATTGAGTTTTGAAATTCGCGCAAGTCAAACATTCTGCATCTGAAAGGCTCTTCCTGACGCAATACCCTGAGCTGGGAGATTTTCGCAGAACGAACTACCTCATGCGAGTGCGTTGTGAGCACCCCTTGTATACCTATGCCTTGATTGTAATACTCAAATAAGTATTGGGCAAAAACGTTCTGCATTTGAGGATGCATATGTGCTTCCGGTTCTTCGATTATAAATATATTTACAAGAAGAGGGTCTATGCTTCTCTTGAACCTCTCTAATTGAAGATGGATATAGATAAGATTGCTATATCCTAACCCTTGCGAAGACTCTCTCAAATAGTGGTCATCCGCTTGATATTTTGCAGAAGTTATACTTTTCAGCAATGCATGGACAGCATCTTCAGTTACGTTCATGTCAATTACAATATTTCCGGCATGTCCCCCGTTGGTTCTGGAAACTGCCTCCATTGTAACACGTAAAGAATCAAGCGATGCTTCTCGAACTCTTTCCTGAATCCTTGCTTGCTGAATAGGCTGAATAATTTGATCCGGAAGGCGGCAAAGCAAATCCTGCCAGCTCTCTTCTTGGCTGGCGATATCAACCATGCTTTTGCTTAGAATTCTTGTTCTATCGGTATTTTCATCATCTAAAGTTCGGCCGGCCATAATATTATTATAATTAAATAGATTCTTAAATGATGATATATCCATAGCAACTCTATTTTTATATAATTTATCAGAGAAGTATGCCATTTCTTCGCATGAACCTGCATATAGGGATATGAGCATTTCTTTGACAACACGAACGATATCCTTGTTCTTGTCTTCGTCTTCGGATAGCTTACTGAATCGGACAGAGAGCTTTTCGTACTCAGCATCTATGCTTTTCCAAAATCTATCCCTATTTAATCCGTAACGGTAGATAAAGTAAAAGCTTGTATTGCTCGAGTCAAGCTCCATAATATAATCAGCAAAATGGCGAATGTCATCCTCTTTTTCATTATAATCAATTTGAATTTTCACTTCAATTGGCGGTATTATAATAGCATCTTCGGGTTTCTCATCCTGGGTAATTATTTCACATATTTCTGTTACGATTTCTTCTTTTTGTTTTCCATTAGTAAATGCAGAACGACACATAGGATAGACTTTATTGCTCCACTTTTGACATTCTATAGCAGAAAAATCATCACTCTCGAATTTGCACTTTCCGCTCCCAAAAACTGATTTAAGCAGCTCAACAAGAGAGGTTTTCCCACTATTATTCGCTCCAGCAATAATGGTTATGCTATCTTCCATATTTAGTTGTACATCATATATTTTTCGGTAATTGGATATATGGATTGTCTTTAGTTTCATTACCTTTTCTCCTCAAACAAAGTCGAGTCCAGTGAATATATCCCAATTATATACCATTTTGATTAACTAGTCGATAGAATACTATTAAGGCGAAAGAATAATGCTTTCAATAGCGCTTTCGTTTGGAGTGTGGCTTCATCTCATATATTATTCTGCTTTAATATTCACTTAGATTGTTTTGCGATAATAATTAACCTTCCATTTTCAGAATGATATGAACAAGTAGATAGTGTAATCAACTCTCTGTCAGGTTCAATGGTTAATCCAGTATCATACATTGCATTTTCCGACAGAAACTGTATGTATGCTATCATAGCAGCTTCATCCCATATATTTGTAAAGTCGAAAAACCTTATTTGTCCGTCTTTTTTTTCTGAAGTACTTGTACGACATACCGCCACAATCTCATACAACCTTTCCTCGTACAAGGTGTCAAACCGGATGTATCGGTGCTCCTTCCAAAAGGACTTTTTTCCATATCTATCCAGATCACCAAAAAGAATGCCACTTCGAGCATTGTGACCATGGATAAGGAGATGACGGCTACCTTGAATATCAGTTATCCCATCGATAAAAGGAACACCATATTTCGCTTTCTTTCCATAGAAGTCCTTATCAAGGTATCTCTCAGGTTCATCAGGTGAAAACATAATTGGATAGTTAATCTTGGTACCATCGATACGTATCCAACCATACAGATGCGGATTCTGCTCGTGTAGATCCTCATACTGCGGAAGAATCCGCTTCTCTTCTATGCCATTCTCATCGCTGACCAGATAATCCTGCTCAGTAGATAGAGTACTGCGCATCCCCGCACCGCTTATCGGACCGGTAGAGGCTATCTGCATAGCCTTGTTCAGCAACAACTTCTGCTGAACATTTTGGTTCTCCGCTTGCCTTGATATAACAGGCTGATTTTCTGAGCTATTTGATGACGATCCTTCATTGCTTGTATCAAGCTTTCGTTGTTCTTCGACCATCTCAGCCAGGGAAGCGAAGGTATTCATTTCCTCAGTTTCTACATAGTATTCCCAGCTGATGAAGATACATATGACAACAAATACCAGCATCAATATCAATCCCATGATTCTTAATCTTTTACTCATACTTTTCCTTTCTGAAATAGCACCCGAAGGGAAGGCATGCGCCTGCCCTCCGGGCCAGTGTTAATCCAGGGCCGCCAAAGAAGACAGCACCTGATTGGCGGCCTGCCAAATCTCATCCAAATGCCCCTTGATATCTTCCATATCCTGCTCATAGATACTGCCTGACTCGTTTGCCCGTCTGGCAATCTGATTGATATTGTGATTCGCCCGGCGAAGCAGAGAGATCATTTCCTTCAACTCCGGCAGGTTCAGCTTGACCACCAGTCCGTCTATGGCCATCTTCCTGAGATACGCCTCCCTGTTACGCGTCCCCAGCTGTGCCATCTTCCGCTCGATCAAATCAAGCTCATCCTCAGTCACACGGAACTTTATCTGGCAAGCTCTTTGCCTGTTGGCCATTACCTCACCGCCTCATGGGGCCTATGATCCTCCCCGGTTCTGATAGCTGGAACAGACGGCCTCAGCTGCTGAAGGACAGACGGTCTGACAGACTTCGCCACGACCTCCTCCGCCTCCGCGAGCACGGGCGCAGGCGCGCCGTCCATGTTGAGCAAACTATTCAGCTCCGTCAGGCGGGCCATTTTTTCGCGCAGCTCCTCCTCCTGCGCAAAGGGCTTTCCTATTTCCGCCTTGGCAGACTCTATCTGCATATAAAGATCATCCAGCGCCGCCCTTTGGAACGCCAGCTTATCCTGCGCCTGCGCCAAGGCATTGTCGATGCGCGTGATATTCCCCCTGGCATCCTGCCCCAGCTCCACCGGATGCGCCATCGCGCCCTTGAGCGTCAGCCGATACGTTGCCGCGAAGTTCTCCAGCGCGAGAAACATATCCAAACCCCTGTACTGCCCGATGGGCTCAGCGCCCGTGACGCTCAGCCGCGCGCAAGCCTCCAGAAGGGCCACACCTGCCTTTTCCTTATCCTCATAGACAAGCGCTCCTATCCTCATCCCAACAAAACCCTCTGCGGGCAAGGGATGCGACGATAAGGCCGCTATATCGCGCTCAAACCCGGCAATATACTCCTTGGTCAGAACGATCTGCTCAGGAAACCTTTTCATCAGGCTGTCTTCCAGCTTGAACTGCTGGCTCAGGTGATTCGACTTCAGCAGCTTCAGCCTCGACACCGACATATCCAAATCCATCTTTTCCTTGATCCGCTCATCCCCGGCGCACAGGGCCTTGATCTCAGCATAGGACAGCGCCGTCTCATCTATATCCTCACAGGTTCTGACCGGGCTGCGGGACGTCATGATCTGGCCGATGAACTTCTGCTTATTCTCCACTGTTTGCCACAGGTAGCTGTCAAAGGTGCCGTTGGTCGCATACCTGTAGATATGCACCTGTTCATTCAGGTTGCCCTGACGAACGATCCTGCCGGCGCGCTGCTCCAAGTCACCCGGCCGCCAGGGGCAATCCAGATCATGCAAGGCGACCAGTCTGTCCTGCACATTCGTGCCGCTGCCCATTTTGAAGGTACTGCCAAGCAATACACGAACCTGCCCGGAGCGCACCCTGGCGAACAGCTCTTTCTTTCGAAGCTCGGTATTGGCGTCATGAATGAAGGCAATCTCATCAGCGGGAACGCCTCGGGCAATCAGCTTGGCCCGGATATCATCATAGACACAGAAACCATTGCCCGTATCCGAATGATGATCCATCAGGGCATCCAAGTCACGCACATCAACGCCATCTGTCCCCTGCTCATCCTCCTGCGCGGCGGTACTCTCCTCCTTTGAACTCTTCTTGCGCGGTGTGCTGATATCACAGAAAATCAGCTGCGTCAGCCTGTCGGCTTGCGACTCATCCCATATCCTGAACACATTGTCCACACACAGGTTAAGCTTACTGCCGGGATCATCCGGCAAGAGCGGATTGATGATGCGCTGATCAAGCCCCAGCTTCCTGCCGTCAGAGGTGATCTTGAGCATGTTGTCCTCCTTGGGATCGACCTGCCTCCCGTGAACTTCAGCCGCCCGCTTTGACAACTCGCCGACCAGCATCTTCTGATGCTCAGTCGGCTCCGCGATGACATTATGGAAAACCGCATCCGGCGTAGGCAGATCCAGCTGATCCTTCACCTTGATGTCCGCTGCCCCCTTGAACATCGTCATCAGCTCAGGAAGGTTGAAGAACTTGGCGAAGCGTGTCCGCGCGCGATAGCCTGTCCCCTCCGGAGCCAGCTCAATGACCGTCTGCGTCTCGCCGTAGGTACTGGCCCAGGCATCAAAATGCGTCAGGCCATGCCTGAGAAGCGTATCGTGCTGCAGGTACCTCATCATGGTGTACATCTCGGTCATGGAGTTGGACACAGGCGTACCTGTCGCGAACACAATCCCCTTGCCCCCTGTGATCTCATCGAGATACCTGCACTTGAGCAGCATATCCGATGATTTCTGCGCCTCCGTGGCGGAAAGCCCGGCGACATTGCGCATCTTGGTATACAGGAACAGATTTTTATAGTGATGCGCCTCATCGACAAACAGCCTGTCAACTCCCAGCTGCTCAAAACTGATGACATCATCTTTGCGCTCAGCCTTATGCAGCTTATCCAGCCGGGCCTCCAATTGCTTTCGGGTGCGCTCCATCTGCTTGATGGTAAACCGCTCACCGCGCGATGACTTCAGCTCCTCAATGCCGTCGTTGATCTCATCAATCTGTTCCTGAAGGAAGCGCTCCTGACGCTCAGCGGACACCGGTATCTTTTCAAACTGGCTGTGTCCCATGATGATGGCATCATAATCGCCTGTGGCGATGCGTGAAACGAAACGCTTCCGGCTCTTCTTTTCAAAGTCTTTCTTGGTCGCGACCAGTATATTGGCCGCCGGATAGAGGTACAGAAATTCCGCGGCCCACTGCTCCGTCAGGTGGTTGGGCACGACGATCAGGGACTTGCTGCACAGACCCAGACGCCTGGACTCCATCGCGGCAGCCACCATTTCAAAGGTTTTGCCCGCGCCGACCTCATGCGCCAGCAGCACATTCTCTCCGTAGAGGATATGCGCGATGGCGTTGAGCTGATGATCCCGCAGCCTGATTTCTGGGTTAGCGCCCGCCAGGCGCAGATGCTGCCCGTCATACTCACGGGGGCGCAGGCTGTTGAATAACACGTTGTAGGTTTCAACCAGCTCCCGCCGCCGATCAGCGTCCTTCCACAGCCAATCAACAAAAGCATTCTTGATGACTTGCTGCTTGGTCTGCGCCAAAGTCGTTTCATTCTGGTTCAGCACCCGTTTCTTATTGCCGTGTTCATCCTCATAGCTATCATAGACGCGCACGTCCCGCAGGTTCAGGCTCTCTTCCAGTATCTTATAGGCGCTGACCCGCTCTGTGCCGTAGTTGGTATAGGCATTGACGTCATTGAAGTTGACATGATTTTTGCCCGAGATTGACCATTCAGCCGTCATAGGGGCGTAATGCACCTCCAAGCCGCCGAAGCGAAGATAGGGCGAGGGCAGGAAAGTTTCAAACATGAACTTTTGAATGACAGCGGGATCTATCCATGTCGCGCCCAGCCTTACCTCAATGTCCGTTGCCTCCAGATCAGCCGGCTGTACGGCTTCAAGGGCTTCCACATTCACACGCAGCGCAGGCAGGTCATGGTGCTCCTGCGGCAGCCGATCCACAAGTTCCTTATACTTTTTAAGCTTCAGGCGGACATTCCCCGACAGGAAATCATCCGCTGTTCGATAGAGGGACAGCCCGTTCACAGGATCGATGAAATCCTTATAGATCACGCCAGTCAGCTCCCGGTAAAGCGTATCCTCATCCTTGCCTGTCAAGCCGCTCATATAGGGCATATCCACCCCGGCCCGTTCGGCAATCGAAATCGCCAAGGCCTCCGTCGCCGTATCGACGGAAGTCGCCACCTGATGCGGACGGATGGTTCGCTTTGTAAACATATCAGCCTTGCGCTTAAGCCTGTTCTCCTCATCCAATACCTCCAGGGAGCAGAGCAGATAGAAGGACGAATCTCCCGAAAACGCCTTGGCGTTGGCCCGGTCGTTGATCAGACCGTACCGTCCGGAAAAGGCATCATACAGGCGGTTCAGTTCCTTGCGCGCCGCCTGCATCCCCTCCTCCGGCGCGCCGTCGCTCATCTGCAGATCGATCAAGCGGTGTACACTTTCACGCAGCGCAATCAGGCCGCGGATTCTGTCCTTGGCATTGGCGCTGATCTCCGGCCTGCGCATGCGCGCGTTTTCCCGGTAATAGACCTCCCCCCTGTGGATGGTATAGGCATAGTTCCTGACATCCGGATCGGCAGGTATGTCATCCTGTATCCCCGCATCGCCCTGCTCAATCGGCTGGGCTTTTTCATACTCACCACGAATGTTCCGCATGGCCGCCTGCAGCTGTTCCGCCAGCTCCTGACCGGGAACGGGAACGCAGGCGGCTTCCTTGCCGTATAAGCCTGAAATCATCTCCATCTTCCCCAGCACCATCTCTGGATGCTCAAGGAAGTAGCGGTTAAGGGGAACGCCCTCATCAGTTTGTCCCAGCTGCAGCCAATCGGGCGCTATCTCAAGCGGCTGTTCACGGCGCTTGAGGAAGATAATATCGCTCGTGACCTCCGTACCGGCATTGCGCAGGAAAGCCGTATTGGGCAGGCGTACAGCCCCCAAGAACTCGGCTCTGCGGGCAATGTACGCGCGGACCTCATCGGACTGCTTATCCAGCGTAAAGTGGGAGGTAATGAAAGCGATCAGACCGCCCGGCCGCACCTGATCCAGGGCCTTGGCGAAGAAGTAATCGTGAATGCTGTAGTTCAGCTTGTCATAGGCGTGGTCAGATACCTTATAATTCCCGAAGGGCACATTGCTGATGGCCAGGTCATAGAAATCGCGCCTGTCGGTCGATTCAAAGCCCGCGATGGTGATGTCAGCCCGCGGGTACAGCTGCCGCGCGATCCGCCCGGTCAGCTGATCCAGCTCTACGCCGTACAGCCTGCTCGCGCGCAGGCTCTCAGGGAGCAGGCCGAAGAAGTTGCCGACGCCCATCGACGGCTCCAGGATATTCCCGCCGTCAAAGCCCATGGCTTCGATGGCCGTATAGATGGCCCGTATGACCACAGGAGAGGTATAGTGCGCGTTGAGTGTGGAAGATCGCGCTGCCTTGAACTCTTCTGGACTGAGCAGATCGCTCAGTTCCTGATATTCTTTTTCCCATGACTGAGCATTTTTATCAAAGACCTGAGATAACGCGCCCCAGCCCACATAGCGTGAGAGAACATCCTGCTCCTGCGGCGAGGCGCTTCTCCCCTCGGCTTCTATTTTTTTGAGCGTCCTGATCGCTTCGATGTTATAGCCGTACTTCGCCTTAGCGCCCCCCCGGCCCAGCGCGTCATCGGTGATGCGGTAATTCTCAGCTTTTTGCGCGGCGTCCCTGGCCTGCATGGACGCAAGGTGCGGCTCCGGCTGATCGATGTGAAGGGTTTCGAACACAATATCATAGGGCAAACCATTCTGGATGGCCGGATGGACAGCAACAGTTTGCGCAGTGATGACAGGAGCGGGCTTGTCCTCAGGAACAATGAAGAGCGCCCGATTGCGCTCATCCTGCCGGATAGCTTCCTCAAAAAAGGCCCTGCTGACCACTTCATCGCTCCAGGAATAGGGGCCTGTATGAATGCGAATGTCTTTGTCGCCGATATAGACGATGGTGCCGCTGATATCCCTGTCATGACCGGGAAAACCAACCCGATCGCCGAGCTTATAGACAGGCTCCCCCGCCAGACGCACAGCCTCTCTTTCAGGCGCTTCCTGAAAGAAGCCGTCGCGCTCCCGCAGATACATGGCGCGCAGCACAGCGGCTATCTCCCTCCATGAGAAGGAAAGCTTCATGACCGAATCTTCTTGAAAGTCTATCTCCAGCCCAGTTGCCGAGGCAAAATAGTCTATGGTTTCGCCGCTGACCAGGTTCATTGTTTCCGCAGTCTTCGCATAAATCTCCGACAATTTCTGCGCCACGCGGGTATTTCCCTCGCCCGACCGAATCCAGCCGGAGATATAGTCCTTATCGCGCTGGATCAGCAGGCCGCCCTCAGAGGTCAGGACATCCTGCAGGTCATTATCGGTCAGGTTCAAATCGGCAGGCAGGAACTCCGTGATATGCCCGTTGCGCCCGTCCTGATACAGCATCTGTTCAAAGCGCTGTCTGCTCTCCGTTCGGAAGATGGGGTAGACCTGAGCGGGATTGCGCAGCTCGACATGATGGTCGCTTATGTTCTCGATCACGAACGCCTTGTGCTCCAGGTATACGCTGTCGCCTGTTTTATATGGGGGTGTGAGCGGATCACGTACTTTCTCCGCTTCCTGCCTAAGCCGGTCCTCCCGCTCAGCGATTTGGTCTACCGTTGCTTGAACCATACGAATGAAAGGATCGTTGTCAAGCGCCTCCGGGTCAGTGAACTCACCGTTATGAAAACCACGCTGAGCCAATCTTTCTTTGAGGGCCTCTACGTCAATAACATCATCCTCATCGTCCCGAATATCCGGTATGATATCAACCGCATTGTCTTGGCTGTTTGTACTGCTGTTCCCTTCCCTGAGGGCTTCGTCAATATCGTCCGCTGTCACCGTCCGCGCAGGATCATCCAGCGTTCTGGGGATGGGGTATCGCTTGTGCAGGATCAGATCATCGACGCGCCTGGCAGCTTGATTCCAGGTCATCACCACATCAGGGCACTCCGGTTTCTTGAGGTATATGCCCTTGGGGCTGTAGTCCATCCCGCTGTGAAACGAACCCGGCAAGGCGTGATTGTACCCCCCTGTGCCATATTCCGCTTTCAAAAAGGCAGCCCGTTCGTTAAGCGAGCGCTTCTGTATGAAGTAGTGGTATATGCGCTCCTTGCTGCCTTCCTTGGCGCTTGCGCGCACCGCAAGGTTGCTGTCGATTTCGTCCTCGGTGATGAAGCGCCCTGTCTGCGGAACATCGGCCATATCGCTTGTATAGGCCTGCCGAGGCAGGGCAAGATCGCGCAGACGGGCAGGCAGCTCGTCCGTCCGATGATGGTGAAAGCGGAGCAAGTCGGGCTGATCCTTATACAGGTTCAAGAACCGCTGATACTCGGTCGTGAAGTCCCTGAGAAACCGCGGTTCGGCCAGTGCCTCCGCTAAGCGGGCCGTGCGTTCGCCATGGTTCATGGCATGATAGACTTTTATGGATGTAAGATGTCCGTACTGGTGAGCCGTGTCTGACAAGTCCTGATATAAAAACAGAAGAGAATCCGCCAGCCGCCTGCGCACATGATTGTTCGCTTCGGCCAGCTCCGCATGGCTTGCGAAGCGTCCTTCGTCCAGCAGTTCCCCGATTCGAGCGGCCGCTTCCTGCCAGGTCATGACCTGCGCCGAGCTGATATACCGGGCAGCATTCCCTCTGGCGATATGAATGCCGTCCTCTGCGTACCAGGCAGACAGCCTGCCTTTATCCGTGACAAGCCCGCTGCCGCCCACATACTCACGGCTCAGAAACGCGGCGATCTCTTCCAAGGGCTTGGACATCATGTACTGATCGGCTATCCGCTCCCTGGACTGACGCTCATTTCCGCCAAGCCGCAGGATATGGTCTGTCTCTTCCTCCGCATATGAAAAGGCGAAGTGCGAAAATGATCCGCGCTCCGCCTGCTGGACAGCTCCCGCCGTCATCTCCGGGGATTCAAATAGGTTCAGTTGCTGGTTCAGCTGTAGATCAGATCCTCCAGAATGACTTCTTCCGCCTGCGCTTTCAGGTTGTTCATCAGCCCTACCCAGGCCATCGGGTCTTTGTCCTTGAGTTCCTCGCTCAGGTTCATCCGGGCCTTCCCCCGGCGCATCATCAGTTCCAGACGCTCCTCCGCCTGCTTGTCGATCTCCGCCAGGTGCGCGTACAGCGTCCCCTCCATTATCATCTGGTCGTAGATCAGGGGCCTGTTGTTCTCCAAATGCGTCCTGCGCATCAGGCCGTACCTGCCTATCGCTTCCGCCATCTGCGCGTCCGGCATCAGATTCGGTACCAGATACGCCCCTTCCCGCCTGTAGCTCAGCTCTTTCATTGTCTTCCGTCCTTTCCGCGCTTTTGCGTTGCCCCTCGTCCTTGATAATCTCCGCGATGCCCCTGAGCACTTCGCCGCTGATTCGGCTGATGGCCGATCCCAGCGCCGTGACCGACTTTGCGTCAAAGTCATACACGGCGGCGAAGTCCTCCGGCTCAAAGTACCTGTCAGGTTCCAGCCCGCATCGATCCATCAGGGTATAGGCCAGGCTTGCGCTTGCGGCTGCCTTGAACCGCTGCTCAATGCTGATATGATCGTAGTCGTCAAGCGCTGAACCGTCAACGATGCGGAGAATGTCCGAGCGGAAATCTTCCCAGTACGCCTGAACTTCCTGATGCGCCAGCGCGTCCAGCTGCGCCAGGAGGCCCTTGCCAAGGTTAACGCCGTAACGTTCATATATGGCTTCGGCTACCACGGGTTGCGCATCCTCCGATATTGTCCAGGGTGTGGGAGCGGGTGAACGGTCCAAGGCATAGGTATCGGATACGTCAAATACATAGCGCAAGCGCGGATACAGATGATGGTCATCCATCAGCGCAATGCCTTTTGCTCGATATTTGACCTGCCGGTCATGGGCAAGCCATCCGTCATAGGAAGTACAGGCCGTCGCCTCCGGCCTTTGCGCATAGATCGCCAGCTGCTGTGGAAAGGTAAAAGTGTATAAACGTCCGGCTGCCTGCAGATACGCCGTCCAGCTGCGGTGACTCCTTGTCAGTTCACCGGCAGCATCCTTCGTTATATCCACAAACCGCATCATGGTGATGACCAAAGGCATCCCTCCTTATATTTGGATAGCGGACAGCGGCAAGCGCTATGCCTGCCGCTGTCTGTGAAGTCTATTCAGGTTTCAGGCGGATATCAGATGCCTGACATGATCGGAGAAGGATCAATAAGAGCGTATTCTTCATCAGACATAGCCCTCAGCTTGCCCAGTGTGCTTTGGCACAGGGCCATCAGCTCCTCCTCGTCCGCTTCCAGATGCCGGGTCACTTTTTCCAGCATCGCAATGGTCTCCTCTCGTGTGTCCGCTTCAGCGGAATAGATGCTTATCATGCGCTGTTCATCAACGCTCAGGTTCCGGGGCTTTATGATCTGTGTCATCGGGTATCTCCTTTCGTTTTTGACAGCTTAGCAGACCGTGATATTATGATCCAGGATGGCTCCTATTAACGCGGCTCCTGCAGCGGCGCGGCTGCCTTTGCCAGCGCAGGCTGCGGCGTTGATCCCTTGATTTGCTCCAGCACTGACCGCCTTGGCGCTGTCTCTTGGCGTTCCCGCGCAATCGACATGTGTTTCTCAGCTGTGTGCTGCGCCGAGTCGGAAGGCAGGTTGTTGATGATGCCGTCCAGCTGGTTGTCGTTTTGCTCCAGCATGTCCTCCGAGCTTCGCAAGGGGTTAAAGGCAGAGCCGGGCGAATTGCTGAGCACATCATCGGGGCGCAATGGGGCCTGCAGGCCGCGTTCACGGCATATCATCTGCCGATGGTGATCCAGATCGGAAATGATGCCGGAGGTCGTTCGGTTGATGATATCAAGCGAGGACTTCAGTTCCTTCAAATCCTTGTCCTGACTCCAGGAAGCGATATAGCCGAAGCTGTTGCCGCCCGTTTGGATGCCGTAGTAAGCGCAGACCGCATATGCGACGCTCTCCGCTTCCACCTCACGCGTCCTGCGGTTCTTCGGCGTTTCTCCGGCCACAAGGGCATCATCCCGCTGCTGGGGGCTGTGAAGCCTGGCATGGGTCATTTCATGGACGGCGGCGAGGATCGTCTGCGCTTCGCTCATGCCGGAGCGAATGATGATTTCGTCCCCCGTAAAACAGCCATCCATATGATCCTTCAGTTCTTTGAAGGACATGGGATAGGATGCGCTTCTTTTCAGGGCTTCGATCATGACATCATATTGTTCTACTGTTCCATCCAGCGTCATGACCAATTCCGGCAGGGGTCTCCCCGCTGTCTGCGATACATCGAAGACGGATACGGGTTTAAAGGCCGGCATGGTGATCTTCTTCGTCTCAGTCAATGGTATCCCGTTCTCATCCAGCATCGGCAGCTTCGTCAAGGGGTCAAGCAGATCCTCTTCAATGGTCTTTTTATATGGACTTGGAGCGATGATCTTGATGCCGCGCTCATTGCGCTTCACATGGCGGCCTATGCGCTTCCATGTTTCGAAGCCCGCCACGAGGTTCGCCTCCGGTTTTTGCATATGAATCAAGAGGGTATTGGAAACGGAGTATCGGTGGAATCTGGACATGGTGCGCAGATAGTTTGCGTACTTGTCCGATTGAAAAATTTCTTTGATGCCTTGCTCAAGCTCTGCCGTCAGTTCGGCCATTCTTTCCTTGATGCTTGGCTGTTTGGATACCTGTGTATTTGTATCCTGCATGTTGTCTCCTTTCTGTGGCTCTGTCCGGTATGGCGAAGGGCCGCGGAGGAAGGCGGCCGGTATAAGGGGGCTTATCAGGCCTTTCCTTCCTCTTTCCGGTCAAAGGCCAATCGATAGTTCACATATTTCCCTGTATCTTCCATCAGCACATCGGCGCTGTAGAGATTGCCTGTCTTTTCGGAATAGATACCGTCTATCCTGACAGCGCCGCCTTTGAGCAGCGCGGCCGCCTGTTCCTCCGTGAGCGTGATCTTTTTGCGGGCAAAGAAACGGTCTTCCTTATACAGCCCGAATCCGCAGCGGTCAGTGCAGAAAAAGCCCTTGCGGAACGCCCTGACAGGTTTGCCGCACCTGGGGCAGTTCCCCACCACAGGGCGGTCGTCGGGAAAGAGCGCCTCGCTTCCGGGCAGCTTCTGATAGTTGCGCACGATGTCCCCGACCATATCGGCTACCTCGGCCCTGAAGTCATCCGGGGAAAGCTCGCCGCGTTCAACCAGAAGCAGGCGGTGTTCCCACTCCGCTGTCAGCAGGGGGGATTGAAGTTGTTCAGGCAGTATGGTGGCCAGCGCGGTTCCGGCCTGCGTCGGTATGATGTACATGTTCTTAAGAAGCTTCTTTCGCTCCGCCAGTCCGAGCGCGATCAGCTTTTCGATCATATGCGCCCTGGTGGCAGGCGTCCCAATTCCCCTGCGCTCAGCTTCTTGCGGTATCTCCCCGGCTCCTGCCGTTTCCATCGCTTCAAGCAGCGTGTCCTCTGTATAGGACGCGGGCGGCTTGGTCTGCCCCTCCTGTGAGCAGGCGTCCTGTACGCTGAGGCGCTGTCCTTCCCTTGCCTCAGGTGCGGCCTTCGGTATTTTTTCATTGAGCGTCGCCCGCCAACCCGGCGCTGTGACAGCAGAGAAGCGGGCAGAGAAGGTGTGGCCCTCACAGTCAGCGGAGATGGTGGTTTCCATCAGCTTGGCAGGCGGGCTGAGCGCCTGAATGGTTCTGAGCGCGATGAGTTTGGCGATTTTCTTTTCACCCTGAGGAAGTGCCGATACCGTCTTGGCATCCGCTTCGCCTGTCAGGAGGATGGCGTGATGATCAGATACTTTGCCGCTGTCGATGACCTGCGCCAGCGCGGGCAGGACGGGAGATGCCGCTTGCGCGATGACCGCCGCCATCTTGACCAGACTTCTTACCTTGTCCGACATGTCTTCGCTCAGGTATCTGCTGTCCGTGCGGGGATAGGTGCAGAGTTTTTTCTCATAGAGGGATTGCAGATAATCGAGTGTCTGCCGGGCGGTGAAACCAAGCTGACGGTTGGCATCCCGCTGAAGCTGCGTGAGGTCATACAGCAGGGGCGCTCGTTCAAGCCTTTCAGCTTGCCGCACAGACTGAATCAGGGCTTCTTTCCCCCGGCAGCTTGCCGCCAAGGCTTCGGCATCGACCTTGCTCTTCATGCGTTCACTTTTCAGGTCAAAGCCGATATCCAGCAGCACTTGGTAATAGGG